>JBGUHM010000097.1:0-45250 GCA_045112115.1 Sodaliphilus sp. | reverse complement strand
GTCGACTGCTCGAACAGCGCGCGAAAGCCTCGACCTCGAAGGCCATCCGCTCGCTGATGGGTCTGCGACCCAAAACCGCGCGCGTGGTGGAAGGCGACGAGGTGCATGAGGTGCCCGTTGCCGCCATACAGAAAAACGACGTGCTGGAGCTGCGTGCCGGCGAGCGCGTGCCCGTCGACGGCACCGTCGCCACAGGCGAGGCATGGGTCGACGAGAGCATGATTACCGGCGAACCCGTGCCGGTGAAGAAAGAGAAAGGCGACAAGGTGCTGGCCGGAACGATGAGCAAGAAAGGAACAGCCCGCTTCACCGCCACGAGAGTGGGCGAAGACACCACGCTGGCGGCCATGATTGAGATGGTGCAGCGCGCACAAGGCTCGAAAGCGCCCGTGCAGCGCACCATCGACCGAGTGGCGCGCTGGTTCGTGCCCGCTGTGCTTCTACTGGCCGCCGTCACAGCCGCGCTGTGGATAGGAATAGGCGGCACTGAGAAGGTGACCACGGGAGTGCTCTGCGCCGTGAGTGTACTCGTAATCGCCTGTCCCTGCGCCATGGGTCTGGCGACCCCCACGGCCCTGATGGTGGGCATAGGCAAAGCGGCTCAGCGCGGCATCCTCATCAAAGACGCCACCGCACTGGAGCAACTGTGCCGCGTCGACGCACTGGTAATCGACAAGACCGGGACCCTCACCGTGCCCAACGCCGATGTCGACCTCACCCAAGCGGCCGACCTCGACATCGAGGAACGTGAGACACTCAAGGAGAGCGCACCGCAGGCGATTTCGGCGCTTCAGGACATGGGCGTGGAGGTGTGCCTGATGAGCGGCGACAACGAGAAAGCGACATCGTACTGGGCCTATAAGTCCAACATTGCGAAATACCGCAGCGAGGTGCTGCCGCAGGACAAAGAGAACCAGGTGAGGAACTACCAGTTGGCCGGAAAGACGGTGGCGATGGTGGGCGACGGCATCAACGACTCGCAGGCCCTCGCCGCAGCCAACGTGAGCATAGCGATGGGTCGCGGCACCGACGTGGCGATGGATGTGGCGCAGGTGACGCTGATGAGCGACGACCTGAACCGCCTGCCGCAGGCGATGAAACTGTCGCGCAAAACGGTGGGCATGATACGCCAGAACCTGTTCTGGGCGTTTATCTACAACGCCGTGTCGATACCTTTGGCAGCCGGCGTGTTGATTCCAGTGAACGGTTTCTCGGTGAACCCGGCGTGGGCGAGCGCCCTTATGGCCCTTTCGAGCATCAGCGTAGTTCTCAACACCCTGCGTCTGAAACTCGTTGCCTGATATTTTTGCCTGATATTTTGTGGTTTTCTGAAAAATCACTATCTTTGCGGGTTGAAATCAATTGACATTGATATGGAAACGAGAAAAAGATACCCCGTAGGCATACCGTCGTTTGAGATTATACGTAAAGAGAACTATTACTATGTCGACAAGACCGACATCATGCACCGTCCCCAATCGCGAGGTGAGGCTCGGTTTGGCTCGGTCGCTTTACAACTATTACAAGCCCCAAGGCATACTTTCTCGCTCCACGATGCTCAACGCATATCATGCTTTTAAAAGAGATGACACAATGCAAACCACATATAATAGCATAAACCATTAACAGTTAACGAGAAAAGATTTTTATGAGAAAGATTTTATTGACAATCGCTGCTGTGGCACTGGCACTGACAGGCGCTGCGCAGAATCACGGAATCAACCTCGCCGATCTCGACACCTCGGTAAAACCTGGTGACAACTTCTACCAGTATGCCGGCGGCGGCTGGATGAAGGCCAACCCGCTCACGGCTGAGTATTCGAGCTACGGTGTGTTCAATGAGCTGGCCGAGAAGAACCGCGACCAGTTGAAAGAACTCTTCGACAACCTTGCCAAAGAGAGCCACGCTCCCGGCACCGTTGGTCAGAAAGTGACCGACCTTTACGCCCTGGCCATGGATAGCACACGCCTCAACCAAGAGGGCGCAGGTCCGCTGAAGCGCGACCTCGACTGGGCGCGCTCATTCAAGCGCTCCGAGCTCACTCCCTTCATTGCCCATGCCCACATGCACCTGGGCAATCCGTTCTTCGGCATAGGAGTTGAGGCCGACCTGACCAACAGCACGATGAACGTGCTCTACATGAGCGGCGGCACCAGCGGCCTGCCCGACCGTGACTACTACCTCAAGACCGACCCCGAGTCGAAGAAGATCCAGGAGGCCTACCGCAACTACCTGGCGAAAGTGCTCGAGATGGCCGGCTACAAGAAGAAAGACGCCAAGCGTGCAGCCAAGACCATCTACAACATCGAGTATAAGTTTGCCGAGGCCATGATGACCCGCGCCGAGCAGCGCGACATCTCCAAGCTCTACAACCCCCGCACTGTGGCCCAGCTGCAGACCGACTATCCGTCGATTGACTGGAAACGCTACTTCGCGCTGATGGGTCTGCCCGACGTTGACATGGTGATTCTTGAGCAACCCAAGGTGATGGCTGTAGCCGACAAACTGATGTCGACCCTGAGCGAACAGGAAATCCGCGACTATCTGGCCGGCGGCATTGTCACTTCGGCCACTGGTTACCTGAGCGACGACTTCGGCGAGACCTCGTTTGAGTTCTACGGCAAGATGCTCAGCGGCCAGCAACAGCGCAAAGCACGCTGGAAACGCGCCATGGGCCTCCCCAACGGCGTACTCGGCGAGGCTGTGGGCCAACTCTATGTCGAGAAATACTTCGCCGGCGACAGCAAGGACAAGATGCTGACCTTGATCAACAACCTGCGCAAGTCGCTCGCCTCGCACATTGCCTCGCTCGACTGGATGAGCAACGAGACCAAAGTCAACGCCCTCGTCAAGCTCAACTCGTTCACCGTGAAAGTAGGTTATCCCGACAAGTGGAAAGACTACTCGGCACTCCAGATTGACCCGTCGCTGTCGCTCTACGACAACATGGCAGCGGCCTCGCTGTGGTCGACCAAGCGCAACCTCGAGAAATGGAACAAGCCCGTTGACCGCGATGAGTGGGGCATGACACCGCAGACGGTGAACGCCTACTACAACCCACTGAACAACGAGATTGTGTTCCCAGCAGCCATCCTGCAAGCCCCGTTCTTCGACCCGAAGGCCGACGACGCCGTTAACTACGGAGCCATCGGAGTGGTAATCGGCCACGAAATGACCCACGGCTTTGACGACCAAGGCCGCACCTTCGACTTCCAGGGCAATATGACCGACTGGTGGACCGAAGAGGACACCGAGCGCTTCAACGCCTCGGCCGAGAAACTGGCGGCACAGTTCGACGAGGTGATAATCAGCGGCACCGAGCACGCCAACGGCCACCTCACCCTCGGCGAGAACATCGCCGACCAGGGCGGCCTCCGCATCTCGTACGACGCATTCATGAAGACTCCGCAAGCCCGCGAAGGCAAGAAAATCGACGGCTACACGCCCGAGCAGCGCTTCTATCTGAGCTATGGCCGCATCTGGGCCGAGAACAGCTCTCCCGAAGCCGAGTACCAGCAGACCAAGAGTGACCCCCACTCGCTGGGCCGCAACCGCGTGAACGTGACGCTTCGCAACATCGACACCTTCTTCAAGGCCTTTGACGTAAAGCCTGGCGACAAGATGTGGCGCGATGCCTCGGAGCGTGCAATTATCTGGTAAAAAATATTTCAATTAATCATGGAGGTTCTATATCAGCTTGTTGTATAGAACCTCTATTTAAAACCAAGCGAAAATGAACATTGAAGCATTGATAGGCGATCTGGCGCTGATTATGGTGCTTGCTGCGGCAGCGACCATTGTATTCAAACTGCTAAAACAACCTGTTGTACTCGGATACATCGTGGCCGGCTTTCTCGCCAGCCCGCATTTCCCTTATGTGGCCAATGTAGTGAACGAGGCAAACATTGAGTTTTGGGCACAGATAGGTATTATCGTGCTTCTGTTCTCGCTGGGTTTGGAATTCAGTTTCAAAAAACTGATCAATGCGGGCGGCAGCGCCATAGTCACGGCCTTGATTTTGATGCTGGGCATGATGGCCACGGGCTTCCTTGTCGGCAAGACGACGATGCACTATTCGGCCGTCAACAGCCTCTTCCTTGGAGCGCTTGTCTCGACGTCGTCGACCACCATCATCATCAAGGCGTTGACCGACCTTAACATGCGGCAGAAGAAATTCGTTCCGAAGGTACTGGCAGTGCTCATAGTCGAAGACCTGTTCGCCGTGGTGATGCTTGTCGTGCTCTCGTCGATTGCCATCAATAAAACCGTGGCCGCCGACGAGATGCTGATGTCGATACTGAAACTGTCGTTCTTCCTGATCATGTGGTTCCTGGTGGGCGTGTTCCTGCTGCCTTCGCTGTTCAACCGTTTCCGCCGTCTCATCACCGACGAGATGCTGCTGATCATAGCCATGGGCCTGTGCTTCCTGATGGTTATTTACTCGGTGGAGTCGGGCTTCTCGCGAGCCTTGGGCGCGTTTGTGATGGGCAGTATCCTGGCTGGCACCACCGAGGCTGAGCGCATAGAGCGCATTGTGGAGCCAGTGAAGAATCTCTTCGGTGCCGTGTTCTTCATCTCGGTGGGCATGATGGTCGACCCCAATGTGATTGTGCAGCACTGGCAAACCATCCTGCTATTGGGTGTCGTGGTGGTGATTGGCATGATTGTGTTCGGCACTTTTGGCATGCTCGCCACCGGCCAGTCGCTGAAAGTGGCTATGGAGAGCGGCTTCACGCTGACACAAATCGGCGAGTTCTCGTTCATCATCGCCACACTGGGAACACAGCTGAAAGTGCTCGACCCCAGCCTCTACCCTATCATCGTGACGGTGAGTGTGATCACCACTTTCTTCACGCCTTTTTTCATCAAGAGCGCGGAGCCGTGCTACAATTGGGTTGAGCGCCGTATGCCCTCAAGCTGGCAGACGCTGCTGAAAGGCTACAGCGCGAACGCCAGCACGAGCGAGAAGAGCGAAAGCAAACAGATGTGGGGCAAGTTGGTGAAGGGCTACCTGCTGCGGTTGCTTCTTTACTCGGTGGTGATTATTGCTCTTATATTCTTATTACGCTATTACCTGATTGACGTCGTAATCAAGACGATACATCACCCATGGGGCAAACATCTGACGGCCGGACTGTCGCTGCTGATGCTCTCGCCGTTCCTGCTGGCCATCATCATTCCGACACGCGGTAAGAAACAACGCCAGGAACTGCTCGCACGCGGCGGCCGCATCTCCTGGGTGCCAATCTCGGTGCTGACCATTGTAAGCATAGTGCTGGCGTTGCTATACATCATGTCGCTGCTTTACGGCCTGTACACCAGTGAGATGAGTTTGGTGCTGGCCATCGGGTTTATTTTGTTGATGTCGCTTGTGTTCTCTCCATTGCTTATCAAGCGTATCCGCCGCATCGAGAGCCGCTTCGTGAACAACATGAACCAGCGTGAGAACCGCCGCACCGGCAAGGACAACACGCTCGTGAGCGACCTCCACCTTGCTTATATGACTGTGGGCTACAAATGTCCGTTCGTGGGCGAGAAACTGAAAAACGCCGACCTGCGCCGCAAGTACGGTGTGAATGTGGCGAGTATTCAGCGCGGAGAGACTGTCCACCCCGTGCCAGGCGGCGAAATGCGCATTTTCCCGGGCGACCTGCTCGGCGTGATTGGCAACGACGAACAGATTGCCACACTGCTTCCGCTTGTCGAGGCAAAGGAGACCGCGCCGAAGGTGGCGCAGAAAGTGGAACTGCTCCACTTCGCCATCAGCGAGAACTCTCCTCTGACCGACAAGACTCTGGGCGAGGCGCGACTGCACGAGGACTACGGTGCTCTGCTCGTGGCCGTTCAGCGCGACCCTGAGGCCGAGGGCGACGAAGAGAACTTCATCACCCCTACCCCATCGCTGCGCTTCCTCACGGGCGACATCATCTGGATTGTAGGCGAGCCCGACCTCCCGAAGCGGTTGAAGTAACCGTTACCTTAATCTACGATTGTTTGGCTGAAGGCGATATCAGGCCGACAACAACGCAAAATCCCCCGGTGGCGGCAGGTGCCGACATCGGGGGACTTCATATGCGGACATTACATCCTCTATTTCACATTGCACTAAAAGCGCTTGATGCCCATGATTTCGCGGGCCTCGGCGAGAGTCTTCGAGGCTCGTGCGCGTGCTTTCTCGGCACCGTCACGCAACACTCGTGCGAGGTAAGCGTCGTCGTTCTTGATGTCGTTGATGCGCTCGCGTATGGGAGTGGTGATTGCGAGGATGTCCTCGGCTATTTCCTTCTTCAGGTCGCCGTAGCGAATCTCGCAGCGGTTGTAGGCGTCGGTAAAGAACTGCACCTTGTCGGGTGTGGACACAAGTTTCAGGATGGTGAACAGGTTTGCCACCGGCTCGGCCATGGGTTGGTTTGGCTCAGTGGGTCCGGCATCGGTAACGGCACGCATCACCTTCTTTCTCAACGGTTTCTCCTCATCGGCGAGATAGATGCAGTTGCCTTCGCTCTTCCCCATCTTTCCGCTGCCGTCGAGTCCTGGCACCTTCACTGGAGCGCCGCCGAAGTTGAAGTTCTGCGGCTCGCGGAAGAAGTCGACACCGTAGAAGGAATTGAACCGTCGTGCGAATCGTCGTGTCAGCTCAAGATGCTGTTCCTGGTCCTTTCCCACGGGCACATAGTGTGCCTGCTGGATAAGTATGTCGACCGCCATGAGCGTGGGATAAGTGAGCAATCCGGCGTTCACACGCTTGTTGCTGTTGTTGCCAATTATTTCCTTTGCCACGTCCTCATCGTCGTCGGAAGCAGCCGTTGTGATGCCCAGTTGCTTGCGCGCCTTATCCTTGAACGCTGCTGTGCGCATCAGCTCGCCTATTCCCACGTGCATGTTGAGCAGCAGGTAGAGTTCCGGAATCTCCGGTATGTCGCTTTGGACAAAGAGCGTCGACTTGTCGGGGTCGAGTCCGGCCGCAATATACTCGGCCAGCACATTGCGCACGTTCTCATGCAGTTGCGCCGGGTCAGGGTTTGTTGTAAGCGCGTGCAGGTCGGCGATGAAGAAATAATTCTCAAACTCTGGGTCGTTCTGCATCTTCACAAATTTCTGGAGAGCGCCCAGATAATTTCCCAAGTGCAGTTGCCCAGTGGGTCGTATTCCGCTTAATACTATCTTTTTCATTTGTAATTTGTTATTCGTTACTTGTTTACTTGAAGGCCTTGCGGTAAAGCGAGGCGATGTCGTCGGCGGTGTACTCGCGGGGTGCGTGCGAAGGGCTGCCGCTGGCTATGGCGTCGAGCGTCATGCGTGGAATGGCCGAGAGGTAGGCCTTCTCGTCGATCCCATACTCCTTGAGCGAGGGCACGTCGAGCCTCGAAAGCAGGGTGTCGACCTCCTGCACAAACTTTTCGCTGGCGTCGATTTCGTCGACAGCATGTATGCGTAGGTAAGTGGCGATACGTGCCAGATTATGCCTTGCGGCCATCTCCATATCGTCGAGGCAGGTGTGAAGAATCATTGCGTTGCCCAATCCGTGAGGCACCTTGAACATCGACCCGAGCGGCCTGCTCATGCCGTGGATGAGCGTCACGCTTGAGTTGTTGATGGCTATTCCGGCCTGAGTGGCCGCTATGGAGAGTTCCCGCCTTGCCCTTTGGTCACTGCCGTTGCGGTAAGCCGTGGGCAGGTAACGGAAAATGCGTTTAATGGCGCTCAGAGCCAGAGCGTCGCTCAGCGGCTGCGCATTGATGCTGATAAAAGCCTCTATGGCATGAGTGAGTGCGTCGAGTCCGGTAGCGGTGGTGATGTGCGGCGGGCATCCGTTGGCGAAGGTGAAATCGACTATTGCCACCTTTGGCAGCATGCTCTTGCCTTGCAGCAGCATCTTCACCCCTGACTTGTCGTCGGTGATAATTGTGTAGCGTGTCACCTCGCTTCCGGTGCCGGATGTGGTGGGTACGCATACCACTGGCGGCAGCGGCACATCGATATCCTGTCCCTTGTAGTCCTCGATCGAGCCTTCGAGCGTGGTCATGGCCGAAATGGCTTTCGCGGCGTCGAGCGGACTTCCGCCGCCGAGACCGATGATGAAGTCGGCCCCCGACTCGCGGTAAGCCTCCACGCCTTGAGCAATCATCGACGTTGTGGGCTCACCCTTAATAGTGTCGATTACGGTGTATTTCACACGGTCGCGGTCGAGCGTTCGCTCGAGGGTCGCAATCATTGTCGACTTTCCCACATTGGGACCTGTGACGATGAGAGCGTGCCGTCCCACCTTGTTGAACACGTCGCTAGCCTGTGCCACGACATTGGTGCCCATGAGCAGTTTTTCGGGAGTAGTAAAAGTGTACATTAGTAAACTGGACTTTTGATGTTGATTGAATTCATTTGTTGCATTCAGGGACTCAGCGGAGGCCCAGTTTCCGCTTGACAGCGTCGGTAATGTCGACTGCCTCGGGCGCGCGGTAAGCCAGCGGAGTGACCGAGACATCGAAGACATAGGTGAGATTCATCTCCCGCGCCACAGCGGCAATAGCCTCGTCCACTTCGTCGTAGATGGGCTGTTCGAGTTGCTGTTTGAACCCTTCGATGTCTTTCCTGCAATCCTCGAGGAAAGAATCGATTTTGGCGTTGTCGCTCTGGATTTCCTTGAGCCGCCGCTCAAGAATCGACGGCGGAGTTGCCGCGTCGGCGTTGAGTCGCTGATATGCCGCAAAGTTCTTATTGAAATCGGCCTGCAGTGTCGCGTACTCGTTGCGATAGCGTTCGTTTCGCTCGGCGAGCGTCTTTGTAGCCTCCACCGCGGCAGGCATAGCGTCGAAGACAGCCTGCCTGTTGACCGTTGCGATTGAGTTCTGCGCCATCATCACGATAGGCATCAGCAACATCAGCGAGAGAATTGTCCGTTTCATTTGCATTATGGAAAGAAAATGACGGCGGTGAGGCAGCTGCATGCACAACCGCTCCACCACCGCGCTTTATTCACTTAATTACAGCGTATTACTTAATGCCGAGTTTAGCTTTTACCTTTGGGGTGACATCTTCAATCTGAGCGCCGCGATAGAGCAGAGTGCCCGAATCGATGATTCCGGCATATCCGCCTTCGGCACCCACCTGCTGTATAGCATTGTTGAGTTTCTGCTGAATCTGTCCCATATATGTCTCCTGGTCCTTCTGCAGATCCTCACTGGCTTTCTGACGGAAGTCCTGGATACGTTTCTGAACGTCGGCAATCTGGTTGTACTTAGCCTCAAGAGCGGTGTCACCGGCCTTGTTCTTCTCGAGAGTCTGATATTCACCGAGAAGCTTCTCGTATTCATCCATCACGGGCTTAATCTGCTTGTCGAACTCGTCGCTCTTCTGCTTGAGTGCAGCCTGGGCCGAGGAATACTCTGGCATAAGCATAGCCACTTCCGTGGGACTAACCGAACCGAACTTAAGGCCTTGAGCCTGAACCATCATAGGGATAGCGACCAGCGCCATCACAAGAAATTTCTTGAACATAATTGTTTAGTCGTGTAAATGTTATAACTGTTTTTGATTAATAATAATCGTTACTTTGCGTAGCCGAGTCGATCGAGCACGTCGTTGCTGATGTCGATACGCGGCGAGGCATAGATAATACTTTGAGACGAGGCGCGGTCGAACACCACCTGGTATCCCTTGTCGTCGCTCACCTTCTTGACTGCGTTGTACACGTCGTCCTGAATAGGCTTCATGAGCGACTGACGCTTCTTGAACAACTCGCCCTGCGGGCCGAAATACTTGTAGTTGAGCTGCGAAGCCTCTTTTTCCTTAGCCATAATGGCCTCTTCGCGTTTTTTCTTCTGGTCGTCGGTGAGGAACACCATGTCGGCCTGATAGCTCTTATACATTGTTGAGGCCTCTTTTTTCAGTTCGTCGACCTCACGCTGCCACCGCTGCGACACCTGGTTCAACTGTTCGTTGGCCATCTCGTAGGCGGGGATGTTCTTTAGAATGTACTCCATGTCGATTAAGGCGAACTTCTGCGCCTTGGCGGTTCCCATGCACGCCACAAGCGCAATGGCAATCAATAATACTTTCTTCATAATCTACTTTATGTTTTAATGTTTTTGTTATTTTTTCTCTTGACCCTTTTGACGCAAACCAATGGGGAAAGTTTAAATTAGAACTCCTGTCCGAGCACGAAGTGGAAGTTGCTGCCGCCCTTCTTGCCGAAGACCGTGTCGAAGCCGTATCCCCAGTCGATACCCATCATACCGAGCATCGGCAGGAAGACGCGCACACCCACACCTGCCGAGCGTTTCATGTCGAACGGGTTGAACTTGCTCACGCTGGTCCATGCGTTACCGGCCTCAAGGAATACGAGCGGATAGATGGTGGCGCTGGTAGAGAGCATAAGCGGGAAGTGGAGCTCAACAGCGAAGCGGTCGTAGGCGTAACCCTCGCTTCCCCAAGGTGTAAGCGAACCGTTCTCGTAACCACGCAGGGCGATTGTCTCGGTGGCATAGGTATAACTTCCGCTCATACCGTCGCCGCCCACGTAGAAGGTCTCGAATGGCGACTTCAGGTGACGGTTCCAACTGCCGAGCAGACCAATGTCGGCTCGCGTCATCAGCACAAGCGTCCACCGGCCGTTGGGGTCGGTAAGCGGTGTATAGGTACGTGCCTTGAACTTGAATTTCCAATATTCAATCCAGCGATAGAGTTCTTTCTTCGAAGCCTCGGTACCGGAAGCGCTCAATGCCGCCCAGTCCTTTTTGCCGAACAAGGCTGCCGGCGGTGTAGCATGGAACGAGAGTTCGAAAATGCTACCACGGCGTGTGTACAGCGGGTTGTCGATACTGTTGCGCGCCAGCGTAATGCCAAACACGATGGAGTTGGACACACCGTTGTTCATATAATAAAGATACTCCCAGTTCTTCAGACTGTACCACTGGTACGAGACATCGGCGGTAAGGGTGAAGAAGTCGTCGGGCCACTTGAGTCGCTTACCGAATCCCACGGTGATACCGGCCATCTGCAGGTACTTGTTGGGGTCGTAAGCGTTCTCATAGTAGTTATAACCGTTACCATAGCCATAGTTGTAGCCGTTGTAGCCGTAACCATAGCCATATAGACTGTTGGCAGCCAAGGTGTTGATGTAGTTGGTGTACTGGCGGTTGTAGAACGACGAGTTGATACCGGTCTGACGGCTATAGAACGCGCTCACCGACAGCGAGTTGGGTCGCTTGCCACCGAACCACGGGTCGAGGAACGAAAGCGAGTAGGCCTGATAGTACTTGGCGTTGGTCTGCGCGCTGATTGAGAACGTCTGTCCATCGCCCTGCGGAATAATACCGCGGTAGCGCGACGGGTGGAAGAGGTTCTTGATTGAGAAGTTGGTGAATTTCAGAGTCAACTTACCGATGATACCTGTCTGGCCCCATCCGGCGCTGAACTCCACCTGGTCGTTGGCCTTCGACTCGAGATTGAGAATGATGTCGACGGTGCCGTCCTCCTCATTGGGCTCGGGACGGATGTCCATCTTCTCAGGGTCGAAGTGTCCTGTCTGGGCAATCTCACGCGCCGAGCGCACAAGGTCCTCTTTGCTGAACAACTCACCTGGGCGCACACGCAACTCACGACGCACCACCTTTTCATAGAGGCGGTCGTTACCGTTGATTACCACCTTGTTGATGCGAGCGGGTTTTCCCTCATAGATTCGCATCTCCAGGTCGATGGAGTCGCCTTCGATTTTGGTTTCGGTTGGCACAATATGGAAGAAGAGGTAACCATTGTTGAGGTACATGTTGGCCACGGCGTCATCGTCGTCGGATGTACGTTTCGACAGCAGCTTCTGGTTGTAGACGTCGCCTTTCTCCATGCCCAGCACGTTACTCAGCACGGCGGTGGGATAGATGGTGTTACCCACCCAGTTGATGTTCTTGATATAGTAGCGCTTTCCTTCCTCAACACGCATGTAGATGTCGACCGTCTTGTCGTCGTAGGAGGCCACCGAGTCCCAAACGATTTTGGCGTCGCGGTAACCGAGCTCGTTGTACTTGTCGATTATGCGTCCCTTGTCGTCCTCATAGTCGGAGCGGATGAATTTCTTCTGGCTGAACCACTTGAGGATGTTCTTAATGCCCTTCTCGTTGGTTTTCTTCATGGTGCGCTTGATTTTACTGTCGCTCATCACCTCGTTGCCCTCGATGTAAATCTTATGGACATTGATTTTTTCATGCTTGTCGACGGTGACAGTCACCAGCACTTCGTTCTGCTTGCTCAGGTCGGGCGCCTGTGTCACACGGCAAGTAGCCTTGTCAAAGCCCTTGTCGGCGTAATACTTGACGATAATCTGCTCAATGCGGCTGGCGATGTGAGGCGTAATCTGGTTACCCACGAGAGTACCCAGACGCTGCTGGATATCTTTTTTCTCGCCGCTCTTGACACCCACGTAGTTCACCTGCGAGATACGCGGCTGCTGGCGCAAGTCGAAAATGAGCCAAGCCTTGTTTCCGACGGTTTTCTCGACACGGATCTGCACTTTCGAGAACAATCCTTGCCGCCAGAAACGGCGTGCGGCTTGCTTGAGGTCGTTGCCGGGGATGTCGACTCTCTGGCCTATCGCCAGTCCGGAGTAACCTATGATGACGTTGTCGTCGTAGTTCTCCAGTCCTATGACCTTGATGCCGGCAATCTCGTATTTTGTGGGATGGCCGTTGAACATGATGGCCGGGTTGTAGATGGTGTCTCCCACGACGCGTGTCTCTTGGGCCCTCGCGGTTATTGCGAGTGCGGCCAGCGCCATGGTCAGAACTATTATCGTCTTTCTTACAAACATATCGTTTTCTTTCTGAGTAAAATCTATTTTATGGGTTTCACCTCCCGAGCGGCTCAGCCTTGCATGGCGGCCTGGATTTGCTCGCTGGTTTTGCCGTAACGGCGTTCACGGTGCTGATAATCGGCCAGTGCGGCGAGGAAATCGGCACGGTCGAAGTCGGGCCAGTATTTGTCGGTGAAATACAGTTCACTGTATGCAATCTGCCACAGCAGGAAATTGCTCACGCGCGTGTCGCCGGCCGTGCGGATAAGCAGGTCGGGGTCGGGCACGCTCGAGGTGGTTAGATAACTCTTGAAGAGTTCCTCGTCGACCTGCTCGGCGTTTATCACTCCATCGTTGACATCGAAAGCAATGTTCCTCGCGGCACGCACTATCTCCCATCGCGACGAGTAGCTGAGCGCCAGGATAAGAGTAAGTCCCGTACAGTGAGCCGTGTCGGCCTCGCATTTCTCGAGACGCTCCCGCGCGAAACGCGGCATGCGCGCCACGTCGCCGATGGTCTGAAGGCACACATTATTGCGAATCAGGTCGGGGGTCTGCTGCTCGATTGCCACAACGATAAGGTTCATCAGCGCGTCCACCTCCTCGGCGGGACGGTTCCAGTTCTCGGTCGAGAACGTGTAAAGCGTCAGGTACTTGATGCCCAATTCGCTGGCGATTTCGGTGATACGCCTCACTGTTGCCACTCCGCTCTCATGGCCGAACGACCGCTGCTTGCCGTGCTCCTTGGCCCATCGCCCGTTGCCGTCCATGATAATTGCCACATGTTGCGGCAGGCGGTCCATATCTATGTTATATTTTCGTTCCATTTGGATATCTGTTTCTTGCCGTTCATTATTCCACATAGTGACATTTGCTGCAACGCTTACTGAACTCAAAGGTCACTGTAAACATTCCCACTGAGTACCAATCGGTGTTCTTGGCCATTCCGTGATCGATGCCGATGAGGTCGCTGATGCCGCCGTCGATTTTGTCGCTGAACGACTTGCGCATCGTAAACTCGAAACCGAGGTTCAAACGCTCCTTCACGCGGAACTTCACTCCACCGCCCAGCGGCAACACCAAACCGGCTGCAGTGTTTTTGTTGCCGAACGAGAGCACACCTCCCAGGCCCACGGTCATATATGGCGAGATGCGCTTCAGGTTCTTGTAGCGCGCGCCCAGGCCGAAGTTCAGGAAATGGAACTCAATCTGGGCTCCCATGTCAATCATATGCGCGCGGAATTTGTATTCGGTGTCGCCAGGGAACTTGGTCTTTATGTCTTTGGAATTGCCGCTGATGCCCACATACAGGGCATTGGCCTTCACCGCCCAGCGGCTGTTGATGTTGTAACGGAACACCCCGCCGCCGGCAACGCCGGGATGACGGAACAGGTTGCTGTTGTTCACGTCGCCCAGATAGCCGCTGATGCCCAGCGCCGGACCTATCTCGTAACGATAGTCCTGCGCCATGGCCGGCAACGACAACGCCACCGCCGCGACAAGCATCAATATGTGTCTCATCAAAGTCATCACTCTACGATTGTCTTATTGTACCTCGCGGAACATCAGGCGGTTGACCACTCCCACCCACACATTGTTGAGCACAGCGCCCGACTGGTTTCGTCCGCCCACAAGGTAGATATACGGGCACTCCCACTCGGTTGTGCGTTGGCTGATGCGCGACGGCGCTTTCATGCCGCTGGCGGTCATTGTCCGCGAAACGATGAAAACCTGCGAGCCGGTGAACGCCGGCAGATAAGCCGGCAGCTGCATCGACTTGTCGGCCACGCCCCAGCGCAGACCTTGGTCGCGCGAGGAGTAGACTTTGGTGTTCAGCGAACCGTCGGACAGCGTGCCGCCCATCACGAGCCAGGTGACATATTTCGTGGCCACATGGGTATTTGTGTTCACGTTAAAGGTGAAGTACGGCACCAGCACGGCACCCTTGAGGCCCGGCAGCGCCCATTGCTCGCTTTCGATGCTCACGCAGCCCCATCGGTTGCCGTCATAGCCCCAGATGTCGCGAGAGAACGTGCCGTCGGCCATGACACCTCCGGCCATCAGCGCCTGCTGGTTGCTGCTCCAGCGATTGTCGGCCAGCATCATGGGAGACGAGCCGCTGAGGGGGAATCCGCGTTCCACCTCGCTCGGCGTGAAGTTGCTGCGGCGGGGGTATTCGTCGTGCTTATACACCGCGCCGTCCTGCATCACGCCCAGCACGCGGTCGTCGTAGCCTCCCTGAATCGAGAGCCACGCCACACCGCAGTCGGTCCACGTGACGCCGTCGGTCGAACGCATCAACGCATGGCTCGGGTCGAGCACATAGAGCGCGTCGTCACTAGCGACAAACGACTCCACGACAGGCATAAACGGCACCGTCGCCACATGTTCGACGTTCGACGAATTAGGCATCGACGAACGATACACCTCAGCTTTACCGTCCTGCACCAGCAGCGAATAGAACGGTCCGTCGACACCCATGCGCGCCATGCGCTGAGCCGTGACCGTGCCAGCGGCGCCCGGCAGGTTGCGACGAGCCGAGGGTTCCCAGTACAGCGTGTCGGGCACCATGCGGTGTACATTCACTTTCACGTCGTAGGCACGCGTGTACTCGCCGTCGTTGCTCGTAACCTCAAGTGTCACTTTGCCCGTGAAGTCCACGCTGTCGGTGGTAGCGCTCGTGTAATAGAACGTACTGTCCTTCATCCACTTGCCATTGGTTACATGGAACTTGGCTCGGGTCACAGTCGACGCAAATTTCATCGACACCGCCATGTGCGACACATCGGTGCCCACCGGCAGCGAATCGGCGTTGTAAATCAAACGGCGGTCCTGATCGATGGTGAAATACGTCGAGTCGCCTCCAAGCGAGAACGACGACACCAAAGTCGATGATGTCGACACCGTGTAATACACCGTGGCCGTGTCTTGAGTGCTGTTGTTACACGACACCGCAACCAGCAGTGCCACAGACAAATATATCAAATATAAAAGTTTCTTCATTACTAATTTATACAATAAAATCAGTCAAAATCTTTGCTTTTGAACCTGCAAATTTACACAAAAATATCAAATCGCCCCACATATTAAACGTAGTTTCCCGTCAAATCGCACATTTTTACACCTTTTTAACGTTCACAAAACCTTTTTCGCCTTTCAACCGACCAACAAAAAAGCCGACGTCGCCGCCGGCCCTCATCTCCACGCCCGCCCCGCTCCTGCAAGTCAGGCATTCCATCGCAAATGTTAATCTTACTGCAGTTTCGACTCAACGATTTCGAGTATTTTGGAGAACGACCTCATGGAGGCAATCTCTTCTGGTTCAAATTCGACGTTGAACTCCTCTTCCAATTCGATAACCAAGTTCAGGTGATGAAGGGAATCCCAAGCTTCGCAATTTTCTTTAACACATGATTCGTCAATGTTGTCATTTTCAAACAATTGGCGCATGATTTCCAATATCCGTTCTTTCATAAGACTAATTATTAATTGATATTTTATAATCTGAGTTTGTTTCTTTTAGGCCGTCAAGTTTTATCTCGTAGCGGCGGCAATCGTCGTTGTCTTCATTTTTAATGAGAGAGAAGCCCGCACGGTCGTAAAAATCGGCAACTTGTGCGTTCTTTGCTGTCTTTAAATACTCCGCTTTTACTTGTTCCACACCGTTCTCGTACAACAGGTTCAGCACAGAGCGCAGGAACGCGAATTCAATGCCTTTGCCCAAAACGCGGCAGCTTAGAAGCAGCGAATCGATAGCGACACAGCGTTTATTCAGAGGCTTTAGTATGATTGCGCCTGTAATGCCGTTGTCGCCGAATCGGTCAGAGACACTGACGCAATAAATAATCCAACCGTCCATCTCCATTCGCCTGATATCGGCTTCAGTATAACGGCGAGTGGTGAGGTTGAACTGATTGGTTTTCTGAGTCATTTGGGCAATGCGGGAGCGGTTGAAGTCGTTGACCGGCATAATGGACAATTTCATCTCCAGACTCCGTAGATAGTCCTCCATGTTGCCGAAAGCGGCCTGAGCGGCCTTGCGATTAGCGTTGGCACGATATTGCTCAGTCTTCACCTTGTCCTCGTCGGTAACGGAGTAGATTCGGAAATACTTGTCGGCCAGTTCTTTGAACAGGGGTACAAGTTCGTAGGGCTTGCCTGAGAATTCCGGCACTTCGACCATCGGCAAGACTTGCCGTATCAGTTCGCGCTCCGTAGGGTTGTCGTCGACGAAGACCATGCTGTCCAACCCAATGTTCAACTCATCGGCCAGTTCTTTGATGTTTGTCGCCTTATCCCGCCAGTTTATTCGCCAGGCGCTGAAGTGTTCCTTGCGCAGCACCATAAACGGGTTTTTCTCCCATGCCTCAAGCACATCGGCTTCGTTGTTTTTGCTGCATACCGTAAGGATTACGCCAGAATTCTTCATCTGCAACAATGCCTGTTGCCATAAGGCGAAAGCGTTGCCGGGATAGTCGCCTCCAATCTTGATTCCAGCGACTCCGTCTTCGCCTATCACTCCGCCCCAAAGCACATTGTCGAGGTCAAGCACTAGACATTTCTTGCGGTTATGCGCCATTTCTTCCAGTTTGTGCGCCCACCACGCTTTGAAATCTTTGGCCAGTTTCGGATTGAGAACGGCCTGTGTAGTGAAATAGAACTTCCAGTTAACCAACTGGTCGACAGGGTAACGGCGTGTGAATTCGCTGAAATCGACCAGTTTTATGCGCTTGCCCTTTTTGGCCAAATCAAAGATTTTGGCGTTGAAGTCGCCGACGGCTGATTGAATGTCGAAATCGTCGCCTGTAAGCGGCACGTTAAACAGGATATCCAGCGTAAACACTATAATGCTTGCGCCTTGCGAGATATCCTGCAGCACCATTTGGAGTTTGCCGTAATAGTTGCTTATTTCTTGAGAGACAACTTTTGCGTCAGATGCGATTGACGGCTGATAGAACCACACATAGCTATCGGCGTCGGGTATGGCGCTGATATCGCCGTAGCCGGAAAAGCCCACGTCGCTATCTCCGAAAAAAGGCTCTATAGTTTGATTGCGGAATATAAAATATTTCATTTCTCAACAAGTTCTACAAGGCCTACGTTCTTGCTGTAAAGGAAGCACACCGCCCTACTGCCGATGGCGCAGGCCGGCACAGGCTTTTTCAGCAATATAAAGTGCTGGGATTTCAGCCCTTTGATGGCCTCCGTCATGTCATCGACCTCATAGCAGATATGGTAAGGCGCGACACCCGAGGCCTCAAGAGTACGCGCGACAGGGCTGTCCTCGCCAATGGGCGACAGCAGCTCGATTCGCGGCATTCCCTCTTTGTCGAGGAAGCAGACGTTCACGCTCTGCACTGAATCGACGACCGTTTCGCTTGCGACATAGCCTTGGGCGATATAAAACGGCTTTGTCGCCTCAATGTCGCGGCATGCTATTCCTATGTGGTGAAAGTTCAAACAGTTTTCCATTATGATTTCAAATGAAGATTTTCGCGGGATTGCCCAAGTAAGTCTTTTCGTCCTTCGCGTTGCGCGTAAGCACTGAATTGGGGGCCAGCGTAACCTTGTTCCCGATTTTTATACCTTGAATAACAGTAGACTTGACGCCAAACAGGTTGCCGTCACCAATCACGACCGAGCCTGACAAATTCACCGATGGCATCACCACATTGTGATTGCCGAGGACAACATCATGCCCTACTTGGGAAAATACATTCAGGACGTTGAAGTCGCCCAAAGTGACGTTGCAACTGACTGAGGCGTTCGGCCCGATTATATTACCTTCCCCCATTTTCAGTGAATCCCGATCATAGAAATATGCATCGGAATCAATGATGTTGGGGAAGGACACATGCGGATTGGTGATTCGTTCCTCAATTTGTTTGGCCGTTTCGGGATTCCCGATTGCGAGAACAACGTCGATCGGTTCTTGCACATCGTTCAGTTCACTTATACTCCCGATTACCAAGCCGTAACCCGTATCTGTTCCAACTTCAACGCCATCGTCATAGAACCCCGTAAGGTCCCACTCCGCCATCTTGTTGATAATACAAGCCACCTCGCGGCCAAAGCCGCCCGCACCTATGATTGCAAGTTTTTTCATTTATATGGTTTTATAATCTTAAATAATACACTGAACGCCCGCCATATGCGTTCGTGATTCATAAGCCAATGCAGCAATTTCCATTTCTTTCCGGGGTAATCCACCTCGTATAGCCTATTGAATGGATAGAGCTTCAGCGACTTTAACTGTTTAATCATATATTTTGCCTCCCCAAGGCGCAACGCTTTCAGCAGTCCGAAGAAGCTGTAGCTGTTTGCCAGCCCCATCCATCGGCCAGAGGTTTGCGCCGACATCCGCTCACAGTTCCTCTCAAATCCGTCGGTGAGGGTCCTTGCCGCGAAAGCATAGTCGGAAAGCATGTTGAAATTTCGTTGCCTGTTCTTGTTGTGCATTATACTGCCGTGCTGCACAACGTAACAATATACGACGGCGTCGATGTGGACAATCCTCTTTGCGTGGAAAAGAACGAATGGAGTGAAACACCCGTCCTCAAGGCGCCGCCCTTGAGGGAACAAGAGGTTGAGCGACTGAAGATACTCGCGCTTTATTATGTACCACCATACTGTCGCGAGGAAATTGTGCGTCGCGATATACTCATCACCGTCCATCACCTCCGACGAGCCACAATGTTTATTGTCGAGTGATGCCGACTTTGCCGTCAGTTCTTCCCGCTCGCCACTAATAGAGCCGAAACAGGCGACATCCACGTCCTGTCGCAAAGCATTCTCAAGCACTTGCCCAATCGATCCGGGCGCCAGAAAATCGTCGGAATCAACAAAGAACACATATTTTCCCTTGGCATTCTTTATGCCGACATTTCTGGCCGCACTTAGCCCATGATTCTCCTGATGAATCACCCGGAACTGAGGATACCGCGCGGCATACTCATCACAAATCTTGCTTGAATCGTCGGTAGAGCCGTCATCCACAAGAATCGCCTCGAAATCCTCCAATCCCTGCTGAACGACACTCTCCAAACACATTGGCAAGTACCGCTCAACATTATAAACCGGAATAATCAAGGATAAATCCATCTCAATAATTCAATATTAAACTCAATATAATCACGTCACTCTCGTCAATAGATACACACAGAAACATCACTCTTGATGCAATAGCCGCTCGATTACATAAAATGAAAACTTCACTCGCTTGAAATCATCATCGCAATGGGCCACCGTAGGTGTTCCACCTCACGAGGTGGTCAAACAGGAAAACGCCATCCCATGGCATCTCGAAGTTCAGCATCCTGCCAATAAAAGGCAGACGAGCCACGCCCCTCTTTGTGGCTTCAGTGGCAAACGCCAAAGCCTTATCGGTGGGAGCAGCAATTCCTATCGTCTGTATATTCTCGTCAATAAATTTTAAGGAGTCAAAAATACTCTTCACTTTATGAGTGAACAGCACTCTTGAATAGACCGGTCGGTCAATCTCATCCATGTCGTCAAGGAGTATTGTCCACGACATTGTATCAGATTCCTTAACGAAGCCCTTGAAGTCGTAAACATCTCGTATGCTGTGAATTTGTGTCACTTGTTCGGGCGACATTGCCGGCTTTGGAATTTGCCGTTCTGTTTTCATCATCGAGATACCAAGTAAATCACAAAATTCCTCCGGCGATACGTTTCCTCCTTCCTCAATATATAGATTGTGAGGCGAGGCGCATCCGGTTTGATCAAATACCGAAACATCTACGCTAACTTTTCTTGCCAGTTTTTTGGCAGCCTGTGGCGAAGACAGTTCTTCTTTTGCTATCACTGAAAATGAGAGTTTCGGCCCGAAAATCACTGTTTCGGCATTATATTTGGCAGGATATGAGGTTACTGCTTCAACCGCTTCACGGCCGCCCCATGCAATGCGCACATCCGCCGACTTCGACATTTCCTCTCCCAATTTCAGAGCATTGCGGCCGAAATACACTAACGAGATGGTCTTTAACAAGTCGTCACCTCTGATTGTATAACCGTCGGCCGTGGTATATGTCACACCTTTAAACTCACTGAGGATATCATTGAATACTCCATCATCCCGGCGCGACACTTTCAATAAATTCACATTCTTTGAGATGATGCTCTGTACCAACGCAAACATTCCCAATATCTGCACATTGCCCGCAAGCCAATGGCACACAAGACCCCGTGGATTCGCCTTCAACAAATGCTTATCGGAATCAGGGAATGGCAAGAATCCATCAAGATAATATTGATTGCCCCTAAGCCCCATGCTTGCCATTAAACGCAAATGCTTCTCATTGCTCCACGACGACAAGAACAATAGCCCCTTATCTTTGATACGCGATAATTTAGAATCGGTAGCCCACTTCTTCGCCACCTCACCTATCAAGCCTATCAACGCATCGACAGGTTGCTCGCTCAGCCATTCCTGACTGTCCTTTAATGAAGCTATTATCTCCTTTATTTGAGCAAGAGGTTCTTGGGCCGACACCGAATGCTCATGAAGATATATCTCAAGCCTGTTGTTATCTGGGAAAGCACTCTTTGTCGCTTCTTTCTTAAAGGTGAGTTTTTGCGACAAGATATCGCCGCAGCCTCTCACCTCGGCTTTCTTCATGCGTCCCACAACCTTAAAACGGGTCCCGGCACGGCCCGAAACACATGTACCGGCGTCGATAACACCTATATCATCAGTAAGCACCGCATTTCCGGGATAAGAATGTGGCAGTGGCGTGATGAACTCAAGCAGTCCCACTTTGCCGGGAGGTAGTATCTCGTGAGTAACTGTATCGCGAACCAACACCCTTACATACGATGACGCATGTTTCCACCCGCATTCACAGTCAGGATAGTTAAGGCCCATCTGCTCGGTGAAACCGTAGATGTCTATTATGTCAATCGGCTTTACGCCGAAGCACGCTGATAGCTGTTCATTGAATAAGTCTTTGCTGATTTTTTCACTCTCGAGTTTTTTCCAGCCTCCGATGTGAATGATTTTTGAACCTTGAGGCAGTTTTATCGACGTTCCAGCTTTCTTAATGGATTGTAGCACATGCTGATACAGGATATATGTGAAGCCGAAGACTACTACGGGCTGGGTCGGGTCCAATGCCCGCACATATTCCTGCATTTCTTCGACATCGAAGTAAGACACATCATTTTTGTCTGCCTTGAGGAAATAGCCTGTTTTGTTGGCAAACCGCAAATAACCAGTCACAGCGGCGAAGCGCGCGCCCAGCAGACGTCTGTAAGATGATCGCGGGTCAATATCCATCACAAGAAATGGCTTACGCTCCTTCCCTATGAATTCACCCACGACTTTTATCATCGCTTTGGCTTGGCGTTTGGCGGTTTCTTTGTCCACAACGATTGTACTTGGCACGCCTGATGTCGCCGACGACTGCAGCGCCAACACAAGGTCGTCTTTCGGCACGGAATTCAACTTGAAGCCGAGTTCCTTAAACACGTTTACCGAAACAGGAGGTATCTCCTCTATTGTAAATGGCTCGTGCGGATTAAAGCCTTTGCGCTCGCAAAATCTGCGACACATCTCATTATTCTCATAATGGAAAATGACTTCTTCCCGCAACGCCTTCATAAAAAGGTCGTCGGCTTCATCGCTTACAACGTAAGGTGGCAATGCTAATAATTCGCTTGTCTTCATATAATATAAACCTCTTACAACAAGAGCCTTTGTATCTTCCCGTTATGGGTTCTAGGCAAACTGGATATTCTCTCGAAAAAAGCGGGGATTTTATAGCCCTCAAGTTTTTTCGTCATCAATTTCTTTACACTGTCGAAATCCACGTTATCGGAACACACGCAAAAGGCCTTAACCACTTCGCCAAGCACATCGTCGTGAACTCCCACGCATGCCGATTCCTTTATGCCGTCAACAGAGTTTAAGACTTCCTCCACCTCAATGGGGCTTACTATCTTGCCTCCTACATTAATAATCTCTTTTTTTCGGCTCACGAGGCAGAGGTATCCATTGTCATCAATGTGTCCCCAATCGCCGGTGCGGAAGTAGCCGTTAAAGAACTCTTTCTCAAAATCTCCGCTATTCGTATCCCAATAAGCAGAACACACATGCTCACCTCTGACGGCAATCTCTCCGTCTTCATTCGCTCCCAAGCGAACGCCCTGCTCGTTGAAGACTGCTATTTCGGTGTTCGGCGATGGTTTGCCTACTGTCAACAAGTGTGCCTCATCGTCATGAAATGACAAGAAAGCACTTCGGGAGGCCTCGGTCAAACCGTAATGCATGCAAATGCGTGTATCGGGAAGCAACGACATTAACCTATGCTTATTTTCTAACGGCATAAATGCAGACCCCACCTCAATGTATTTCAATTGAGATGCATACTGACCAATCTTCTCACCGCTCATCCTCAAAATATATGCCCAACTTGCAGGAACCATTCCAAAGCCAGTAACGCCACAACGCTCTATCTCACGATAGAACTTCTTCATACTGGCAAAACTCCCCAGCAGTACGAGAGTCGCACCCATGCCAAGGACACAACGCACACGACCTAAACCGAACGAATGGCTGATAGGGAGGGCCAGCAGTTCCACGTCGTCAGTTGTGTTACCGACAAATTCGTTAATATTACGCATTGCCGCTTTTTGGTTCTTATATGACAAGGCCACACCTTTGGGTAATCCGGTGGTACCTGTAGTGAACATTATATCAGCGATGTCGTCTTCATGAGGCATTGTGAACGTATGGTTCTGACCGTCTGAAAGTTGGTTAAAGCCAACCACTTCACGACTCCCGCTGTTTCTCAAATCACCGATTAATAATTTAGGCTTGGCGACTTCAATGATTCGATTTAATCTCTTCTCATTTGTGTCTGGATCAACAGGCACAGCAATCAATCCTGCCAAGTGCGCGGCGAAATATGTATATACAAAACCGACATCCTTATTGGCAGCTATTAACACGCGGTCTCCTCTTGACGCTTTCTCCGACAGCCATGAGGCGACCTGTTCTATCGCCGACCACATCTGCGAATAAGAAATCTCAACATCCCCTTGAACAAGCGCTGTCTTCAGGGGTGTCTCCTTCGCGTGATTATGGATTAATTGCTCAATCGTCATTATGCCAGCTTCTCTTCGACCGCTTTGGCGATATCGTTGACATCCTCAAGCTCTATCATCTCCTCTGGCTCGAAACTGATGTCGAACGTCTCCTCAACACTTGTAAGAATAGCCAAGTGGCCCATCGAGTCCCATGCCACGAAATCGCCTACCGCGCTATCGCCTGTCACCTCACTCTTTTCGACTTCACAAGTCGATGCAACAATCTCAATTATTTTGTCTAATATCTCCATAATTATTTTTTAAGTTTTCTTTTATCTTTTCTGCAATTTGCCCCGCAGTCAATCCGCATTGCTCCAGCAGATAGTTATAACTGCCTGGGACAGGATAGAAATCATCATCGATCCCCAACCTAAACAATTCAATGCCATCTCTCTTTTGCATTGCCAACGCTTCTGCAACAATACTACCCAAGCCGCCGATTAATCTATGCTCTTCAACAGTAACGACAGATCTGTTACAATTGCGCAGAATGCCATTATCAAATGGTTTAAGTGTATGAACGTCGATTACCTCACACGACACATTCTGCTCTGACAGAATCTCCGCTGCGAGTAACGACTGCGCAACCATTGAACCAGTTGCCAATATTGTAACATCATCACCCTCACGCAGGGTTACCGGCTTTCCGCATTCAAAATCATAATCATCTTTATACACCACCGGGATTCCTGTTCCGCCAAATAAACGGATATACGATGATTTATTGCCGTTAACCGATGCTTCCAACGCTTTCATCGCTTCAAGTGAATCACTGGGCGCCAAGACTGTCATATTGGGAATAGTACGCATTATCGCGATGTCCTCTATAGCATAATGGGTGTCACCCATGTATTGTAACGACAATCCGGAGCCGACGCCGACCAACACTATTGGCAAATTCATATACCCTAAATATTGACGGACCTGCTCAAAACAGCGCATTGTGATAAAACAAGCCTGCGCAACACATATGACCTTATATCCTTCACTTGCCAAGCCGGCGGCAATTCCTATCATGTTTTGTTCGGCTATACCGACATTCAAAAAGTTATCAGGGAACGTCGTCTTAAATTTGTTAAGCCCGGCAGGAGTCGACATATCAGCGCTGAGCACCATAATGTCATCACGCTCTCTGATGATGTTCATTAGCGCGACACCAAAAGCACTGCCACCTTGCCCTACCATTGATAGCAGTTTAACATTTAGTTTATTGTCCGCCATAACTATCTTTTATTTCTTCTAATGCTTTTTCGTATTTTTTCTTTGAAAGAAGGCATTGGTGTGACGCCTGACTGTTCTCTAAGAATGAAATTCCATGGGCTTTAATTGTATTTGCCACAATCGCATGCGGTTTAACCGTGTTCCTTGCAAGCACATCCACCAATTCTTTTATAGAGTGCCCATCAACTGAATCCACATCAAAGCCAAAAGCCTCCAACTTGTTCTCGAGAGAGTTAAGTCTCATCACTTCATCAGTAGGGCCGTCCAATTGGAATCCATTTTTATCAACTATTACAACCATGTTGTCAAGGCCAAAATGGGCTATCGACATCAGCGCTTCCCAAACTATTCCCTCATTCATCTCGCCGTCTCCCAAAAGAACATAGATAGTATTATCAAGTCCCTTATCTTTGCACGCTTTCGCCACACCTACCGCATAAGACAATCCAAGTCCGAGACTGCCGCCACTGAACTCGATCCCCCAATCCAAGTTTCTCTTAGGATGGCCGTAAAGATGCCCGCCATCGGTCTCGAACAAGTCAAGTTCTTCCTCTGTAATATAACCTTTTTTCCATAGTGCGGTATAATATGCCAACACCGAATGACCTTTGCTTATTATTACCCTGTCGCGGCCTTCGTCTTTCATTGACTTGATATTGGCGACATCATAAAGTGCGGTCATGATTTCCATTGCCGAGAAACCACCGCCGATATGAGCTCCGAAATTAGTGGCGTGAGCCATTTGCAGCGCTTTGATTTTCATCTCATAGCACTGTTGCTTAAGCCCAATCACATGTTCTTCTATCATATTATTTATCATTTATAATATTTAGAACTACATTCCACCATCAACCCTTATCACCTGCCCTGTAACGAACGACGCTTCGTCGGATGCGAGAAAAGCGACCACATTTGCGACTTCTTCAGGCGTGCCCTTGCGCCCTAAATCGGAACGAGAGAGCATTTCTTCTTGATACTTTTCATTCATCTCACCGCCCATCTTCGTATCAATAAGCCCCGGTGCCACGGCATTGACTCTTACTCCAAACGGGGCCAACTCTCGAGCTATCGTACGGGTAAAACTTGCCATCGCCGCCTTACTGCTGCCGTAAGCAGTCCATCCGCCTTGATTGTCAAGCGCCGTGACACTACTCATATTAACAATAGCACCACACCTCCGCTTCATCATAATTTTAGCGACCGATTGCGTCAACAGTACCTGAGAAAAGAAATTCACCTGCATCACCTCCTTGACTTTTGAAAGTGAAGACATAAGCAGGAAACCGCCAGCTGGAATTCCAGCATTATTAACAAGAATATCTATTTCACGCCTCTCTTTTGCAAGAGATTGCATAGCTGATTTTACCCCCGTCTCATCTGCAAGGTCAAAATAAACGAAATCAACCTCAACGCCATAACGCTCCGACCACGATTTCGTTTCCTCTTGAAATGCAGGATTCTCTTTTCTGACAGCACAAATAAGATTTGCCCCTTCAGAGACAAACTTCTCGGCAATCGCCTTTCCTATTCCTCGATTACAACCAGTAATCAAAGCTGTCTTTCCCGCTAATCTTCCCATCTTCTATTTTCTATTTAGAAACTTTCGAGCCGGGTTCCCAAGATAAGAGCAGCCATCGGTCGGATTTGTAAAAAGAACCGACCCTGCCCCCACATGCACATTATTGCCAACACTTAGCCGCTGTAATACAATAGAGCCGATACCGAAAAGATTTTGATTACCCACTTTAGTCTTACCGCAAATATATACATTTGGCATAAACACGTTGAAATCGCCGATTGTACTATCATGCCCTAACACGACATCACGGATTAAACAATTAAAATCGCCCAACTTAACATCCGGTGCAATCTCACATTGTCCTTTTATTATATTCCCTTTCCCAATAGTGAATGTCTCAGGGTCGGTCAATGACAGACTGGGATGAATCAGATTCGGGAATTCAACAAGAGGATTCTCTATCTTCGATGTGATGGCCTTCACCGCACTGGGATTGCCCACAGCAACGGCAACTGCCAATGGACTCTTCCATGAGTTTAGTTCATTCATGTTTCCAAGCACAGTCCCATAGTGAGAAACAGCCTCACCCTGTAAAAGATTGTCATCAAAAAATCCAATTAAATTGAACTCTGACCCATCTTTCGTTTCATTAAGGGTTTTAATCAAGCAGGCCACCTCCTTGCCAAGACCTCCGGCACCATATATCGCAATATCTTTCATCATATAAGGGATTTTAGTTTCTTGAAGACAGGTTTATGTTGAGGAAAGTGCATCAGCCACCAAAAGACGGCCCTCTCATGCAGAGGCGCATCACAACTGATGTAGTCGTTCCAGGTGAGTTTGTATAACTCGCGCAACTTCTCGCGCCATGCCTTCATATCTTCGCCGCTGATAGAGTGGAAACCTTCAGTCGCCGTGCTGTATGCCCTGCAAAGGAAGTCGGCATAGAGATCGGGACGCTTATTGTGTATGTATCTTTTCCAATCCATTGAAAGAGTATCAAACTTTTGGATTGAACATTCCACTCTGTTGGTGTGGGTTTCCGACAACTCGCGTTGAATCCAATAATAGGTCGTGTCTTTTAAATGCACGAACTTTGAACCGTTAAGAGAAATCTGCAACATGAGGTGGAAGTCGTTGAATCTTGTCACATCCCAATCAATCGTTTCCAAAAGCTCACGACGGAAAAGTTTGTTCCAAAAAGATTGAGTTCCGTTCCTCAGAAGATCCTTTAGGGTTGTGATTTGGTCGGCAACCTCATAATTGGGATGATCGATGGGGGCGAAAATAATTTCCTTGGCCTGAGAAACAGCTGATATTGGGCCGAGGCCAAACACAGCCTGGCAGTCGGGATGTTCGACGAGCAGTGAGTGTTGAACCTCAATAGCCTGCGGGTGGAGCAGATCGTCGGGGTCGGCATTGAACACAAGTTGGCCTGTGCAGCTGCGGAAGCCTGTCTCGCGGGCCTTGTTGATGGTTTTGTTGCGGTCGTGGCGCACCACATGGAAACGGCCGTCCATTTGAGCCCATTTGTCGCAAACATCGGCTGAATTGTCGGTGCTGCCATCATCCACAAGAATTACTTCAATGTTGGCATATGTCTGGTTCCTCACGCTGTCGAGAAATCGCTCCAAAGCGCCAGGATAGCGTGATTCAATATTATATACAGGCGAAAATATGGAAACCAAATCGCTCATGTTTAATTTCGTCCGTTAAATGCTTCCATCGTGGCCTCTCCCTCCTGCGAGATGTCGGCACGGCGGAGCACTTTCCCCACTGTAGTGAAAATAATATTTATATCTGTTATAAACGACATGTTGTCAACATACCACACATCAAGTTTAAACTTCTCGGCCCACGAAATAGCATTGCGCCCATGGCATTGCGCCCAACCTGTAATTCCCGGACGGACCTCATGACGCCGGGACTGCTCGGCGCTGTAGAGCGGCAGATACTGCACCAGCAACGGCCGAGGGCCTATCAGCGCCATGTCACCCTTGAGCACATTCCACAACTGCGGCAGCTCATCAATCGACGTGGAGCGGACAAAACGCCCCACCTTTGTCAACCGCTGTGCATCCGGCAACAGATTGCCGTCGGCGTCGCACTCGTCGGTCATCGTCTTGAACTTCACAATCCTGAATATCCGCGCATCTTTCCCAGGACGCTCCTGAAAGAAAAACGCTCCAGCGCCTTTGTTCGCAAAGTGAAGCCAAGCAGTCGCCGCAAGCAAAAGCGGCGATAAGCAAATTAACGCAACAAGCGCAATCCAAAAATCCAAAAAACGCTTAAAAAAATGCTTATACATAAAAATATTATAAACAACCCTCCAGCAAAAAGCATTTTTATGCTTTAGCAAAGTTGCTGTATTTAAGAGACTTTACAAGTCCGCACGAACAAAAAGCCCTTAAAACGGCTTACAAAGGTATGCATTTTTTCTCATAATTAAGCACATTTTCCCCAAAAAAAATAGCCGATTTTGGTAAAATGCATCCTCGTGCATAAACGCAATTTTATATATCGTAAGAATTAAGATTCTAAATCAACCAAAAACGCTTTATGACAAGACTCAGAGGGCAACCGTCGGTACCGCCCAAAACCAATAAAAATAACCAGCAAGATCATGCTGGTTTCTATACATTTTCTACCCCGAACTTCAAAATCGCTAATCTATAGGCCTAACTATTTCTTTCCAATCATAATCGGCTTTACTGAAAGTTTGCAAAAACAACCGTGATAAACATTTCAACACATAAGCCGCCAGATACCGCTCAACATGTCATACTGGAATTATGAGGAAAACTGAGGGCATTATTCTTTTATCCTTATTATCTTTGCCGGCACTCCCGCGACGACTGCATTATCTGGCACATCCCTTATGACTACTGCTCCTGCGCCAATTACGCTGTCTTGACCCAGCTCGTGGATGCCAGTCATTATAGTAGCACCAATTCCAATATACGTTCTTTCTTTAGCTATAATAGATGCGCCAAAATTCACACCTGTTGAGATAAAAGTCCCTTTCTGCAAATGATTATGGTGCGCAATTAATGCATTCATTGAGATCATCACGTAATCATCAATCACTGTATAAGGCATAATTCTTGCTCCAAGCAAAATATAAACACCTTCGCCGAGCTTCACTGAATCATGCATTATTACCGATGGATGAATAAAATTTGGAGTTTTATATCCCAGAGATTTTGCTTTTTGCAGAAACTCTACCCGCAGTCTATTGTTCCCTAATGGGCAATATACGGCTTCTATGCCATACTCTTCTTTAAGTTTGGCCAAATCTCTCGTCGTGCCAAGCACGTTCACACCTCTTATTGAACTCTCTTGTAAATCAGGATTATCATCAACGAATCCGACCACATTTATTCCAGACTCCTGCAAATAGGCTAAATAGACTTCGCCATAGGTACCAGCACCAATTATAATACTTCTCATGATATACTAGTAAATATCAGTTTTTCCCATTAAAAGGTTCCATTGTGATTTGGTCATCTTGGTTTATACCCTCACGGACAAGCACTTTTTTAATCGTCAAGAAAAATATCTTCGTGTCGAGTAAAAACGAGCAATGGTCAACATACCAGACATCAAGTTTGAATTTTTCTGTCCAACTAATTGCATTACGCCCATTACACTGTGCCCAACCGCTAATACCTGGACGCACCTCGTGTCTGCGCATTTGTTCTTCAGAATATAACGGCAAATAATGTGTTCTAAGAGGTCTTGGCCCAATAAAAGCCATGTCGCCTTTCAGGACATTGATTAGCTGCGGAAGTTCGTCGATGGAGGTTGAGCGGACAAACCTGCCGACTTTTGTCAAGCGTTGTGCGTCGGGCAACAGATTGCCGTCGGCGTCTCGCTCATCGGTCATCGTCTTGAACTTGATGATTTTGAAAATCCTCGCATCTTTGCCCGGCCGCTCCTGAAGGAAGAACGCTCCAGCGCCTTTGTTGGCGAAGTGCAGCCATATGGTCACCACAAGCAAGATGGGCGAAATGCAGATTAGACCAATCAGCGCAATCCAGAAATCAAAAAACCGCTTGAAGAAATGCTTATACATCGTTCTTATAACACTTTTTGTGGACAGACCGTCCAGTCCAATGATTTGTCGACTATTTCAAGATTAGCGAAGTCATAGGCTCGTACTAATCTGTCAAGTTTCTTCCATGATTTTTTCTTGCCGAAATTGCTCTTGAAATATCTCTTATACCGGTTAATCATAGAACCCTTCTCTTTGAAGTACTCTTCATAGGCTTCTTTTGACATTAGGCCTTTTGTTTCGGGCAATAGGTCACCGATATGGAAATAGCACATAGAATAAGGCGCTTTGCGCATTTCTTTTTTGACAAACCACAATGGGAAAAACCTGAAATATCCACCACCGGAATATGCGATTTCTTTACCGAGAACACGCGCGGTGCAGATTGGGAACTCTTTGATTTTTATTCCATTGTATGATATCACGACTGGTTCTTTGTGGCCAAAAGAAGAGAACCCTCCAAAGTCGCGTGTAGCAGGGAATACAGAAGCGTCACGCTCTATGCCGCACTCAGCGAGCACCTCAAAAGCCCATTTGTTATTCTCGCCTATTGAAAAAGCAGGGGCCCGGTAACTCAGAATCTTCTTGCCTATCAACTGTTCCAAAGAGTCGACTGCCTTGTGAGTGTCTTCGTATGCCTCGTCACGGCTCATCTTGTTGAGCCAGGTATGCACATTGCTGTGACATCCAATCTCATGACCTTCATCCGCGATTCGCTTTATGACCTCAGGAAAGTCAGTGGTCATTTCGCCTACACAAAAGAATGTTGCTTTTTTGCCGGTTTCATTGAGTAATGATAATATTTTATCCAAGTAAGCGTCGTATTCCGCATACTTTTCTTTTCGATCTCCTCCGAATTCTTTTTCAATGAACCACTCCTCTATGTCAAACGTAAGGATATTCATTCGTCAGAGCTTTGCTTACGTTCCGGAACCTGTCTAATAACTTTTGCCGGTCGGCCAACTGCAATAGTCCATGCCGGTATATCTTTAGTTACAAATGAGCCAGCTCCAACAATTGCCCCTTCGCCAATAGTCACGCCTGGCATAACCATCGTTTCCATGCCCACAAGCGATCCTTTACACAAGTGAATACCTTCCAAACGGTATCCCAGTTTTGCATAGTCGTCACCCACGCAATAATCTTTCAACTCTCTCTGGTGACAGAGCAAACGTACTCCGCCGGCAATATGGGCATGATCATCAATCTGAATCAAATCGGCATGACCTGAATCAATATGAACAGAATCGCCAACAAAAATGTTTTTCCCGACTTTGCAGCCAATCCGTTTTAATATCCAAGGGCGGACTTTGCGCGGAAGAATTGGAGACAACAGCCAAGAGTTCATGACAAATTTCAAAAGAAAGCCATCGCGATAAGTTTTATAAACTCTTTTTATTACCCCCCATATCGAGACTTGACCGTACTCCTCCTCTGAATAGTTCAATCCTATCATCCTTAAGAAGCGATATGTCAAACTTAATTTCTTCTTTGCCATTTCAACTTTTTATTTTCTGATTTACAATTTCATTAACAAAATCCAATGTGTTCCTCATTACGTCCTCGTGTTCATAATTATCTTCAACATATTTGCGCGCATTGGCACCTAATTGTCGCGCGAATTTCTTGTCAAAGAAATAATCAATCTTCCTTGCGATGTCATTTGGCTCAATATCGGCATATAGTCCTGTTTCACCCTCTACTATAGAATCGATACACCCTGTAGAGCGTGACACGATTGCCGGAACGCCCATGGCACCGGCCTCTACAGTAGTTAATCCGAACCCTTCTCGATAGCTTGGCAGAACAATCACATCCATAGGAGTATAATATTTCTGGATTTCCTCAAAAGGCACTTTCCCAGTAAATATTACCAACGGTGATTTTTGTAAAAATTCTGCAGTTTCAGCAGGGACAGCATCACGCTTTTCGAAACCACCTATCACAAGCAATTTTACACTTTTTTGAGGATATCTTGTTGAAAGCAGTTCTATCGCCTTACAGAGTTCGACAATTCCTTTGTCACGTACTATACGGCCGCAAAATCCCACAATAAAGTCGTCCTTATCAAGTCCCAACTGTGCTCTCATCTCACTTTTCACATTGGCGCTGAGCAGAGATGGATTGAACTTGTTTTTCGTATCAATGCCATTGCAGGTACCCATACCTATGAGCACTTGCTTCTCTGGCTTGTCCATACCGATCTCAACTCTACGAGTCATCACCGATGGGCTGACACATACTATTTTGTGTGCTAATCGAGACACCAACTTCCCCTCAATAAGAAAAAACTTACGCTTTAAGCCGTGCATCGTATCAAGCAAGACGCCGTGAGCATAAATAATCCTAACCGGCACTCTGTTAAGCCATGCAGCCATAGTTCCCAGCAGTCTGGATTTTTCCTGATGGCTAATTACCACATCAATTTTATTACGCTTTATGTACTTATAAATCTTCCACAAAGCTTTCAGGTCTCTCAATGGACGTGGACGACGTTCAATCTGTAGTGGGAAATAATGCACATTGTGCTTTTCACAGAAATCAGATATTGAGTCATCAGGAGAACACACCAAATGCATTTCATAGTCACCATTTTCATGAAAATATGAGAACTGGTCGCCTATAAAATTGCGGGCTGAGCTTGCCAGGTTTATAATTTCTAATACTTGTTTCATTCCACAGGATAGACAATATATTTCTTAGTGGGCGAGCTCTCACGTGGAATAATTCTCCCGGGATTTCCTATGACAATAGAATTATCGGGAACATCAAAGTTGACAAATGCGCCTGGAGCGATTAACACGTCGTTGCCAATCTTTGCATTACCTATAATGATTGAATTAGCCCCACAATATACATTATCGCCTATTGTTGGCACTCCAGCGTTTTTCCCTTCGCTATTGCCAATTAGCACTCCTTGGGCAATGTTGAAGTTCTTCCCAATGACGGTCCCGGGGTTAACCACGATTGTTCCGAAATGAAGTATTCTCAGCCCTAAGCCTACTTTAGTGCCCGCTGGTATTTGAATCCCAGTTCTCAATCTTGTGCGATGTAATAAAAAAGTCCAAAACAGTTTCGGCAACTTACATCTCGCCTCACTTGCATGACGGAAATAGTAGACATATTTTCGGCCCGGGGTGAACAAAATGCTTTTTAGTCTAACACTTAATTTGTTCGCCCTATCACCTTCACACCGATATAAATCGTAATAAAACGATGTTTTCCGTATCATCCCTTAAGATTCTTTTTATGGAAATAATCATATAATTTGACTGGCATTATCCCTTTAGCCAAATTAACACAACAAAAAACCACGAACTTATGCCATGGAAGATGTAGTGTCTTATGGGCTAAATAATGTGCATAAATACCATTCAGCCGCCCCCTCATATTCCTCCTCGAGGTAGCATTACGGTCATCACGCATCATATAAAGACATTCGTCAAGCATATATCCCCGATAGCCTTTGGCAAACATTTTCATCCAAAGATTATAGTCCTCTAAACGGAGCAATCGTTTATCGGTTGTATAACCGTCGACGGCATTATATGCCTCACGGCGCACCATGCAAGGTGCATGGCAGAATGCAGTGCCATAAATCAATTTCTCTTTTTGAGATTCATATCCGCCTTTGCCGCGACCGAATTCACCTTGCTCGTCGAAATAGATCATTGGAGTGCTGACAATCGCATATTCAGGATGCTCATCAAGGAAATTAACTTCCTTTTCAAATCTTGTGGGCAAAGAAATGTCATCGCCATCCATGCGCGCTACATACTCAGTATCAGCATACTCTAAGCAATGATTTAGAGTATAATTCAGCCCCATGTTACGCTCGTTGCGGACCAAGACAATATTGTCGTGCCTAGAAGCGTAATCCTTTGCAACTTGATAAGTATTGTCACTTGAACCGTCCTCGCAAAGAATAATCTTAAACTGCTGATAGGTCTGGGCATACAAAGAGTCAAGTGCCTCGACAAGAGTAGAAGCACAATTATATATACCCATTATGACGGAAATACGAGGATTATCCACGATAGAAAAATGTCATAAAGAACGTAAATCCCACATATACAAGTAATATCAAACCTGTTTTTCGGTCTTGGTCTTCCCATATATTCATTCTTAGTAGCGGATAAGCAATGACTAATGGATAGAGGAACCACGACAAGTAGGCGAAACGATTACTCTGCTCTGAACGGATGACCATCACCCAGAAGGAATTGGCAAGGATATAGGTAGTAGCGATAATATGATAAGCTAAATCTTTAAAATTGCGTTTTACCGTCACATACCAAACCATAATGATTGGCATAATACTGTAGATGATGAAGTCGATGCGGAAACCAGCCTTAACATTCTCTGAAGCCATAATTTGTCCTTCTTCATCAAGGTTAGCATAGCCTTGCATTCTTTCATCAAATCCCAGATCCACAAACATATCCGTAACATAACTGCCAGCAATAGCCGAAATAAAAATCGACGCTATCCAGAAATATATCGCCCACTTGGTGTCTTTGACCACCAGCAATGCCGCCAACGCGCAAAGGCTGGGCAATGCCGTGGAATGGTGGATGCTGAAAGCGCAGAACATGAGCGCCAAAGCAAGTATCCGTTCCCACCACTTGCCACTGAGGAAGGAGACACCAACCATTACTATGCTGCACGCCATACCGTTTCGCATGCCATTCACTCCATAGGCGAAACAAGAAAAAGACGCTAAGCAGAACAATATTGCGACAAACAAATTATTCCGCATCAACCGCCAACACGCCACCAGCATTAGGCCGAAATAAATCACGGCAATGCTGAATATATACATAACGTCACTCAACCCTATGCGCTTGCACCAGTTGCCATAGGCATAAAACAGCCACTCGCCTCGAGTGTCATTGACGCTCTCCATGGTCCCATCATAAATATTATTATACACATGGGTATACATGGGCATATCAATAAAATCGCTACTAACAGGACGGAATCCAATAAACAGTATAACCAAAACGGTTAATGCAAAAGCTCCAATTTGCGCCAGAGGCAAATGTGCCGTAAGTCTTTCATTTGCAGTAGAGAACGAGTAATTAATGGCAATTATTAGACACAGGCCAAATATTACAGAGACAAAGATGCTCTGATATAAAAAAGTGGGAACAAAGCTGAAAAGACTTTCCATATTATTTATTTGAACAGTCGTTTTTTAATGCGATGCAACGTCAAGCCTAACATGCGGTGGCTCCATCGCGACAGCTTTATGCGCCAGCCTGGGCTATCGCTCCATGTGCGGGTATACCAATGTATGGTTCGTGTGTTTTCAGTTGTCACAAGGCGGCCTGTGAGGTCGTCGAGGGGGTTGAAATAGTCGCGTGGGTAAATCCACACTCCCGCGACCTCTTGAATGTCGTTAGTGGGTCGAAGACCATTCTGTTCAAGCACTTTAGTCACATGCTTAACAACAGTAACTTGATTGAAAGATCCGTCTTGCTTCATGAAATGAAGGGGCGTATAGTAGTCGAGGATCTCTTTATACAAGGCAAGACCTGGGGCTACGCCCAGCCCGAGACCTGGAGCTACAGAAGGCCGACTCGTTTCGGTGGCCGGCACTTCTATGCCCATAAACGGCCCACGTGCAACAATGTCGTCCATCGGCTTGATGGCCTCTACATCGGTGTCAAAATAAAGACCGCCGTGGCGATAGAGAATCCAAAACCTCGCATAGTCGCTTACGAAGGCGTATTTCTTCGCCTGATACGCTTCGGCGGTGTATGGAATAATATTAACGTCAAAGTTATCCTCGTTCCACTCCTTAATTTCATAATCAGGTAAGAATTTGCGCCAACTTGCAATGCATTTCTTCGCGCTCTCTGGCAACGGATTGCGCCCAAACCAGCAATAATGAACGACCTTAGGTATCATTATATTTAATTAATTTGTGTTCTCAATAGTATCTCTTAAAAAGGTTCACTCACACCATCCATCAATTTTCCAATACGGGAATTCCTTGGGATCGGCATTCCAAGCAATATGGTATAAATAATGTTTAAATGGCCCTATGTTTATTATGGGCTTAAACGAGCGATAAAAGAAAAATGAAAGTCCTTTGTAACGAGGATATAATTCAGCAGTTTTCTTGTCAACTTCAGCTATTACATATGCATACCAAAATGGTGAAGAAGCATATTTTACAACAACGTAATAATGCCCCCTCTTTTTTATGTGGTATTTATTCGTTCCCTTAATCCACCATTTTGCATATTCATATGGCATCTTTTCGGGGTACTCCTTCGCATATTTTTTAGGAGAGAACAGTATGCCTTTGTATAATTTGACTTCATTCCACCCCATCTTTTTATAACCATAATATGATTGGCCATTTGGAGATCCATAAATATAACATCCTTCTGGTGCTTTGGCTAATTCATGTTTTGTTATTCCAGTCATAATACCATGCCCACGAGCTTCTTTCAAAACACATGTATCAGAAGACTGATATGCTAATTTTCCATTAACATCATTCCTCCATAATGCATCGGCACCGACAGGTTTGCCATTCAAATAGGCCACTGCCATAATTGATGGTCCGTAAATATTATCAAAATACTTGCGGTTGATTAATTCATCCGTGAAATTTTCAAAGACAGAATTCTCAACAAATTGCCAATCCTTAACAAACTTCTCGTCTGTTTCTGTTGTCCATCTGCAATCATAAATCACTTCATCCATATTTATTGATATTTTTTAGTTTTTTCTGATATAATTATTTGCTTAAGCTTATACTAAATACTAAAACAACATGGAATCAAATTCCATTTCCTCTCAAGCCAAAATAAATACGACTCAAAAGTGGGAACTTGTAGCGGTAGCCATCAATAACGACTTGCCGCTTGAACACGTTAAATGTATGCAATCCACAAGGATACTCTTTACTTTTTGGATAAATACGTTTGATTTCATTAAGCTTTAGTTGCTCTTCATCCAAAATGATTTCTTGCAAACACACGCCTTCACCATAACTATTGTTACATATCTGTGCCGGACTTATAAGCCTGTTCCCGAATTTAAACACGCGCCCTGCACGCCTGGCAATATTGTCTTTAAATACGATTTCTTGTTTTGGCTCATATGGGCCAAAGGGATTCTTGGCTACATGAACAAACAAACGATTACCATTGCATTCACTACCGAGTGTAAAGAACAGATAATAATTGCCGTCAATCTCCTGTATAACAGCGTCAGCAAGTGGCAAATGCGAAAGTTCCCCCATATATTTCAAAGGAGTGCCAAGTTCATAATAGTTGGTTTTTCCGGCTCGGCCATTCTCTGGATAAACATAAGTTTTTCCGTCAACATCAATGAAGTTCGGGAATGACAAATGAGTATCCAGTTCGAGTATCGTCTCATTTTTTAGCAACTTACAATCATCTTTCGACACTATAAGTTTTGCCAGACGAGCTTTGCGATTGTCTCTCATATACTCCTCGGCAAGGATTATAAAAGTGTCAGCTGTCTCGTCAACAATAAATGGATCGGCAAACCATCTATCTTTATAATCATGCTTCATCCATTTAATATTGGTTGGATTTAGCTCAGTGTCAACATCAGCTATAGCAATATTCCAATGGCGATGTATATAATTAAAAATAAGTTTGTTTAATATAGATTTCATTTTTACAGGCCTATTGTTGCTTAGAAGTTTTAGCTTTGATGAATTCAATGATTTTCGTAGCTCTATTCGATAGAGTAAGAGAAGATGCAGTTTGTAATGCGCTCTCTCCCATTCTTGCACACAACTTCTTGTCGTTCTTCAACTGATTAATATGACAGGCTATGGCTTTCACATCTTTAGGATTTATTAAGAATGAATTATTCTTATCAAGAATATCATAATTGAAGGGTAAATCGGATGAGATTATCGGCAGACCGCAAGCCATGGCCTCGACGATTACATTTGAGCACCCCTCAGCCAAAGACGGTAACACAAAAACATCAGATGCGCTTAAATAAACGGGTATCTTCTCGTGTGGCAGTCGACCTTTAAAAAGAATGCCCTCGCAATTGGGTTCTTCGCTTACGCCATACTCTGCGCCTCCAATAAAAATTGATTTTATCTGAGGGTCTGCAATGCTTTTAATCGCATCACTGACTCGTTTCACACCCTTTCTATCATCAAATCTGCCCACAAAAGCGACAATAAAGTCATCCTCATTGAAACCTAATTCTTGCCGTGACGATTTTTTATCACGCTTATAGAACAATTTGTCATCCACTGCATTCGGCAAGACAATGCAGTCCTTAGAGTCGGCAAAACCCGCATTCACACTTTCCTCTAAGTTTTTTGTTGAGACACATATTACTCCTTTCGTGCTCTCTTTAATATAGGAAACGCGTTTTTTTGACATCTGACGGTGTACATATATTGTATCCTCGCCTGTCGCAACGAATAAGGGGATATTATTCTTACGAGCATAATTAGCGATTGAATCGCCATTTGTCCAAAAGTGCGCATAGCAGATGTCAGGCTTCTCAAATTTGCGGGCCGCTCTACATACTGCCTTATTTCTTAGCCAAATACTGATTTTTTGAACAAAAGCATTATTGCTTAGAGATATGTAGTATGGACTATGGATTTCAATATTCCTATACTCCTTGCCACATTCCACTTTCTCAACTGAAAATCTGGGAATCAATTGGGTCTTACCTTTCAACCAAGGAGTAATTGATTGCGGGGAAATAACTGTGATTTCGTGACCTTGCCTTGTCAATTCCCGACATAATTCAGCCACAAATGCAGCGAAGGGCATGTCTGGAGTCGGATATTTTTCCGTTGAGAATAGTATTTTCATTTCATGGGATATTTATTAATGAGCCCAATCTTTCATCCCATATTTCAGGAGTGAATTCTTCAAAACCAGAACCTGGGAAAAACGTGAGTTCTCCAAAGTAGATTCTGCCCTCTACATCATAAAAATCTACGCGAACAAATGGTATTCCTTGGGAAAGCACTTCTGACAACCTTATCATTTCTTCATAATGAACGGGTTTGGGTATGGGTTTGTCTGACCTGGGGTAATGTCGTTCAAATGGCATTGGATTCCAATCTCTGTCAAAAAAACTCACTTTTAAATTGGTCTTACGCTCACTACACACAAAAGAGCAATGAACTTTTCCGTTAAAACACATAAACTTGTAATCTCTCAAGTCTCCATCGGCCGAGGATTTATCTTCAATAAATTTCTCAGCAATGATTCGTCGCTCAACATCCTTATAAGGCCATTCTCTGAATCTGGTAAAGTAATCCGTTTCAAGCGCATTCTGCAAGTTGCTCCTAACATTTGCCTCATCCATCTCACTTTTGTTTTTGCAGATGTAAATACCTTGGCCGGAGTTGTGGTTACACTTTATCACAAATTTATCGGGCAAGGAGCTGAAATCCACGTCTTTTGCGTTTTCCCACACTCCTAATGTTGGAATGATATATTCTTCGCCTATTAAATTGGCGACATATTCTTTCACTTTCAACTTATCAACCATTATGGTGTGTAGCGGATTGCGGTTGTATAACTTAAGCCACTGGAGCTTTTCGTTAAAACTCTGCGGATTCTTCAAATTTAAACGTTTGTGCATTAGTAAACGATATAACACTTGAAGATAAAGCTTATCTGGCCACAAGCGCGCTGTCTTATAAGTAAGTAGCAGCATGACAGAATGGAGTTTTCTAATTATTTTTGGGTTTTTTGTCTTCATTACTGTGCAGTTCGCTATTTAACATATATAACATGCTCTCGCGGTGGGATTCGCAATCAATATAGTTGATAAAACGCTCGACACGCTCTTGGGTGATAAATGACGGCAAGAGCCCACGCGAGTTAAGAGCTTTCATATATCTATTGGAATACGGGATAAGCGATGATCGATAAGTCCTTGTTGATTTTGCCATCCATTCGATATGCTTAGATTTAAGCAACTCTTGTTCGGCAATAATCGCATTTAGCTTTGAAATGGAGTCGTCGAAATGGCTTCGGTCTGTAAGTGGCACAACATTAGGAGTTTCTCCGCATTGCTTATATGGAATTGTTTCCAGGTTCACTTTATTGTCGGTAAGTGACAGCATGGCCATGTAGCCTTCATTCCAGGCCGCATCTCTTCTCCCTTCCCAATCAAACAGGAAATTTCCCAAGCCGTATACGATAGGCCTCCCTTTGTAATATTCATACCCACTATAGCAATGCTGGTGATGGTTTACGACAGCATCCGCTCCGCAATCAATAAAAAAACGGTAGGTCTCTTGCATTCTCGGAGATGGCAGTTGATAATGCTCGTGCCCGCCATGAACAATTACAACCACAAAACCCGCTTGTCGTTTGGCCTCCTTTATGGCATACCACTGCTGAACAGGATTTAGCGGATTGCTTCCGGGTGCTTTCTCCGTGGCAATGCTGAATTCATGTTCGCAGCAGTTAATAATGGCTATTTTTCCAGAATCCCCATCTATCACCATTGTTTTGGATGCTTCTGACAGGTTAATCCCTCCCCCGACATAATTTATACCGTTGATTTCAAGTGTGGCTAATGTGTCTTTAACGCCTGCTTCTCCGTAATCTAAAAAATGATTATTAGCAAGCGTTACAGCTTTGAAACCAGCATAATTGAGTAGTTCAACAGCTTTCACCGACGTGCTCAAGTTTGGGCCACATTTAGGTATTGGGGTACTTTTCCCAATAGTCACAGGGCATTCCAAGTTGACCATTGAATAGTCTGCCTGTTTGATTATCTGCTGCACCTGTCCCAACAACTTATCATATTGGCCCTGCTCCAACAAGTCCACACAACGAAAAACAGGGCAAAAGTCTCCCGATATTAAAAGTTTCATTTTTTCAAAAACTTATTAATGTAAGAGTGTATAACGTTACGCTCGGTTTTGAATAGGCATATAAAAGCAACATATAAGATTATTGCAACGAGAGCGGAACAGACCTCTACAACATATCCTGTGGAAAATGCTTTGAAGGAATAGTAGCAAAGTACAATTATGCAGGAACCCAATAACTCTGGTAAAATATTAACCACCATCTTTAAGGGGGAGAGTTTTATATAGTAATAAGTTATAACGAGATTGACTAATATTAGCTCAAACCGCACCAGTGATCTCGCTATATATAACGTTTCGTATCCTTTTTGAGACGCCCAATAAACAACAGGAAGCAGGATGACTATATGGAGCCATTGAGCAAGCACAGATAGTGTTGGTTTTCCTATTGCTCGATATATTTCGCTGCAATAGTGAGAAAGAACTATCGTGATTGATGAGGTGAGTCCCCATAACCCTACAAAACCACAAGCTTCATTCCATTGGTCCCCAAGCAAGATTTTAACAATCAAATCGCTATAGCAAAAAATTCCGACACCTATAGGTAACACCAGCAATCCCACCCATTTCTGAAACTTAAAAAACAAGTTTTCAAACTCTGTTCTATCGTTTTGTAAACGAGAGAGGCCAGAAAACAGTATTGGAGTCGTGGCTGCCGTAATAATTCCAATAAATTGTCCTACAGTCACTGTTGAAGTCCTATATATTCCAAGATAATATGAACTTAGTATTATCCCGACAATGAAGATATCTAAATAGCTTGTTAACCAGATGCTGACTTGCTCGAACATAGACCAAACAGAAAAAGCGAACATCTCCTTAAACGTCTTCCATCGATAAAATAATTTGGGCTTCCATTTCGAGTAATAGGTTAAAAGGATGGCATTGGCTACTGAACCTGCAATATACCCCGTGAGCAAAGCCCAAAAGTTCCTAAAATAAAAAGCTAATGGGATTGTAACTACAAGTGGAATAAGTATACTTACAATTCGAACTTTGAAAAGAGTCTTGAAATCTAAATCTCTCTGATAGAGAGCCATCTGAATACTGGAGAAAGCGGCAAGCGGAATCATAACGCAAGCAATGGCTATTGCATTACTATAATTTGGAATTCCTACTAATATTGCTACGGGTTTACTAAAAATGATTATTACTACCCATATCGCAATCGACATTATAAGGTTGCTCCAAAATGCTACATTGGTGCTCTGCTCGCGGTCTTCCTCGTCTTTAAACTCATGCTGGATTAAGTACCTCTGAAATCCGGCATCAGTAAATAATTCTGTAAAGGAAATAATCATTGTTAGAGTTGCCACGATTCCGAATGCTTCGGGAGTAAGCAATCGTGCCAACACCATGTTTGTTATTGGTGTTACGAGTTTAGAAGCTAACTGAGTGGTAGTACTCCATTTAGTAGCAACTTTAACCTTTTTATTTAGATTCTCTTTTTGAATAACAAATGGAAACTTTTAAATAATAAAATATTGTAAATCCCAAAACAAATATTTCTATAATTATGTAAGAGTTTGAGTGATGTTTTTCAGCTATTTCAGTGGGTTGCCATAGTTGTTATACCATTCAGCGAAGCGTCTTAACCCCGTTCTCAATGATGTTGACGGCTTGAAGCCGAAATCATTTTCTAATGCCGTTACGTCGGCATAGGTTACTGGCACGTCGCCGGGTTGCATGGCGACCAGGCGTTTGTGAGACTCGAAGTCGTAATTAGGCGGCAAGACTCCAGCTTTAACCAGTTCTTCTTGTAGAATGGTCACGAAATCCAACAAGTTCTCAGGCTGGTTGTTGCCGATATTGTAAACAGCGTATGGCGGGACGGGCAAGCCATCTTCTCCCAAAGCTCTTTCCGGCGCGCATCGCATCACTTGTGCCACCCCCTCGACAATGTCGTCGATATAGGTAAAATCGCGTTTGCAGTTCCCATAATTGAAAATCTCGATTGTTTCGCCCTTGACAAGTTTTTCAGTGAATCCGAAATATGCCATGTCGGGACGACCTGCCGGCCCATAGACCGTGAAGAAGCGGAGACCAGTCAATGGGATATCATAAAGCTTTGAATAAGCATGAGCCAGCAACTCGTTGCTCTTCTTCGTGGCGGCATAAAGGCTGACAGGGTTGTCCACTTTGTCGTCGGTGGAATACGGCACTTTCTTGTTCGTGCCATAAACACTGCTCGAACTCGCATATACAAGGTGCTGAACCCCTTGTTTACCATCGTCATAGCTATGCCGGCAAGCCTCAAGGATATTGTAGAATCCAATTATATTGCTCTCTATGTAGACGCCCGGATTCGTTATGCTGTAACGAACACCGGCCTGGGCGGCCAGATTAACCACAACGTCAAAGTTGTATTCGGCAAACAAGTTGTCAATAAATGCTTTGTCGGCTATCGACTCTTTATAGAAAACGAACTGGTTGTCGCTTGACAATTCCCGCAACTCGTTAAGCCTTGAATCTTTTAATGAGACATCATAATAGTCATTCATGTTGTCAACACCAACAATTTTGGCTGATGGATAATCTTTAAGTAGACGCTTGACAAGATATGAACCAATGAAACCAGCAGCGCCGGTCACAAGAATTGTGCTGTTTCTAAGCTCAACATTCGGAGTTTTCATAATCAATCTCTCTCAAATAGGTCGCGGGTGTAAACTTTGTCCTTCACGTCATCCAACATTGAGTCGTAGCGATTGGCGAGGATTACTTGGCTTTGGGCTTTAAACTGCTCTAAGTCGTTTATGACTTTGCTGCCGAAGAAGGTGGCGCCGTCGGCGAGGGTTGGCTCGTAGATGATGACGCGGGCGCCTTTGGCTTTGATGCGTTTCATCACGCCCTGGATGGAGGACTGGCGGAAGTTGTCGCTGCCGCTTTTCATCGTGAGACGGTAGACGCCGATGACGCACTCGCGCTCGTTGTCGCTGCTATAACCCGGATGGTCCATGTAGTCGTAGTAGCCGGCCATGCGCAGCACTCGGTCGGCGATGAAGTCTTTGCGGGTGCGGTTGCTCTCGACGATGGCCTCGATGAGGTTCTCGGGCACGTCGGCGTAGTTGGCCAGCAACTGCTTGGTGTCCTTGGGCAGGCAGTAGCCGCCGTAGCCAAACGACGGGTTGTTGTAATGCGAGCCTATGCGCGGGTCAAGGCACACTCCGTTGATTATCGACTGTGTGTCAAGCCCTTTCATCTCGGCGTAGGTGTCGAGTTCGTTGAAGTAGCTCACGCGCAGGGCGAGGTAGGTGTTGGCGAACAGTTTCACGGCCTCGGCCTCGGTCAGGCCCATGTAGAGCGTGTCGACATCGGGCTTCAACGCCCCCTCTTGCAGCAGCGCGGCAAACTCGTGAGCGGCCTTGTCGAGCCGCTCGTCGCCCTCGGGCCGGCCGACGATGATGCGGCTGGGATAGAGGTTGTCGTAGAGCGCCTTGGTCTCGCGCAGGAACTCAGGTGCGAAGAGGATGTTCTCGGAACGGAACTTCCTGCGCACGCTCTCGGTGTAGCCCACCGGGATGGTCGACTTTATGACCATGATTGCCTCGGGATTGACGCGTATCACCAGCTCGATGACCTCCTCCACGTGCCGCGTGTCGAAGTAGTTGTTCACCGGGTCATAGTTCGTCGGAGTGGCGATGACCACGAAATCCGCCTCGCCGTAGGCCTTTTCGGCATCGGTGGTGGCGGTGAGTTTCAGCGGT
>JBGUHM010000096.1:0-10278 GCA_045112115.1 Sodaliphilus sp. | reverse complement strand
CCACACTATGCCGGGCATTTTCTGAAGCATGGCGTGTGATATGTCGCGGTTGATGATTTCATTGATGATTCCGGCGGTGAGCCCAGCCTGCCAACCAAGCAGATTCTCGACAGCGCCGGCGCCGGGAATCTCACAGTTTCCGTCCCGACTGTAGAGCGAAAGCGAGAGGTCGCTGTGGATATGTACATAATTGGGAGTGTAGAAACCAATGTGGCCGCTGTAGGCCTCCTCGCTCTTCTCGCCCGGAAAAATCTTGGCGATGTCGCGGGTGTGGGCCAAAACGATGTCGGAAACCTCAAGATTCTCCAAGATGGCAGGCATCACGCGCGTGATGCGGAAGTTGATGCCATGCTGGAAACCCGGCAGGTACATCACGATGGCCTTTCGCGAGACAGCGTAATTGACCAGCTCGAACAGCCGCTCGCGCTGAGGCTGGTCGATGGCATACAGCGAGCCGAACAGCAGAATGTCGTCTTCGTCGATGCGAGGCCACACCACGTCGAAACGGTTGTCGGGGGGATACACGCCGTAATTCACGATACGCTCGCTGCCGTCGGGCTGACGGAAGATTGCCGACAGTGCCGTCGTTCCGTCGGTGTAACGGTCGATTGAGTGGGTGTCGACATTATGACGCTCGAAATAGTCAACCACAATATCGCCCACGCTGTCACGACAACATTCACTTACCATTGTCACTGGCACCCCCAGCTCACCAAGCGTGGCTGCCGCGCACGCTATTCTGCCGCCCACCATCGCCTTGACGGGTACATTACCGTTAAACACGGTGTCGAGCACCGATTCACCTATCGCTATTACCTTACGCATTGTGTATTTTAACTTTGTGAGTTATAATTTCTTCCAAATCCCGAAAATGATTTTCATATATTTTCCAACTTGCAAAGATAATGTATTTTTTTCGCTTTTAACCTTAAATAACACCATTTTTTATTCACAATCACAAAATTTGATGTACTTTTGGCTGATTTTTATAGATTCGCCTCATCTCGAGGCCTGCAACTCAATAGTTTTTGCGATATGAAACCAATCACCAGCATACTTCTCGTGGCAGCGATAATCTGCTATTGCCTCCTCACCTTTTTCAACACCTCGATGGGGGTGGCCGTCACGGGCTTCGACTACTCGAGCATACAGATCACCCGTGGCTCGCTATTCGCCTTGATGCCCTTTGTGAGCACCTTCTTCGCCATCGTGTTCAACAGCCTGAAGAACCGCTACTGGGGCATACTCGTGGTGGTGTTCATAGTGCTCGGCATTCATTTCTTCGTCACCACTGGAAACCTCAAGGAGATAATGATCAACCACTTGCCTGAGGCCGTGGGCGACACGAAGGTGATTCAAGGCGGCATGCCCATCATGGGCACCGGAATAGGGTACACCACGAGTCTGGTACTGATGTGCCTGGCGCTGCTGAGCACGCTGATTTCGATGCTTCCGTTCAAGTTCAACGCCCTTATCGAGCAGTCGAAAGCAGCCCACCGCAAGAAACAATCGTCGAAACCCGCCGAAACAGAGAAATCAGTCGAGCCTGAAAAGCCTGTTGAGCAAGAGAAACCAGCCGAAAAGGAACCCGCGGCCGAGCCCGCCGACCATTCGGCCTATATGCCTCAAAAGGAAACCGCAACCGAATCGGACGACCATTCGGCCTATATGCCTCATTAACCTACCTGCCATGCAACTTATGGAACTCAACATACTGGGGTGCGGCAGTGCCACGCCATCGGAGCGGCACATGCCGTCGTGCCAAGTGCTCAATGCGCATAACACCCAGCTCATGATTGACTGCGGCGAGGGCGCGCAGATACAACTGCGCCAGATGCATCTTAAATCGTCACGGTTGAGCAACATCTTTATCAGCCACCTGCACGGCGACCACTGCTTCGGCCTCGTGGGACTAATCTCCACGCTGGCGCTACAAGGAAAAGGCGGCACCCTCACTGTCCACACCTTCCCCGACGGCATCGAGTTGTTCCGCAGCTGGACCGACTACTTCTGCCGCGAGTTGCCCTTCACTCTCGAATACAACGCCATCACGCCGAGCAAGCAGGTGATTTTTGAAAACAACAACCTCACGGTGAGCACGTTCCCACTGCTTCACCGCGTGCCGGCAGCCGGTTTTCTCATCGCCGAGAAACCCAAGAAGCGTAAAATCAACAGTGCGGCCACGGCGATGCACAATGTGCCGCATTTCGCCATGAACGACCTAAGGGAAGGAAAGGACTTCGTCACCCCCGACGGCAGGACCATCCCCAACAGCGAACTGACCTTCGACCCCGAGCCGCAAGTGCTATACGCCTATTGCAGCGACACCAAGCCGTCGAAACGCGTCGTCAAGGCCGTAGAAGGAGTCGACTGGTTGTATCATGAGGCGACCTACGACGACACGCTGCGGAAAATGGCCATCAACCGTTACCACAGCACAGCCGGCGACGCCGCCGCTGTGGCGCGTGACGCCGGTGTGGGCCAACTGATTTTGGGACATTTCAGCAAACGCTATTCCGACGAGAAGATACTGCTCGACCAGGCCCGTAAAATTTTCCCCAACTCTCGTCTGGCCAACGAAGGCGACACCATCGCCCTCGCACCCAAACAGCCAAGTGTAAACCTGTGACGTATGAACTGGAAACAATATAAAGCTACAGCGACGAGAATTTCGACAAGCTCTTTGCCGACTATGAGGGAATTGCGAACTACGACATAGACGAAAAAGCACTCAAGCAATACCGTGCTATCCGCCTCAAATATGAGAATGACGAAGTGAAGGAAGCCAACCAATGGCTTGAAATGTTACTGCTGAAACAGATGGCGCAGAACATCAAATGGAAGGAGGCTGTCACCGATAAAGAAGAGAGCGAGTGCAGCGACATAGTGCTGAAGAAAACCATCGACGCTTACATGTCGCTTATCGACAGCGGCTTGCTCCGCATAGTGATGAACGACTCGGGCAGCAAAAGCAACACAATGGCGCTTAATCTGATGAGTACCGCCTACTCCAGCATAGAGTTGAGCCGCAAATTGATGCCCAAGCTCGTCAAAGAAGCTGAAACCGCCGAGTAATAAAACGAGCAAAAATGAACGATTGGGACCCAACCCAATCGTTCATTTTTGGCTTATGTTCGCTGTGCGGCATCGGTCACGTAGGCCACGGCGTAGGCGCGCATCTGCTTGAGCATTGCCAGCAGGCCGTTGGAGCGCGTGGGCGAGAGATGCTCGCGCAGTCCGATTCGGTCGATGAAGTAGAGGTCGGCGTCGACCACCTCCTGCGGCGTGTGGCCGTTGAGCACGTCGATGAGCATGGCCACAATGCCGCGAACAATCATCGCGTCACTGTCGGCATGGAAGTACAGCCGTCCGTCGACAAGCTGCGCATCGAGCCACAGTCGGCTCTGGCATCCCTCGATAAGATTGTCGGGGGTGTGCTGCTCTGGCGCCAGCGCTTCGAGTGCCTGTCCGCGGTCGATTATATACTCGTATCGGTCCATCCAGTCGTCGAGAGGCGCGATATCCTCGATAAGTTCATCTTGCAGTTGATTGATTGTTTTCATGCTTATATAGAGTCTTTTGTGACGATGGCGTGGACGTCAGAGCCGTTCCACGCCATCGCGTATTGTGTTAAATGTTAAGTGTGCTAAAAGTTACTGGTAGAACTTGATGGTGTTGTTCTTAATCTTGCGGCTGTTCATAAATGCTTCGCCGAGGTTCATACCACACACCTGTGCATACTGAGCCTTGAGCTGCTCGGTCGGCAACTTGCGCTCGCCCGGACGTTTAGCCTTCACGATGAACGCATACACGCCACCTTTACCCTTATAGAGCTTCTGCAGCTTGTTGAGCTGACCCTTGTTTGCAGCACCAACAATAGCACCCAGGAGGCCTGGCTCAATTTGTCCGGCTGCAGCGAAACTCACGTGCAGCGAGTCGTTGAACTGAGCTTTCATCTTATCGGCGTAATCCTTCACGCTGGTAGCCTTGCCTTCCCAGTCTTTGAGCAACTTGGCGCCTTTCTTCTCATTGAGGACGATGCGCTTCAGTTCCTCTTTCACCTTCGGTGTGGTCACGGGCATGTAATCCTTGTCATATACCTCGTCGAGGCACACGGCGATGATTTTGTTACCCTTGTCGATGTCGAGAATCGGCGAGATGTCGCCCACCTTGTTCTCGAAAGCCCACTTGATTGCCGAGTAAGAGTCGCTCAGACCCATGCTCATTCCCATGTAACCAGCGTTGCTGCTGATTTGTGCGCTGCTGGCGGTCACCACTGTTTCCTGCAACTGCAGACCAGCCTTCTTGGCGTTCTTCTCGTTGGTGAAAGCCTTCATGGTCTTGTTGGTACCGACATATCTCTGGAGCTTATCGCGCAGAGCGTTCTCGGTGTCGGTACTCGGGTCGCAAGTATAGAGCGCGCGTCCCAGCTTGTAGAATACGGTCTCGGCCTTGCGGTCGGTGATTTGTGCAATCACGCAACCTTGATCCTGCTGGTTGAGCATGAACCACTCGTCGCCGTTGGCTGCGGCCACCTTGGCACGCATCTTGTCGTCGAGCTGCATCGGGCGGATGGTGTTCTCGCTCACAGCCTGCTCGGCCTGAATGTTCTTGTTGTACTTCTTCGATACCTCAGCAGGCTTGCTGCCAGCCTTAAGGTCGGCCAGAGCCTTGCCTTGAGTGGCCTTGTCGGCTGCAATCTGTACAACCTGAATCTTCAGCGAATCGGCCATGGTATAGCTACCAAGCAGCTTGTAGAAGGTGTAGTTGTTGTTGGTGCGCGGGACCAGCTTAACATTACCCACCTCGCCGGCAATCACCTGCTTGAGCGTAGTGTCGTTGGCTTCTTTGCTGGTGATGGTGATTGAGTCTTGAGTCACACCCGAGAATTCGAGTGCGGCCTGCATACCGCTGGTGCTGCCGAGTTTGCTGAGCAGCATGTTCATCTGCTTGTCGGCTGCCTGAAGGTCGGCTGCGCTGGGCGCGATGTCGAGCACGATGTAATGGATGCGGCGCTGCTCCTCGTTAATCTTATAGAGCGACTTATATGTCTCGTAGGCATCCTTTATTTCCTTGTCGCTCACCTTGAAGCCGTCGTCGGGAATATCGTCGTAGGATTTGCTGGCAAGCTCCACGTCATACTCGCTGCCGGTTTCTTCCTCGAGTTGAGCCAACTCGATGGCGTTGGGCTGAATCAGGTGTGTTGCGAGCATACCCATTTTCTGCATCTTGATTTGCTTCTCGGTCATCTCCACGGCATAGTCCCACTCGTCCTTGATAGCCAGGAAGTTGGGGTCCTGCTCCATCTTTTTGTCGGGCGACTTCATAGCCTCATAAATATCCTTGGGGGCTGCTCCCAGTTTCTGAGCCACAGCTTGGATGTATTGAGTGGGCTGATCACCTACAGTGTAATAGGAGAGTTCCTCCTTGCTTGCCTCGATACCCAAATCCTCGCACTCAGCCTCGGCAAGGAGCTCCTGCTCCTTGTACTGGGTGAACTGTGCACGCATAGCGGCACCGTCCTGCTGACCGGCGTTCTCGTTCATTTTATTGAAACGCTCGAGTTCTTGAGCGAATTCTTGAGCGTCGATACTCTTACCACCCACCTTGATGGCCGAGTTGCCGCCCGTAAAGTTTTGAATCTGACGCCACATCTCCTGTCCGGTGTTACCGGCGAGGGTAATGATAAACAGCACAAGTGCCAAACCGATGATAATCGTCAGAAAAATGTTTCTTTGTCTGATTTTCTCTAAAACTGCCATTGTATTGTAAATTTTGTTTTTTATGTACTTTTTTGTGAAAATCTTGCGAAATAAGCACGCAAAGGTAGAGATTTTTCACTAATCACCAAAATCTTACGCAAAAAAACTGCAAAAAACGCCCCAAAACGGACTATCACACCCACTTTTTCACCGCCCGACGAGGTAAATATCGCCGTTTTTATTGCTTAAAGTCCCCTGCTTCATTTATTTTTTGTACCTTTGCGGCAACGAAGCACATTCACGACCATTGGTCACCTTATTTAATATATGGTAGCAGTTGTAATTCTTAACTGGAACGGAAGCAAACTCCTGCGTGAGTATCTGCCGAGCGTGGTGAAAAACACGCCGGCCGAGCAGGCGCGTGTCGTCGTGGCCGACAACGGCAGCGACGACGACAGCCTCGCCATGCTTGCAAGCGACTTCCCCGAGGTAGAGACCATTGTGCTCGACAAGAATTACGGCTTCGCCGGGGGATACAACCGCGCCATAGAACAGGTGGCCGACTGTGAATACGTGGTGCTGCTCAACAGCGACGTGCGAACCCCGGAAGGGTGGCTGCGGCCATTGCTCGACTATATGACGTCACACCCCGAGACGGCGGCCGTGCAGCCCAAGCTATTGAAGGACCGCGACGACGACCAGCAGCATTTCGAATATGCCGGCGCTTCCGGAGGATTTCTTGACCGACACGGCTTCCCATACTGCCGCGGACGAGTGTTCATGACCGTCGAGCAGGACCAGCGACAGTACGAGGAGCCGATGAGCGTGTTCTGGGCCACCGGCGCTTGCTTGATGGTGCGCACAGCGGCCTACCGCGCCGTAGGCGGACTCGACGAGGAATTCTTCGCCCACATGGAGGAAATCGACCTCTGCTGGCGGTTGCGGCTGGCCGGTCACGACATCGCGTGCGTGCCCCAGAGTTCCGTATACCATCTGGGCGGCGGTTCGCTGGCCTATGGCAATGCGAGGAAGACCTACCTCAATTTCCGCAACAACCTGCTGCTGCTTTACAAGAACCTGCCTGCCGCCAGGGCCAAGACGTTACTGCTGCGACGACGGCTGATCGACACCATCGCGTTCTTCAAGTTCGCGCTCACCTTTCACCTGGGAGACGCACGCGCCGTGATTCGCGCCCACCGCGACTTCCGCACCATGCGTCACCGCTACGACAGCCAGCAGCCCGACGTCAACCTCCTGGGCGACTTCCCCGGCACCGACCTCAACATCATCGTTCAGTATTACCTGCTGCAACGCCGCCGATTCTCACGTCTGCCCATACATTTCGGCGGCAAGAATTGAAGGAATATACACGAAAACCGCAAAAAAGTTTATTGCGACTTGGCCTTTTGCGGGATTTTCTGTATATTTGTGCCGTCAATATAGCAATTAACGCCTGATAGGGAGGGCGCCCCTATGCATTTTCACAACCCAATAAACGCCTTTCGGCCAAGCGGTGAGCGCGCCCGCACAACGAGGCCACAGGCACCGTAAACAGCTTATGAGAAAACTACTTACCATGCTGACAATCATTTTGGCGGCAATGACCGTGGCACCGTCGGGACGCGCCGCGCTCTACATTGTGGGCGACGCACCCTTCGGCGGATGGGATCCCGCGAGCGGACTGGAGATGGCGACCTCCGACAACGTGGTCTACACCGTTGAGGATGTGGAGATTAGCGGAACCGTCTATTTCATCTTCGCAAGCCAACTGGGTGACTGGACGACAGTGAACTCCCACCGCTACGGTCCCACCGACGCCAACCAGCCGGTGTCGTTGAACACCGCGATGGCCACACAGATCTCCACCAACGACCAGGCGGCCTACTACATCGACGGCGAAGGGGTCTACGACATCTCGTTCGACATGAACGCGATGACTTTCACCGTCACCGGAACCGAGATTGAGACCGAGGGCACGAATATGTGGATGCTCGGCAACGCTTTCGGCGGCTCGTTCGACCCCAGCACGGGCGTGAAAATGAAAACGACCGACCACAATGTGTTTACCGCCACAGTCGAGATGCCGGCGTCGGAGAACCGCTTCAGTTTCACCACGATGCTGGCCGACAACTGGGACGACATCAAGAACTACCGCTACGGCTCGCCCTCGAGCAGCTACAACATCAACAGCATGCTCGGCACCGACATTCCCATCAGGAAGAGCACGAGCTCGTTCCTTGTGGGACAAGGCACCTACACCGTGACGGTGACGCTCGACGCGATGACGATGAAGGTGGAGAAAGACAACGTTGAGCCCGTAGACGTATGGATTCTGGGCGAGGTGGACGACAAGTCGTGGGCTCCCAACGACGGCGTGAAGATGAGCACCAACGACTACACCCATTTCACGGCCAACGTCACGTGCGACGGCCGTCACGACGGCTTCAACTACTTCTCGTTCACCAAAGCCCTGAGCGATGACCCCGAAGGCTGGGACGACATAGCCGGCGAACGCTTCGGCGCTGTGAGCGAGGGCGACTTCGTGGTGCTGCCCGAGCACTACAACCGTCCGTTGAGCCTCACCGCCAACAACGGCCAGTCGTTCAAGATTCCCGCGGGTAACTACGGGTTGCTGGTCGACCTGTCGACGATGAAACTCACCATCAGCGGCCATTCTGTCGAAGCCAGCGCCGAGGACCGCGCCAAGTGCTTCATCGACAATCCCGAGGACAAGACGGTGACCTTTATCTTCGACCCTGTGCTGTGGAACTACACCGGAACAATCAACAACGTGTATGTGCGCGGCTCGTTCACCGGGTGGGGCAACAGCGACAAATGCCTCATGGGCTACGACACCGACGGTTTCTATTACGTGACGCTGCCCTACAAGGACGTGAAAATCCCCGGCAACTCGGGCCAGCCGGAGTTTAAGTTCTACGTCAACGGCTCCTATCCCGGCGGCAGCCATTCGTTCGTGCCCGAGGGATACATCTTCATGAACGGCGACCAGAACCACATCGTGGTCTTCGAGGACGACGACTTCGAGCAAATCAAGGAGAACAGCCGTATCGCCAACACCGTGCGCCCCGTATCCGACTTCGACCTCACCACCGAGGCCGGCCAGCAGGAGGTGTCGAACTTCCGCCTCGTGCCCGGCACACGCAACCTCTACCGCTGCTACCACCCATTCAAGAGCTCGCGTCCCAGCTTCGCCACCGAACTGCCGCGCATGCAGTATGTGCAGGAACTGTCGGCCAAGCACGGCATTCTGAGCGACATCGTGCTCTCGGGCGACGAGACCGGCTCGCTCACCACCGTGACCATCAACGGGCAGCAGTATCAGGAGCATATCCCCGAGTACTATCAGGCCATCATCGACCACAACTCGGTGCTCTACGTGGGCAAGAACAACTCGACACCCGACTACAACACCGTGTACTACTCGCCCGACGGCAGCAAGTACGGCACCTGGATTAAGGAGGTGGGACAGTTTATCGCCGATGACAACAACCGCGCGCCGTTCTCAATCCACTGCCGACTGGGAACCGACCGCACGGGCGTGTTCAGCGCCTCGCTCGCAGCCATCTGCGGTGCCACCTGGGAGGAAATCGCAGCCGACTACCAACTCACCAACCGCCTCGGCATCCGCGAGTTCCGCGACTATCATCTGCTGCAGTACTCGATGCAGAAGATGCTCGGTGTAGAGAACATCAACGAGGTGGAGAACCTTCAGGAAGCGGTAATCAACTACTTCACCAGCAAGGGTTACCTCACCGAGGCGCAAGTGCTGGCCATCCAGACCAAGCTTTGCGCCCAGAGCGGCGACATCAACGGTGACGGCAATGTCAACACCGGCGACGTTTCCGAACTCTACAAGGCCCTGCTCTCCGGCTCCACCGACCCGGCCTACGACCTCAACGGCGATGGCAACGTCAACACCGGCGACGTGAGCGCCCTGTACAAGATTATCCTGGGCGTTTGATTAATAACAAGCTAACCTTATCGCGACAAAAGGCGGCACGCTTCGTTACGAGGCGTGCCGCTTTCTTTATCAAAACCCTCCTCACTACGGAGTTTAGGAGTGTGGGGGGGTCATCTTTATAAATAAAACTCCTTTAACTCCTTGACTCCGTAGAGGCTTTTAACGGCGAATTACGCGAATTAAACGAATCATTTCTCGCTACGGAGTTTGGGAGTGTGGGGGAGGTTTATCTTTATAAATAAAACTCCTTTAACTCCTTTACTCCGTAGAGGTTTTATAACTGCGAATTACGCGAATTAAACGAATCATTTCTCGCTACGGAGTTTGGGAGTGTGGGGAGGGTTTCATCTTTATAAATAAAACTCCTTTAACTCCCTGACTCCGTAGAGGCTTTTAACGGCGAATTACGCGAATTAAACGAATCTTCGCTACGGAGTTTGGGAGTGTGGGGAGAATTTCATCTTTATAAATAAAACTCCTTTAACTCCCTTACTCCGTAGAGGCTTTTAACAGCGAATTACGCGAATTAAACGAATCTTCGCTACGGAGTTTGGGAGTGTGGGGAGGTTTTCATCTTTATAAATAAAACTCCTT
>JBGUHM010000095.1:0-8825 GCA_045112115.1 Sodaliphilus sp. | reverse complement strand
ACCACGCCGATGGTACTGCGAAAGTGGGAGAGTAGGTAACCGCCCCTTAAACGAAGGCCGCGACACTCGAAAGAGAGCCGCGGCCTTCCCTGTTTTTAATCTCTCAGAGTCCTGTTCTCAGAGCCCTCAAAGCTCTCAAAGTCCATCAGAGTTCTAGAAGTTCTAGGAGTTCTAGAAGTTCTAGGAGTTCTCGGAGCCCCCAGAGTTCTCGTCATTCAATAGCACATATATTTGCTTTATTAATGGAGCGACACGATAAAAGTAGAGCCTCACCGTTGAAGCGGCGAGGCTCTCTATTAGGGGTAGTGAAGCGATTGGCTTCACTTTTTTGGTCACGATTGATCAGTTGGCGTTCTGAAGCTTGAACTGTACCGGGAGGGTGTACCACACCGAGACAGGCTGGCCGTTCTGCTTGCCGGGGATGAACTTAGGCAGCGAGCGTACCACGCGGAGTGCCTCGTTGTCGAGTGCGGGGTGCACACCACGGGCAATCTTTGCCTGGCTCACGGAGCCGTCCTTACCTACGACGAACTGAACGATCACACGTCCCTGGACGTTGTTCTCCTCAGCTGCTGCAGGATAGTGGATGTGGCTGTTGAGGAACTTCATGAGGGCGGCGTCGCCACCAGGGAAGGACGGCATCTGCTCTGCGCTCTTGAAGATTTCTTCCTTCTTGGGCTCAGGCTTGGGCTCGGGCTTCTCCTCTTTCTTCTCCTCTACGACCTTCACCTCTTCCTTAGCGGCGTCGACGGTGATGTTGTCGGTACCCTGAACGTTGACGTTCGACACCACCTCGTCGTTCTTCTCGACGTCGAGGTTGGTCTTCACTTCAACCTTCTCGTTGGTAATCTTCAGCTCGGTGAACTGCTGACTACTCTGTACCTCTTCCTTGAGGACTTCTTTCTCTTCCTCCTTGTGTTCAATCAGCTTCTCGTCTTCCAGTTCCTCCTCGTCGTATTCGGTGTTGGTAAGCTCCTGTTCGACAGCCACGTTGCTTTCGCGGATGGCTTCTACAAGTTTTATACCTCCCAGGATGGCAGCTACTACAGCGCCAATGCTCAATACTCCGATAAGGGTGTAAAGAAGAGCCTTATTGTGGAACAGACCGGCTTGACGCCGCATCTGGTATGCGCCAAATTCCTTGTTTTTACCTTCAAAGACAAGATCAATCCATTCTTTTGATGTAAGATTTACGTCTTTAGCCATAATTGTAATCTTTTTTAGGGTTAAAAAATGAACTTACCTTAGAGTCATTTTTTCTCTTGTGGTTGAAGTTTGACACCTTTCTGCTCGAGCAAGAGAGAGTCGGTCTTGTTCATGTGCTCGATCTGGAAGCGGCTCACTTGGAATATTGACATAGCGTCGAGAACAGCAACAACGTCGGCATAGTTGGCGTTACCGGTGGCCTTGATCATGACCACAGGCTTGTCGGCATATTTCTTGTCGGCATGCAGGTCAGCAACCTTCTTTTCGAAAATGCTGTCTGGCATCTTGCCATCCTGCCATTGTTTCTCAAGTTTCTTGTAATCGGCAAACAACTTTTCATTACGTTTTTGCAACAGATACTGAATAGTGTTCTTCGGATAAATCTTGAGACCGTCTTTACCGGGCTTCACACCATCACCAGGTGACAGGTTAAGCTTTTCAAGTTTGTTGTTCTCAGCGGTTTCTGGAGCGTCTTTCTCTCCAAACGGGAAACCGGCATAGTACCAAATGGTACCATCACCCTTGGCGGTGACCACGCCTTTACCATCGGTTGTGGTAGTACCGTCAACGATGATGGTGATAGCGTTATCCTGGTTCACCTGCTCCTGATTCTCATCCTGCTGTTCCTGCTGTTTGTCGTCGTGGAACGGGAGAGTAATCGACAGGGTTTGCGGTTTAAGCATCGTGGTACAGAACATAAAGAAGGTGATCAACAACATGTTCATGTCGACCATAGGGGTAAAGTCGATTCTGGTATCGAGCTTTTTCTGTTTACTTAAATTCTTTGCCATAGTCTTTACTCCTTCTCTTTAAGTGCTGTCATAAAATTGAATTTGCTGATCTGCGCTTCCTGCAGGTTGGCAGTAACAGCCTCTACATAGCTGTACGGGGTCGAGCGGTCGGCCTTGACTGAGAGCACACGGCCACCGATAAGGTCTTTACCGATATGGTGGTCTTGAGCCACTTTTTTCATTGCTTTGAGCCAGATTTGGAAATCGGCGTTATCGTCAGGCAGCTTGAATCCCTTCTTCTGGATCTGGCTGTCGAGCGATTTCACGTCGCCTGACTCAAGCCACTTATTGATTTCAGCCAATTTGCAACCTCCAAAACTCGGCAAGTTCTTGAAGTTGTCAATAGCCTTCGGGCTCAGTTTAATCGTCTTGCCTTTAGCTTCACCGTAGTAGTGTGCAGCTGCTCTGAGAACCTCTTCGCGCATCTGCTCTGAAGTGAGCACCTCTTTTTCGCCGGTGGCCTCATCGATAATGGTACCACCCGACATTGAGAAGTAGGTGTTGCCTTCCTGGCTCACGAGAATCTGGATTGCCTTTTCCTCAGGCACTTTTTTCTCGCTTACCGAGGGCGGTATGGTCACCTGCGCGGGTTCTTTGGTCAAGAATGTAGAAGTCAACATGAAGAAAGTCAGCAGAAGAACTGTCACATCGCTCATCGCGGTCATGTCGATGCGCGTATCTTTTTTCTTAATTTTGACTTTTCCCATTGTTTCCTTTTAGTTTTACGTTGTAAAAAATGATTTTTTTAATTTGTAAAAAACTTATCGTTTTTTCACTAAGCCTTTTCAGGGGCGTTTTTGATTAGTGAGTCTGCGAGAATGTGGAAACAATCGAGAAGCCAACCTCGTCGATGGCATAAGTCATCTTGTCGATCTTGTTGGACCAGTAGTTATAAGAAATAAGAGCGAGGGCTGCGGTAGCAATACCGGTAGCGGTGTTCACAAGTGCCTCCGAGATACCAGCCGACAGCTTCGTTGAGTCAGGTGATCCTTCGTTCGACATAGCCTGGAACGACTTGATCATACCGAGCACAGTACCGAGAAGACCGAGAAGGGTACCCAGGGTGGTCAGGGTTGCAATCACTGCCAGGTTCTGCTGCAGGGTCGGCATCTCAAGTGCGGTGGCCTCCTCAACAGTCTGCTGGATAGCTTGCAGTTTCTGCTCTTTCTTCAGAACGGTGTCAACTTCCATCTCTTTGTACTTCTGAAGCGTTGCGAATACAACAGCGCCTACTGTACCTTGCTGCTTGCGGCAGAATTCTTCAGCCTTGGCGATGTCCTTGTTCTTCAAGGCAGCCTTAACATTGGCTACAAACTGAGTGGTGTTACCCTTACCGGATGCTCTTCCAAGGGCGATAGCGCGCTCAATCGTGAGCACAATCACGGTGAAGAAGCAGGTCAACAGAATAGGCACGACCCAACCTCCCATGTACCATGTACCGAGCATGTTTGCAGGATGTTTCTCACCAGCGGCATCGACATTGAAGTTTCCTGAGTTACCCATTACGAAGAAGTAAACCAAAAGACCGAGTGCGAAGCAGATGAGGATGATCCAGAATGCGTTTCTGATACCACCAACATTGCTGGTAACGTCTTTGTTAGCCGCCTTTTTGGGCTGCGGAGCAGCCTTCTTTGGCTGAACAGGAGCAGCCTTGGGCTGCTGCGGAGCGATAGGCTTTGTAGGTTCCATAATTTTACGTTAAATAGTTTTTTTGAAAAGTTAATAAAAAATTTTTAATTATTAATGGTTTTACAATAATCAATTTAGTTTTGCATAGCTCGTATCACGCGCCACTAATTAAATAGATAACGCAAGAACGAGCATAATATTTTGTCTGGCACGTTTTTAAAGGCAAAAGTTGCCTAAAATTCCACCAAATCACTCGCAAATTTAAAGCAAAAATTTCGAATTGACAAACGCAATCGTTATTTTTTTGACAAAAAAAGGTGAAAAAGGCTGTAAGCGCTTTCTGTTTGGCGTTTTTTTGTTAACTTTGAGGCGTGAAAACCGAACAAATTATGAAAAGAATTACACAAATGATTGCTGTTGCGGCACTCGCCTGTGCCGGAAGTGTGGCTCATATGGCAGGACAGGGTGTGCCTGTCCCTTCTTTGCGGCTTGTCGATGGCTGCCGGCTCGACTCGGTGGTCGTGGAGTTGTCGGTCGACATGAATGGCTTGTCGACCTGCGACGTGTTCCAGGTCACCGTCGAGGCTCCTTATGGCAGCGAGTATCTGACTTTCGGCGGGAGCGAGGTGTACTTCCTCGCCGACGATGAGGCCTTGCGTGACGCAGGCGCCGACCCGAGAAATCTGAAACTGACGGCGGTGACGCCATTCCGTAAGGACCCGAGGCGAATGATTCTATTGGTGGACCATACCCTGCAGGCGAGGTCGGCAGGCAAGGCTCATTTCCCCGACGGACATCTGGTGTTGGGCCGTTTCGCTCTGGCGTGCACGATGCTTGGCGATTATGATAAATATAAGGTGAGAGTGGTGGAGGGCAGTGGCACCACCACGTTCCCAATTGGCAAGGGACGCGAGTCGGCGACTCCGCATGACTGCGATCCTCTGGTGCTTTGCGTCTCGGGCGGCCGCCTGCGCTGACTCTGTAGCCTCTACTTCTTGCGCTGTTTTGCTTTTGTACTGCGGAAAATGGGGCTGAAATGTGGAAATTTCTCATTTTTTGGCGGTTTTTTGTTAAAAAGTTTTTGTAATTGAAGATTTTTTTGCACTTTTGTGCTTTGATAAACGTGAAAAAGATGAAAGCAATGAAAAAAATAATGCTGACTGCGCTGGCCTTGACCATCGGCGCCGTGGCTTTCGCGCAGTCGAGCGACGTCGAGCTCGGAAAGAAATACTGGGACGGCGAGAACTACGGTCAGGCGTTGCCCTACCTCCAACGCGCAACCGATGCTGGCGACATTGACAGCAAAGTGCGGCTGGCATATATGATTTTCACAATGCAGGTTCCTCAGTACTCAATGGACCAACAGAAGGCTTTGGCTATGCTCGACGAGTGTATCGAAGCCGGTTCGGCATTCGCCATGGAGCGCAAGGGGTGGTGCATCATCGCTATGTCGCCCGACACCAAGGAGGACAAGATGCGGGGCGTCGAGCTCTTTGAGAAAGCAAGTGAATTGGGATACGGCCCGGCAACAGCACGCCTGCGGGCTCTCTACGACCAAGGCCTGAAATCGCCGGCTAAGGGCAATGTGTATATCGAGCGGAACGATTCGTTGGCTCTGCACTACGCCAAGCTCGCATTTGAGCAGGACGACCTCGACGGCATCGCTTACGTGGGGCTTTACACTTTCGAGGGCAGCCATGGATATGAAAAGGACGAGGCGCGCGGCTCTGAACTGCTTATGAAGGCTCATGCGCGCAACGAGAAACTCTTCGCTGGCAACTGCCCTGAGGCCGCTCATTGCCTCGTGAACTACTACAAGGCACATGGCGACGCTGCCAAGGCGGCTTCTCTGAACAAATGGCTGCGCAAGTTCTACCCAACGCGTTATTGACACACGACGAAAACTATAAATATTATTAACGTATAAAACTATAAAGCTTATGAAATTTTATCTTGCAGTGAATGGGCAGACAACAGGACCGTTCTCCGAGAACGAATTGCTGCTCAACGGAATGAAGGCCGACAGTCTGGTCTACGGCGAAGGAATGACCGAGTGGACTCCGGCAAGTCAGGTGCCGGCGTTGGCCGCCTTGCTCTCTAACGGGGACTACGGACAGGCAACAAACTACTCTCCAGCACAAGGTTATGGTCAGCAACAGGCCTACAACCAGCCACAACAGCCATACGCTCAGCAGCAACCTTACGCTCAGACTCCTTCCTACGGACAGTCGGCACAGGGGTACGGACAGCAGGGGTACGCTCAACAGCAACAGAACTACGGCCAACCGCAGAACTACGGAAAGCCCGACTACGCACAGCAAAACTACGGCGCACAGCAACCCTACGCACAGCAACCGGCTCCGAAGGCTAAAGGCGGCGTTAATATTTTCGGTATTATAGGTTTTGTATTGTCACTGACGTGGTGGCTTTTCGGATTCATATTTGGTAAGATTGACGGTGCATTTGGTGGCTGGATGGCTTTAATTATGCTGCTCGCCGCATTAGTGTTGTCGATTATCGGTATGACAAAACGCTCCAAGGGCCTGGCAATAGCAGGTTTGATTATCAGTGCTCTGACAATCTTAATCTTGATTATTGTAGCGATTGCTGTAGGAATCTCATTTAATAGAATGTTTTAACAAGCTATAGCAATCAAAAAAGATAATATCTGAGTATAAAAGTGGTGGAACGGACGCCAGCGTGTCCTTCCACTGCTTTTGGCTAAAACGCATAACATTCCTGGACTATGAAGTATTATATCGTGGAGAACGGTCGTGCAGCGGGGCCGTTTGAGCCATATGAACTGATGGCGCGCGGTATGACCAGCCGCAGTTTCGTCTGGAACAAGACCATGTCGCGATGGACTCAGGCCGGGCGGGTGCCGGAATTGCAGCCGATGCTATCCGGCGGAGTAACATTCGGCGGTGGATCTGAATATGATTATCTCGCACCTGCAAAATACGGGCCGGCGGCAAATCAGCCGCCTCGACGCCGTGTGGCATATGTCCCCGCTGCTGATTATTACGCCGCGCCGCGACGTCGGCGTAGCAACGGAATCGGTGTCGCTGGCTTCGTTCTGGCTATGGTGGCTTTGCTGTTGTGGCTCATGGTCATTGCCACTTCTCGTCATGAAGACTTTTTCGGTGTGGCTTTTATCGTTGTCGGTGTTCTGTCGTTCATTTTCTCTTTTATAGGAGTGTTCAGGCGTCCGCGTGGATTGGCAATAGCCGGTTTGGCTGTCTCTGGTGTGATAATGGTTATTATTATATTGGCGTTTATAGGCATGCTGAGTAACCCGTGGTTATACTATTAAATAATAAAAAATGAAATATTATCTTGCTGTAAACGGGCAATCGACGGGCCCGTATGAACCTTATGAACTCCTGTCGATGGGCGCAAGTGCGTCGAGTATGGTGTGGAACGAGACCATGCCCAGTTGGGTAGAGGCCGGGAGTGTGCCGGAATTGGCGCCGATTTTCAATCAGGTTGCCAACTATCCCGCCATGGATGCCACTCAGGTGATTGAGCAACGGTTCCCGCAGTTCAATAGCCCGGGTGAAATCCCTCCGCGTCCCGATGTGGCAAAGGGTAAGTCGATTTTGGGCCTCTTCGGCGTGACTCCTCTCGGTGTTCTGGGTTTGGTGTTTGGCGGTATTGCCAATAAGAGATACGACGAAGGCAACTATGAGGAAGCCGAGAACAAGGCCAGGCTGGCTCGAAAGTTCGGCCGCTTGGGTTTTATCTTCTTTTTCGTCACCTTGGCCATCATAATATTGATAGTCCTCATGGAAATCGCGTTTATTTCGGCGATATCATATTATTGAGTTTAGATAATGGCAAAAGAGTATTATCTGGGAATCGACAACCAGCAGTTGGGGCCGTTCCATAAGGATGAGCTGCTGCTCAACGGAATGACCGAGGAGACTCTGGTCTGGACCGAGGGAATGAGCGACTGGCTCCCGGCAAGCGATGTCGCCGAATTGGCGTCGCTGTTCTCGGGGACAATACCTCCGCCAGCGACAACCGACGAGATCAGCGATTTCGGCAATTTCGACGTGTCGAGCCGCTTTGGTCCTCCGTCGGCCACAGGCCAGACGTCGCTGGGCGCGAGTGCCACCAATCCTTTGCAACTCGATCCGTCGAGTTTCCTCGGATGGAATATAGCTGTGACGGTTATTAGCCCGATGGCGTGTATTTTTGGCATAGCGCCGATGATTACCGGCATTATAGGCATTAACAAAAGTGCTAAGGTCAACAGGGCGTTGCGTGTAGGCGACCGCGAGGCTGCCGAGGTTAACTCTCGTACGGCGAAGACTATGTTTATCGTGTCGCTAGGGCTGTGGATTATAGGTTTTATTTTAATGATTATAGTTGGAAATATCCCGGACGAGAAGACTAAATCAGCGTCCTCTGCCAGCTCGGCAAAGATTGAGCAGAGCGCCGTTCACAGTAGTGCCGACATTGTCGTCAGCGACTTCGTATCCGACACCGCCGCCGGTGATGACGCGTCCGAGGAGGAGTAAACGATGAATTGGATTCTTTGGCTTATAGTCGGCTTCGTGCTGCTCGACGCCGTGGTCGAGGGGGTGCTGTCGTGGCTGAACACAAGCTATATGGGACGCCCCATTCCTGATGTGCTGGCGGGTATCTACGACGAGAATAAATACCGCACTCAGCAGAACTACATGCGCGACAACAAGCGTCTGGCGCGTCTCAGCTCGGCGGTGTCGCTGATTTTGACGTTGGCGGTGCTCATTGCCGGTGGGTTGGGATGGCTCGACGGCGTGACGGCACGGGCTGTCGCCAATACCGGCCTGCAACTGGTCTTGTTCTTTGCCGTGATTATGGTAGTGACCACCGTGGTCGACCTGCCTTTCGAATACTACGACACGTTCGTGATTGAGGAGCGTTACGGCTTCAACAAAACCACCCGCGCCACGTTCTGGCTCGACGCGTTGAAAAGTCTGGCGGTGTCGCTGCTAATCACCGGTGCGCTGCTGTGGGTGCTGGAGCGACTTTACCTGTGGCTTGGCGCCGATTTCTGGATAGTAGCGTCGTGTGTGGTGGTGGGCGTGATGGTGTTTTTCTTTCTCTTTTACAGCAATGTGATTGTGCCGCTGTTCAATAAGCAGCGCCCCCTGGAGGAAGGAGAGCTGCGTGAGGCAATCGAGCAGGCGGCAAGCCGCGCGAATTTCTCAC
>JBGUHM010000094.1:0-5749 GCA_045112115.1 Sodaliphilus sp. | reverse complement strand
CAATTTGAGCGACGATTACATGGTTATCAGCACATCGGCTTTGCCTGACTGTGAGATTGACACTGTGGTGAGCATCTATGCTGAGGTCTTTAATACTCCATTTCTCGCTTGGGGCAAGTGCCGGCATAGACTGTTCAAGACAGTGCTCCCCATTTCGTTCCAGTTCCATCATGCGCAGATGGATGGTTTAGAAGCAGCGCATTTCCTAAATGTTTTACAAGCCGAATTTAAAAAAGTAAGCATCTAAAAGACTGAACCTTAGCACTTATTGACATCTTCAAACTCACGCAGATTAGATAATCTTGGCCGCGCCTCATCATAGCGTGAGTGAGTTCCTGCCCTGCGCTCGGCTACGCCACCGCGCCCCGTGCTTAGCACGACTAAACGCTACGGAATTGCCTCGCTTGAGGCGTGAATGAGGCGTGAATGAGGCGTGAAATTCTCTAATTTGAAAAAAAATTAAAAAAATGGGGATGATTTGAAAAAAAATGTTTAATTTTGCAGTTTGAACAAGAGGCATTTTGACAATTATTGTACACAAAAACATAAAGAACAATGGCATTGATCAAACTAAAACGAGGTTACGACCTGAACCTCGCCGGGAAGCTCCCCGAGGGCGCCGCGGTGGTTGACGAATCACCCCGCGCCAAACTCTTTGCCGTGGTGCCCGACGATTTCGAGGGCGTGATACCGCGCATGGAGAAAAAAGCGGGCGAGCATGTTGTGGTTGGCGAACCGCTGTACCACGACAAGAACGATGAAAGCATCAAGGTCACATCACCTGCGAGCGGCACAGTGACCGAAGTGCGCCGTGGCGAGCGTCGCAAAATTGAGGCTATCGTCATCGAGGCCGACGGACATCAGGAGCATCGCACATTCGACACACAAGCGCCAGTGAAGGACCTGCTACTCGAAAGCGGGCTGTGGGCGATGATGCGCCAGCGTCCATACGACATCGTTCCTTCGCCGGCTGTCACGCCGCGCGACATCTTTGTCACCGCCTTCGACAGCGCACCACTGGCACCTTCGACCGCCGACATTCTCGGCGAGATGGCCAGCCATGTGTCACGCGGCTTGGAGGCACTCGGCACGTTGACCGACGGCAATGTCTATGTAGGCATCCGTCCGGGACAGGAACTGGACACCGCCACGGCCGTAGTCAACGAATTCAAAGGCCCGCATCCGGCCGGCAACGCCGGCGTGCAAGTTGCCAACGTCAAGCCAGTGAATAAAGGCGAAGTGGTTTGGACCCTCGACATTTTCACAGTGGCACGTCTGGGCAAACTGCTTGCCACCGGCAAACTTGACAGCACAACAGTGGTTGCCGTAACCGGCAGTGAAGTGGCTGAGCCACAGCTGAGAAAGGCTTGGATTGGTCAAGAAATAGCTCCATTGCTGGCGGGCAATCTCAAACAAGAGGAGAATGTGCAGCCAAGAATCATCAGCGGCAACGTGCTCACCGGAGTGAAGGTCGAGCCCGACGGTTTTCTGCGAGCCCCCTACCGCCACATCACCGTTATACCCGAAGTGGCCAAAGCCGACGAATTCATGGGCTGGGCATCGCTCAGTCCGAAGAAATTCAGTGTCTACCGTGTTTTTGTGGGCACATTGCTTGGTATGGGTCACAAGGAACGCCGTCTCGACGCCAAAATCAACGGCGGCGAGCGTGCCATCGTCATGAGCGGAGAGTACGACCGAATGCTTCCTATGGACATTCTGAGCGAGTTTCTCATCAAGGCCATCATCTCACGCGACATCGACAAGATGGAGCAACTGGGCATCTACGAGGTGGCCCCCGAGGACTTCGCCTTGGCCGAGATGGCGTGCACCTCGAAGCTTGAGCTGCAGCGCATCGTGCGCGAGGGCATCAACTACCTGCGCGAACAAATGTCTTAACCGCAAAACATCAACAACAGACATATGAAAGCATTAAGAAAATATCTAAACAAGATAAAACCTCATTTCCAGAAAGGAGGAAAGCTGGCGAAGCTGGAGTCGGTTTTCGACGGATTTGAGACATTCTTGTTCACTCCCAACACCACATCGGGTGCCAAGGGAGTGCATGTCCACGACAACAACGACATGAAGCGTACCATGAGTACCGTGATTGTTGCGCTGTTGCCCTGCGTGTTCATGGCGATGTGGAACACCGGCTACCAGCACTTTGCCGCCATAGGGCAGACCGCGACCTTCGGGCAGCAGTTCTTATACGGCCTTCTGGCATTGCTTCCGGTGATTGTGGTGAGCTACGCCGTGGGTCTTGGCATCGAGTTTATCGCCGCCCAGATTCACCATAAGGAAATCCAGGAAGGTTTCCTTGTCACAGGCATTCTGATTCCACTTATCGTACCCATCAACACCCCGCTGTGGATGACGGCAGTCGCCACCGCCTTCGCGGTGATTTTCGCGAAGGAGATTTTCGGCGGCACCGGTATGAACATCTTCAACGTGGCACTGATTACCCGCGCGTTCCTGTTCTTCTCCTACCCGTCGGAGATGAGCGGCGACAAGGCATTTGTGAAGACCGATGCCGTGTTCGGCTACGGTGGTGGACAAGTTGCCGACGCATTCTCGGGCGCCACCCCGCTTGCCGAGCTGAGCGACAAGTTGCCGACGCTTAACGATGCCTTCATCGGTTTCATCCCCGGCTCGCCCGGCGAGACCTCGATGATTGCGATTCTCATAGGAGCGGCAATCCTGCTTATAACCGGCATTGCCTCGTGGCGTGTGATGCTGAGCGTGTTTGTTGGCGGCGGTGCGATGGCTGCATTGGTACATGCCATCCCGAGCGCCACCTATCCCGCCTCGTTGCTCGACCCGGCCACCCAACTTTGCCTTGGCGGTTTCGCTTTTGCCGCCGTGTTCATGGCCACCGACCCTGTGACGGGAGCTCGCACCAAAACCGGACAATGGATCTACGGCTTCCTGATTGGCGTGCTGGCAATCACCATTCGCGTATACAACAGCGGCTATCCCGAGGGCGCGATGCTCGCGGTGCTGCTGATGAACGCCTTCGCTCCGCTGATCGACTACTGTGTTGTTCAATCCAATATCAAACGCCGCCTGAAGCGAGCAAAAGCCGCCGCGGCCGACAATCAATGAAAGGAGGACTGAATTATGGCATTCAATAAAAACAGCAACCTTTATCAAATCGTCTACGCGGCAGTGATGGTCGTGATTGTGGGCGTGGTGCTGGCCGGAATCTATATGGCCCTCAAGCCCAAGCAGGACGAGAACAAAGCCAACGACAAGCGCAAGCAGATACTGGCCTCCATCCTTGTGCCGGTGAGCGACGACAATGCCGTTGGCAAGGCTTTCGAGGAATATATTACCGACGGCTACCTCATCGACCGCAATGGCGACAAGATTGCCAAAAGCGACCGCGCCGCGGCATTCGACATCGACATGAAGAAAAACCTCAAGAACGCCAAAGCCGACAGCACAAAGCTGCAACTGCCGGTGTTTGAGGCAAAGGCCAAAGACGGCAAGAAGAAATACATCATCCCGGTGTACGGCGCCGGACTTTGGGGCCCGATTTGGGGATATGTGGCCGTGAACGACGACGGCAACAGCGTCTACGGAGCATATTTCTCGCACGAAGGTGAGACGCCGGGACTTGGAGCGAAGATCGCCGACAAAGAGTTCCAGAAAGAATTCGAGAACAAGAAGCTCTACAACAGCGACGACCAACTCGCGCTGAATGTCAAGAAGCAGGTACAGATTAAGGACGCCACGGTTGAAGTAGCCGCCATAAGCGGTGCGACCATCACCAGCGGCGGTGTGGGAGCCATGCTTCAGGACTGTCTGGCACCCTACGACAAGTTCTTCAAGAAGCTTCAGGGCGGCCAGCCGGCCTGCGCTGACAAATGTGAAACCAAGAAATAACGGAAGGAGGAGATAATGGCTTTACTATCAAAGAAAAACAAAGAAGCGTTCTTCAACCCGCTGTCGAAGGACAATCCGGTATTGGTACAGATACTCGGTATCTGCTCCACGCTTGCCGTCACCGCCAACCTCGAACCCGCCCTCGTGATGGGTATCTCGGTGATTGCCGTGATGGCATTGAGCAACGTGATTATCTCGCTCATCCGCAAGACCGTCCCCACCTCGATACGTATCATCGTGCAACTCGTGGTGGTGGCTACGCTTGTGATTATCGTCCAACAGATACTTGTGGCCTACAGTTACGACGTGAGCAAGCAGTTGAGCGTGTTCATCGGACTGATTATCACCAACTGCATCCTGATGGGTCGTCTTGAGGCCTTCGCCTTGAGCAACGGTCCGTGGTCGTCGTTCCTCGACGGTATCGGCAATGGTTTGGGCTACACAATCATTCTGGCCATCGTGGCGTTTGTCCGTGAACTATTCGGTTCGGGCACCGTGCTCGGATTCCACGTGATTCCTGACAGTTTCTACCAACTGGGTTACATGAACAACGGTCTGATGATTCTGCCGCCAATGGCGCTGATCACCGTGGGCTGCATCATCTGGGTGCACCGCTCGCGCAACAAGGACCTTCAAGAGAGTGGCAACTAAGAACCATATTAATAAATAAGAATACGATATGGAAAATCTGAATTTATTTGTCAAGTCGATATTTATCGACAATATGATATTCGCCTACTTCCTGGGAATGTGCTCCTATCTGGCCGTTTCCAAGAACGTGAAAACGGCGTTCGGACTGGGCATCGCAGTCACATTCATGCTCGTGGTGACCTTGCCGCTCAACTATCTGCTGGACACCTACGTGCTTCAGGAAGGCGCCTTGAAATGGCTGAGCCCCGAGCTCGCCAACGTCGACCTCAGTTTCCTCGGGCTCATCATGTTTATCGCCGTAATCGCGAGCGCCACCCAGCTTGTGGAGATGGCGGTCGAGAAGTTCGCACCGGCCCTGTACAACTCGCTTGGCATCTTCCTGCCGCTTATCGCCGTGAACTGCGCCATCCTTGGCGGCGCGCTGTTCATGCAGCAGCGTGACCTCGGTTCGGTGGGGGCTGCCAGCGTCTACGGACTGGGCTCGGGCATCGGCTGGCTGCTGGCCATCGTAGGCTTGGCAGCTATCCGCGAGAAAATCGCCTACAGCAATATCCCGCCGGCGCTTCGCGGCGTGGGCATCACATTTATTATCACCGGACTGATGGGCATAGCGTTCATGAGTTTCATGGGTATCAAACTTTAAGCGGAAAGGAGGACAGTTACAATCATGATGAATCTACTGTTAATGGGAACAAAACAGCTGACGGTGCTCATGAGCGCCTCAGTGTTCTTGGCAATCATCCTTCTGCTTGTGGTGATACTGCTCACCGCGCGCCACTATCTCGTGCCGCAGGGAAAGGTTAAAATCAACATCAACGACGGAAAGAAAGAGGCCGAAGTCGACACCGGCGCGACACTGCTTAACGCGCTGCACAGCCAGGGCGTGATGCTATCGAGCGCATGCGGCGGCAAGGGCAGCTGCGGACAGTGCAAATGCCAGGTGCTGGAAGGCGGAGGCGACATACTGCCCACCGAGACCGTTCACTTCTCACGCAAGGAGCAACAAGACCACTGGCGTCTGGGATGCCAGGTGAAAGTGAAGAACGACCTGAAGCTGCAAGTGCCTGACTCGGTGCTCGAGGTGAAGGAATACGAATGCACCGTGGTGAGCAACAAACTTGTGTCGTCGTTCATCAAGGAGTTTATCGTAGCCCTTCCCGAAGGCGAGCACATGGACTTCATTCCCGGCTCCTACGCGCAGATCCGCATCCCC
>JBGUHM010000093.1:0-8464 GCA_045112115.1 Sodaliphilus sp. | reverse complement strand
GACTTGACGAATGTAACCATTCCAAGTTCAGTAACATCTATTGGCAATAGCGCATTTTATAGTTGCAGTGGTTTGTCGAGCGTTGTTATCGGTAATTCAGTTACAGAAATAGGTAATGCGGCATTTTCTTTTTGCAGAAACCTGAAGAATGTAATCATCCCAAACTCAGTAACAGATATTGGAGAGTGGGCATTCTATAATACTGGGGTGACAAGATTATCCTTAGGTAGTTCTGTTAAATCAATCGGATGGGGCGCTTTCTCTGGATGTACAGACTTGACGAATGTAATCATCCCAAACTCTGTCATAACAATAGCCGAAAATGCTTTTCGTGGTAGTGGTATAACAAAAATGTCTATCCCAAGCTCTGTGACCACAATCGGAGCTGATGCTTTTTATAACTGCAACGGTTTTACTGCACTTGCTTTAACCGGTTTCGAATCATGGAATTACAACAGCTCACAAATGAAAGGATTGAAAACCATCATTTCACAAATTAAAACTTTAAATATAGGCTGTGGTATTAATGATATTGGTAGTTTTGGCTTTGCTCCCGATGTGGTGAACTGTTATGCCAGCACCCCTCCCGTATGTACGGAAAATACATTCAGCAGCTATGATGGTGCGCTTCACGTCCCTTCTTCAGCCGCGGTTGCCTACATGACAACCGACTATTGGCAGAACTTCATAAACATTAATTTTGATGCCAATGACAATATTTCATTGGACGAAAGTGCAGTTAATCTTACAATGGGAGAAAAATTGGCACTTAACGCTACTGTGATTCCTGTGGGAGAAGCAACTCTGTGGTCATCCTCAAATTCAAATATTGCATCAGTTAGCGAAGATGGAATTGTAACAGCCTTAACACCTGGCGAATGTGACATACTTGTGACATTGGCTTCAAATCCAGCAGTCTATGCCTCGTGTCATGTAGAAGTAAATGGCACGGTGATTGTTTCGCTCAATATGTTGAAAGCAACAATCACACCAAACCAGATTCTAACATTAATTCCTTCATGCAACCCAGATGTAGAGGTAGACTTCACTGTTAGCTCCAGCAATCCAACTGTGGCTTTTGCTCGTCTTATCAATCGTAACAATGCACCTATTTCTAACTTTGTACCAGCATTGGCAAATTCAAAGGCCGTCCAAGTGGTAGGCCTCAGCGAAGGCTTAACCACAATAACTATAGGTAGTGAAACTGGAGACGTTACGCCCGCCTCATGTGAGGTAACTGTAAGAACTGTTACTGATATAGACAAAATCAACATAGACCAACACAAAGTCCAACGATACAACTTGCAGGGAATTCCGGTGGACGAAGACTTCCACGGTATCGTTATTGAGAACGGTCGGAAAATTATTGATAGATAGTCTCTTTCTGGGTCGGTTATACTAATCCTTGTATTTATTTATTAATTCAATAATTAGAGGTCTCTGAAAAAGGAAGAATACATATAAATATAATATGTATGCCGACGAGAGTCGCCTGAACTATCTTAACAACAACCAGAGACACAATTCAAGGGTGTTCGACGAGCTTCGAGCGCCCTTTTTGTTTTATAATGGATGGTAGAGGACGCATTGTTAAAAATTTACGTGAATCTGCGTTAAACAAAAATTGCTCTTGCCCCAAGCGATCTCTTATCCCTATCTTTGCACAAAAAGAATTAATAAAAACACACAAAAAACATATCCAACTACTGTCCCGCCACAAAAAAATGAATAATGAAAAATGAAAAATGAAAATTCCAAACACCGCCCCACTGTCCCACATAGTCACAAACATAGTCACGAACATAGTCACGAACATAGTCACAACAAGTGTCCCAACCACTGTTTCACTATTCAGCAAACTTCACTTAACACTTAAAACTTAACACTTTACACTTTACACTTATGCCCACCACTGTCCCACCTAATAATACATTGAAAAATTTTGAACCAGATTTTGAAAAATTTGCTGCGCTTCGCTTGCCCTTCGGGCTCCCCTCTGAGTCACGAGCACTTCGTGGTTCCACCGCGAAGCGGTGCCCGTATCCCCCTAAAATCCGTGGTAAATTAAAATTTCGCCCAATTCGCGTAATTCGCCACCAATTTTTCATTTTTCATTTTTCATTTTTCATTTGAAAGACAATTGAGCCGGATAATTTTTCCGGCCGATTTTACGGTCATTCCAAAAATAATCAGTAAATTTGCGGGTTATTACCACTAAAAACGACAATCAAAACGACAGATAACGATGAGGATTTTTTTCACAACGCTCGCAATCATAGGATTAGCGCTCAGTGCAGCGGCCCAGACACCGCTCACGGCACGATGGGAAATGGGTAGCAACGACACCGAGAAAAAGCAATACACCTCTCGGCTGATTCTCAAGAACACCAGCGGCGCCACTCTCACGGGCGACTGGACATTCTATTTCAACCAGTTCTCGCGCACGGTGACCACACCGGCCGCATGTCCCGTCGACGTCAAGGAGATTTCCACCACCTACTACCGCGTGAAGCCCAACGCGCTGTACAAACCGCTTAAAAGCGGCGACAGTCTCGTGGTCGACCTCACGATGAAGGGCACGATGGTGAACATCTGCTATGTACCACAAGGCGGTCACCTGGTGATTGACGGCGCAACCGAAAACCCCATCCCAGTGAAAATCGACATCGCTCCGCTCGACAAACCCGGACAGTGGATAAAGCGCGACGACTACCCCGACGGGAAATACGTCTATGAGTGGAACGAAAAAATCAACCCGAAGGGCGCAAAATATACCGGCAACGCCTACGACATCTTCCCCACCCCGAAGAATGTGGTGCTCGACCAGCGCCAACGCGAGGTGACCGTTCCTTCGCTGGTGAGCATCAGCACACGGGCGATAGGCACCAACCGCGCGAAGAACTACCTTCGCGAGCGGCTGCAGCGTCGCGGCGTGTATGTCTCGAGCGGTCAGCCCTTTGTGATTGAGATGAAAATCGACCACAAGCTAAGCGGCCAGCCGCAGGGTTACTATGTGCTTACCGTCAACGACGACGGCGCCGTCATCACCGCCGAGACCGAGGACGGACTGCTCAACGGCGCGAAGACACTGGTTGCCGCCATCGACCACACGACAGGCCGCAGGCTGCCCCACGCGGTAATCTCGGACTATCCCGACCTGCAATACCGCGGTTTCATGATGGACATTGCCCGCAATTTCTTCGGGCTCGACGAGCTCAAGCAGTTGGTCGACATCCTCGCCTACTACAAGGTGAACAACATCCAGTTCCACTTCACCGACGACGAGGCATGGCGCGTCGAAATCCCCGACTTGCCCGAGCTCACGCAAATTGCCTCACGCCGCGGCTGCACCGAGACCGAAAACAACTTCCTGGCACAGATTTTCGACGGCAACGGCAATCCCAACGATTTGAGCCAGAGCGCAAACGGATATCTCACCCGCGAACAGTTCATCGACTTCCTGAAGTACGCCCACGCCAGCGGAATTAAAGTTATTCCTGAGATTGAGACTCCGGGACACGCGCGTGCGGCGATAGTGGCGATGACAGCGCGATACAACGACCTTATGGCCGCCGGCGACACCATCGAGGCGCGACGCTACCAACTTGTCGACCCCAACGACAAGCGCGACTACGCCTCGGTGCAGAGCTACCGCGGCAACGTGCTCAATCCCGCTATGGAGGGCACTTACAATTTCATCGACAAGGTGGTGACCGAGCTTGCCGCCATGTACAAGAAAGCCGGACTGAAACTCGACATCGTACATCTGGGCGGCGACGAGGTGGCGCAGGGCGCATGGAACGGGTCGCCAGCGGTGAAAGCGCTGATGAGCACGCGCAGTCTCGCCGACAGTCACGCCGTGAGCGAATACTACATCTCGCGCGTGAGCGATATGCTCGCCAAACGCGGCATCGCCATCGAGGGATGGCAGGAAGTGGCGATGAACCACGGCGAGGGATTCAACCGCACTGTGGCGCCGCGTGTGGCTGGCGTGAACGTGTGGAACACGCTCGGCTCCAAGGCATCACTGCCCAAAGACATCGCTGCTGCCGGCTATCCTGTGATACTCTCGTGCAGCCACCATTTCTACGTCGACATGGGCTACAGCTGGCATCAATATGAGAAAGGACTTCACTGGAGCGGCGCCGTCAACGAGTTCGACTCCTGGCAGCCGCTGCCGGCCTACGACGACCCCGCGGCACGCAAGGGCATCATAGGTGTGCAGGCGCAACTCTTCGGCGAGACGCTGCGCAACTGGCCGCAGGTGCAATACTACATCCTGCCCAAACTGCTGGGACTGGTTGAGCGCGGATGGAACGCCGAGGGCGACACCGGCGACAAGGCCCGCGTGCAGTACAACCTCAAGATTGGTCAGCGCGAGATTCCGATGTACAAGGCCCGCGGGCTGAATTTCCACGTGCCGCAACCCGGCATCAAAGTCGAAGGCTCCAAACTGCTCATCAACACCCCCTACCCCGCCATGACCGTGCATTACACCCTCGACGGCAGCGAGCCCACCGTGAAAGCCCCCGTATGGACCTCACCGGTGAACTTGCCCAAGGGCTCTGCCAAGGTGATTAAAGCCAAGGCGTTCTATCAAGGCAAGGAAAGCCTCACCACTTATCTGTGGATGTAAGTGTAAAGTGATATCAGCCAAAACAACACGATGGACTTCAGGACAACGATAAAGACACGCCAGCAAGGACGGCGCATGCAGCACGACGATGCCATGATGCTGCTCGGGTCGTGTTTCAGCGACAACATAGGCGCCCGACTCGCCGACGCCATGGTCGACGTAATGGTCAATCCTATGGGGACACTGTACAACCCGATGTCGATAGCTGCCGCCATCCACCGCATCATCGACTGCGAGCCCGTGGCCGGCATCGAACTGTTTGAGCACAACGGAGTGTGGAACAGCTTCGACTTCCACTCCAAGTTCTCCATGGCGTCGAAAGACGCCGCACTGTCGCTGATGAACCGCCGCGTCAACGAAGCCCACGAGCACCTGAAACGCTGCAACACACTTATCATCACACTCGGCACAGCTATCGTCTACCGGCACAAAGCATCGGGCGCGGTAGTGGCGAACTGCCACAAAGTACCGGCTCATGAATTCACACGGACCATGGCCTCGACACGCGACATCGAGCAGGCGCTCACAGCCGTTGTGGCACGCCTCCACGAGTTCAACCCCGACCTCAACGTGATTTTCACAGTAAGCCCTATACGTCATATCGCCGACGGACTCGAATACAACTCGCTGAGCAAGGCCACGCTGCGTGTCGCCATTGACAACGTTCGCAAATCGGCCAAGTCATCGGTAAGTTATTTCCCGGCCTACGAAATCATGCTCGACGACCTGCGGGACTACCGTTTCTACACGCCCGACATGGTACACCCCAGCGAAGTGGCCATCGAATACATCTGGCAGGTGTTCCAATCGACCTATTTCGACGACCGTGCATGCCAGGCCATTGCACGCTGCGAGCGTGTCACTAAACGCCTGAAACACCGTCCTATGAGCAACAATCCCGATGTTGTTGCGCGCTTCAACGCCGACACTGCAGCCGTACTCCAGAACCTCGTAAAAGAATATCCCTATCTGGCTCACTTGATAAGTGAAGAATAAGCATCGTCAAAGTAGTATGGGAGAGAACAAGATAAGCGGTCTGCGTGAACTATGGCGGCAATTCAAACGCTGGCAGAAAGACGCTTTTGACTATAATTTCGACAAGAAAGATATTCATCATTGCGTCAACTGCGACAACGACTTCGCCGGAAACTATTGTCCCCACTGTTCGCAGATGGCCAATATGGGGGCTATAACATGGTTGAGCGTTCTCAAGGGCGCAATGGAGGTCTGGGGCATGCACTCGCGCTCCCTGCCCTACTCGATATGGCAGCTTATATTCCGCCCGGGATACTTTATCAGCGACTACATCAACGGCAAGCGTCAGGTGTCGTTCCCGCCAGTGAAGATGCTTGTGATTATGGGTGTTATCAGTGTGCTTATCGACCGCATTTTCGTCCTCGACAACCAAATAACCGAGGCTGCCCAGATAGGCAACTCGGAGTTTCAGTTTATCGACGACTATTTCATTTGGCTGGCCAGCAGCCCCGGTTGGGGCTGGCTCGCTTCCTCGTGTTTCTTCATCCTGCCCACCTGGGCCATGTTCCGCTATGCCCCGAAAAATCCAAGGCACACCCTCCCGCAAGGGTTCTTCATACAGGTGTTTATGAGCGCCATGGTTTTGATTGTCGACAACTTAGCCGACATCTTCACCGACTGGTTCTATATTATGATACCGTTTTGCTACATCTACGCCAACTGGCAGCTGTTCGGCTACAGCTACTGGGGGACAATATGGCGTACACTTATCGTGCTGATCAGCGGACTGATGCTTGCCGGAACCACGTTGTATACCTACGACCTGTTTATGCCAAGTGGCAACGACGCCGCCCACAACCTCACGGGCATTGCAATCCTCCTTCCGGCCAACATGGCCTTGGTAGCGATATACATGTTAATAAGCAGAGGCTTTTGGTATAAGAGGGATCGTGCAAAAAAACAGAATCCGGCCGAGCAACAGGCGGCGCAGCCAACCGCCAAACCGGAAGAAAAAGAGTTGGCACGCATGTTCACGGAGCCTGACCGGCAACCCGACTCAACGGCCGAGAACAACACACAGGCATGACGCTGATTCCACCAGAGAAAACGCGCCGCCCAACTGTTAATAATAATTAAAACCATAGGGAATGTTGAATAAAATTTGGCAGATTGATATATTTGCTGTAATTTTGCACGCTTAAACTCAATTCAACTAAACGGAATGAGACAATTAAAAATTACCAAATCAATCACCAACCGCGAGAGCGCTTCGCTCGACAAGTACCTCCAGGAAATAGGTCGCAAAGACCTCATCACCGTTGATGAGGAGGTTGAACTTGCGCAGCGCATCAAGCAAGGTGACCAGGCAGCTCTCGACAAACTTGTGAGCGCGAATCTCCGTTTCGTTGTTTCTGTGGCAAAACAGTATCAGAACCAGGGCCTCAGTTTGCCCGACCTGATCGACGAAGGAAATCTCGGCCTGATTAAGGCAGCACAGAAATTCGACGAGACTCGCGGCTTCAAGTTTATCTCCTACGCTGTTTGGTGGATTAGGCAGTCAATTCTGCAAGCACTGGCAGAGCAGTCGCGAATCGTGCGTCTGCCTCTGAATCAAGTGGGTTCGCTCAACAAAATCGGTAAGGCGCTCTCTCGTTTCGAGCAGGAGCACGAACGCAGGCCCAACGCCGCTGAGCTCGCTGAGCAACTCGACGTACCCGAAGACAAGATTGCCGACACCATGAAGGTGTCAGGTCGTCACGTCTCGGTCGACGCTCCGTTTGTCGACGGTGAGGACAACTCGCTGCTCGACGTGCTTCCAAACGACGACAGCCCCATGGCCGACTCCACACTCAACCAGGAGTCGCTCGCCAAGGAAATCAACCGCGCACTCGACCAGCTCAACCCGCGCGAACGCGACATCCTCAAAATGTTCTTCGGCATTGGTTGCCAGGAGATGACGTTAGAGGAAATCGGAGCCAAGTTCGACCTCACGCGCGAACGTGTCCGCCAAATCAAGGAGAAGGCCATACGCCGACTCAAAGGCCAGAAGAGCCGCCTGCTCAAATCCTACTTAGGATAACACAACACTTACAACTCACCCAACAAAAAGCGAGGAGCCATAGCAGGCCCCTCGCTTTTATTTGCAAAATCCATCAAAATGCCCTACGGGCCGTCTATCGGCGCGGGGGCTTTACCGGTATCACTTCAAACTGGACCCCGTTGACATTGCCACACACATATGCGCTCATCGACTGGTCGTCGGTCACGACATCGGTCACAAACATCGGCTGGTTGTTGATTATCAAGAAACAACGGAACGAAGTGCCGCGCCGCAGACGCGTACGCTCGGAATAAATCACCTCAAAGAGACCGCCGCCGTGGTACTGTGCCTCCATCACACGGCCGGGGCGCGACAGATTTTGCGCGTGTGCTTTGTAGACTAGCTGCACTGTCGCATCTCGACCCGTTCGCCAAACGGGTTGAGACCCTCGGTGGTGTCGAGTTTCTGCGTTGACATCCGGCTCACGATCTCGGTCCAGTAGCATTTGATGCCGTGCTGCTTGAGCTGGTGGCGTATGGTGTTGACAATCAGTAGGCGAGCAGCCCGAAGAACAGGTGGGCGTCGCTGCGGCGGCCCTTGCTGTGGTAGATGGGGCGCAGCTGGAGATCAGTCTTGATCTGGTGGTTGGTGGTCTGGTGGTTGGTGGTCTGGTGGTTGGTGGTCTCTATCCGAAGTTTCACCCCCAAAATTTCTTGAAAAAAATGTTGAGGGTGAAACTTCAGCTACGGCCAATGTTCTTGCGTCAAAAATGTGAAATCGGGATTTTTGACACACCCGCATTTGTCTCAACC
>JBGUHM010000092.1:0-15729 GCA_045112115.1 Sodaliphilus sp. | reverse complement strand
GACTGTGTTTCCCTGCGCGTTCGTCACGCGGTATTCCGCGTTGTTCCACGGCGTGTCCCCGAGGTTTTCAATGGTGATCTGGCCTGTAGTGATTGAAGGGAACGCTCTCGCCGTAGGCGCCGGCTCAACCACCGGCCCACGCGGCTGCTGCACCACCTCCTTCCGCACACGGTTCCCCGCCGCGTCGTATTGGTACCCGAAAGTCACGTCGCCAAACGCCGTGCCGACAAACAAAGCAGCAACGATTGCTGCGCAAACTGTACGTTTAACAATTGGATGACATGCTCGTTTCATAATAGTCCACTGATTTTATGTTGTAAATGTATGGCTTAGTTTGCTACAAATTTAACACGAAATATAAACATAATCAAATAAATTGCAATAAAGATATCTCGTATCTGAGTTTTTGACTAATGATTAAAACATATGAACCAATTTTCTCTGAAGAAGAGAAACTATTTTGATTGTTTGACAACTAAACACACCACGGCGGGGATGTCCTTCAAAAAGACATCCCCGCCGCAGTGATATGATATGCTGTTAGTTGGGCATTTCTTCGTCGGTGTAGCCGAACTCGCGCAGTTCCTCTTCGTTGAACTCGTCCTCGCCGTAGAATGGTTCGTCTATATCGTCGAGTGAAGGCTCGTCGAGTTTAACCGTTTTGGGCATTGCGAAGAGGTCGTCGAGCATCTCGCGCGGCGGACGTCCTTCCTTTCGTTGGATTACCGGATCGTGGAGACTCTTTCTGGGCACGATTTCCTTGAGAATGATGTAGAAATAGCGCTCGCTGATGTAGTCGAAGACGAATTTCATCTTCTGACCCTCGTCGTCGAGCAGTTCCTCGAGGTTGGTTTCGTCCATGAGCCAGATGTCCTCGTCGCTGTCGCTCTCCATGTCGATTGAGGTGACCTCTTTCTCCTTCTCCCAATCCTCGTCGCAGATGTAGAAACTGTCGATTTGGTCTTTGTTGTATCCTGCTGCATCGAGAATGGTGTTGCGCAGACTCATAAATGAGTCGCTGCTGTCGATAGCGATTTCTACTTTGAAGTTTTCGGCTTCTTCCGAGCCGATTTTAAATTTATAAATCATAGTCTTAAAAACTTAAAATCCGTATTTAAAAGTGCAAACGTATGTCGTTGACGTTGCGAAATTACTAAAAATCTCGCTTAGACAAGTATTATTGCGATTTTTTTTTTCGGTTCTTAAAATAAAAAAGTTGATTTCCAAATTTTATCGCGGTTTTTTAGGCGCTTTTTTTGGCTTTTTTCTTTTTTTCGGACTCTCGTTTCAAGGGTTTGTCACATTGCTGCGCCAACGGACATTCGGCGCATGTGGTTAGTACGCTCTTTCGGCAACGAACGGCACGGTAAATGCTCCTCGCGGCGAGGAACACTGCCACGGCCACGATTGTCAGTGCCAAGATAGTTTGAATTGTTTCGCTCATTGTTTATTGTAAGATTTTTTGATACTGTCGCGCAGTTTTGCCGGCGTGAGGTCGGCTGGATAGTTCTCGAAGGGCAGGCGGAGCGTACACCCTTCGGCATACCGGCTGCAACCGTAGGCTGTGCGTCCTTTGAGCAGATGTCCTTGGTGGCATAGCGGACATTCGATTTCAGCTATCGACTTGATCCGCGGTGCTTTCGGTCGTGCTGCTTTCTTTTTGCTTGTTTCGGCCTCGATGTTGATGCGTGCGGTGGAATTGTCGCTTAGCACTTCTTTCACTACACCGTTGAGCATTTCGAGCAGTTCGTCCTTAAACTGCTTTGGGCTGTACTCTCCTCGCTCGATCATCCGCAGTTTCTTCTCCCAGAGCCCTGTCAGTTTCGCACTTTTGAGCAGCTCGTTCTTTATTGTGTCGATTAATGCTCGTCCAGCGGCGGTTGAGACAATAGCCTTACGGTCACGGCTGATGTAGTGTCGCTTGAATAGAGTCTCGATGATGGCGGCACGCGTCGACGGTCGTCCTATGCCGTTCTCTTTCATTGCGTCGCGCAGCTCGTCGTCGTCCACGAGTTTGCCCGCTGTTTCCATTGCCCGGAGCAATGTTCCCTCGGTGTATCGCTTTGGCGGCTGGGTTGTTTTCTTCAGCAGCGACGGCTTGTGCGGCCCGCTTTCTCCCACGGCGAAGTCGGGCATCACTCCTGCGTTTTCCTCGTCTTTGTTCTGCTCCTCGATTTTCTCCTTATTATATAATATGCGCCATCCCGGTATTGTGAGCACCTTTCCTGTGGCGCGGAACTCATGCTTTTTTACAGTGGCTGTGACTGTGGTGGTGTCGAATTCGCAGTCGGGATAGAAGGCGGCGATAAACCGCTTGGCGATGAGGTTGTACACCTTCTTCTCGTCGACACTCATAGGCACGGTGGTGGGGTCGACATTGGTGGGGATGATGGCGTGGTGGTCGGTCACTTTCGAGTTGTCGAACACCTTCTTGGTCTTGGGCAACTTGCGTCCGCTGTCGAGTAGCGGCGCGGTAAGCGGAGCATAGGGCGTCATGGCGCGCATTATTCCCGGCACCTGCGGATAGATGTCGTCGGTGAGATAGGACGTGTCGACGCGGGGATAGGTCGTTACCTTTTTCTCATAGAGCGACTGGATGATGCGCAGGGCCTCGTCGGCCGATAGCGAGAATTTCTTGTTGCACTCCACTTGGAGCGAAGTGAGGTCGAACAATCGCGGTGGTGCTTCGCGGCCTTTCTTCTTTGTGAGCGAAGTGATGGTCAGCGGCGCCTCGGTGATGTCAGCGATTACGGCATTGGCATCTTCGACGGTCTTGTATCGACCGCGCATGCTGTTGAACGTAACGTCACGGTACAGCGTCTTGATTTCCCAGTAGTCCTCGGGCTTGAAATTTTCTATTTCGCGGTCACGGCCCACAATTAGCGCGAGGGTAGGGGTTTGCACCCGTCCTACACTCAGCACATGACCTGGCCGTGAGTATTTGCATGAGTAGAGACGTGTGCCGTTCATGCCCAGCAACCAGTCGCCAATGGCTCGCGAGAGGCCGGCGTAGTACAGGTTGTCGTATTTAGCACTTGACTCTAGGCTTGTGAACCCTTGACGAATGCTCTCGTCGGTGAGCGACGAAATCCATAGCCGCTTCACCGGCTTGTTGCACATAGCTTTCTGGTAGACGAAACGCTGGATAAGTTCGCCTTCCTGGCCGGCATCACCGCAGTTAACCACCTCGTCGGCTTTCGCTATCAGGCTCTCAATCACATGGAACTGTCGCTTCACTCCGTCGTTCTCGATGAGCTTGATGCCGAAGCGCTCCGGAATCATGGGCAGTTGGCCCAGACTCCATCGTTTCCATCTATCGGTGTAGTCTTCCGGCTCCTTGAGCGTGCACAGGTGTCCGAAAGTCCAGGTCACCTGATACCCGTTTCCTTCGTAGTATCCGTCGCGTTTGTCGTTGGCCTGCAGTATTCGCGCGATATCCCGCGCGACACTCGGTTTCTCAGTCACACATACAATCATGCCGCAAAGTTACATAAAAATAATGAATAACGACTAAAGCCAATAGAATAATTCCCTGGAAGCGCCACTTTACCCAGCCTAATTGAGTTGCGAAATGGAATTTATCGCTTCAACGAGTTGATTACCCAGGTGGATGGTGTAACCTTGCTTTATGAACCTGATATTACTGTTCTTGTCAATCAAGACAAACAACGGCAGAGCCTGTGATTGTTGTCGGAGCTGGTCATTAATGTGTTGGAGTATCATATTGTCATAGTCGATACCCCAAATAACGTTTGACGGTAAGGAGTTAAATTCCCGCTTGTTGAATCGGTGCGCTTGTTCATCGGTGAAGCTTAGTAGTATAATTTTCCCTTTCCATTGCTCAAAAAAGCCGGAGTATGTAGAGATGTCGCGCAAAGCATGATTGGTGGGCTCGTGGCTGGGAAGGACGAAGCCAATGATGTAAGCCTCGTCTTGAGGCAGTTGATTATTGGTTTGGTTGTCGGTATTGAAAAACGAGAGCCCCGGTTCAATCGTGCCAAGCATGTATGTGGCACGTTGCTTTTCTCTCAATCCGAGAGTGATGTTAGTGTGCTCGAGAGGTTTGATATCAAAGAATGTACAAGAAGCAAGCACACTGCCGTTGCTCTGGCGGTTTCCTGTAGTGAGCAAATATGTGCCTGATTCAAGTTGCACACCTTGGCTGAAGGTGTTGAGCCAAGTGGCGTCGTCGGGGAAAGTGAGCAATTGCGCCTTGCCGTCCACAATCTTACTAATAGTGAAATGCGTGTAGTAAGCCAAATCATCATGTTGGGGATCTTGTACAAGATTCATGTGTAAAGTGCCTTCAGGCGTTGTCATGATGTATTTGTCGTGGTCGTCAAAACTGACCGCTTTCCATATCCCACCGTGGAACGGAACAAGCAGTTCGACATTGCCTGTCACGTCGTTGATTCGTGCCGGCCATCCTAAACTGCGCGCAGCACTGACGAAGAATATATCACGTCCAAGAGCGTCGGCACGCCGAGTTTTGTACACACTCAATGGTTGTTGTCTTAATCGCTGCGGATTACACTCATTATCGAACGAGATGTTATCTTTTGTCCATTTTATAAGGTCACCGATATTTCGGAACTTGTCTTTAAACTCATTCCGGAAGAACGCTTTATACGGGGTGAGCCATTCGTTTTCGACACGTGGATTGAGTACATAACGACAATATATATAACTGGTGTCGGTCATTTCTACTTCATTGTCTTTGAGAACCTCGAGAGTGATGTCCCGCAGGTCTTTTGCGCTAATAACCTCAAGCAGTTTGCGGGCCATAATATTGTTCTTGGCTTCGTCGATAAACTGCTGAATAGTCCTGTGGTTGCCTCTCCATGCTTCGACGGGCATCGTGGCTTCGTAAGCTTGTCGTAAGCTGTCTTCCTGCGCTTTTCTTTTCTCGTTGAGAGCACGTTGCTCATCGGTTACTATAGGTAACTGAGCGCTTGCAATCGGTGGTACTATGTCAAATTCGATTTTCTCGGGGAGAACGTTGCTGTCAAGAACAATAATCTCGTTGTGGTCGGTTTTCCACGACACCTTTTTCAACGCTACAAGGTCGTTCTTTGACACCCACACAAGCAGATCGCCACGTCCGGCGGTAAGGGTTGCCACACCATTTGAATTGGTAATGCGTTTGGCGATAGTGAAGAATTCGGCATAGTTGTAGATTTTAAATTCTACATCGGCGCCTTCGACCGGTTTTCCGTCTTCGTCAACGACAGCGATGGTGACTGCTGAAGTGGGAGCATAATTGTCGGTTACGTTAATCTCGGTGTAGTAAGGAGTTTTGCTCATCACCTCTTCCGGCCCATTGTAATCGCCCACTACCTTTGTGTGCATGAGCATAGCGCGAGAAGCGCTTTCATTGAACCATCCCATGTTCAGAATCGGTTCGGATTCGCAAGCTCCAAGGAAATACCACTTGCCGTCGGCCCAAGCCTCGACCCAGGCATGATTATCGTCGGTGTGGGCCCATCGCGGCGTATAGACTTGTCGTGCGGGAATGCCTACTGAGCGCAAAGCCGCCACAAGCAGTGTAGATTCCTCGCCACACCGTCCGTAGGCTGTTCGAACCGTAGCCAGTGGGCTGCTTGTTCGCGCGTCGGAAGGCCGATAAGAGACCTTTTCATGACACCAATGATTCACTTCCAGTATCGCATCTTTCATGACCATCTCTTGAACGCGGCCTTTCAGTTCGTTGTAGAATACGATTCGCGCCGTATCCAAATTTTCGTTGTTGACTCGCACAGGGAGGACAAAGTGGAAAAAAATGCTGTCGGGTACTGATTTTCCCCATGGCATCTCATTTCGTGCGCGAAGCGAAATGAGGCATTGCTGATAATAGAAATCCTTACTATAGTCTGCCTTGTCGGGCCATCCTAACGTATTGATTAGTTGCGAAGTGAGATGCCCGGCAAGCGGCTCATGTCTCTGTGCTGTGGCCGATGGAGCCGCAATGGCTGCCACTAACAATAGGATTATAAATGCTTTTGCTGACTTCATAGGTGTTGAGAACTGTGAAACGATGAAACAAAAGTAGACAAAATATCCGATACCAGCAATAGCCAAGTGGAAAAACGGTGAAAAAGATCAACTCTCAGGGATGTTGAAAAAAGGTAACAATAGATGGCTTGTACCCGATTACTGTGTTATCTGCAAGTATTATCATTGTTGGTTATTGATGGTTAAAAAAGGTTATTGTCGAGGTAAACACTTGCAGAATTGAAAAAATAACATTATTTTTGTCATTAATTATCAGATAAATCAATATTAAGAAAGTATTATTTGTTTATGGCGGTTCTCCACAATCTACCATGTGTCAGTTGTTTAGAAAGTACTTACCAAAAAATGAATGTGAGATTGTGAGTTTTGTTTATCCGCAACACGACTGCGCTCAGGCTGTTGAATATCTGGAGCAGACAATCGAGCGGGAACATATCGATTTGGTTCTCGGCACCTCACTTGGAGGCTTCATCACCCTTGCGCTGAACACAAAAGTGCCAAAGTTTGTTGTAAATCCATGTATGCGCCCCACAGTAGAGTTGCCCAAACTCACACCCCGGCCTGACCATCCCGACGATGTCCAACCATCGCCTGAGTTGATAGCCACTTACGAGCCATTTGAGAATCAGCTTTTTGCAAAAAGTCACAAAGAAGAGCCAATTACCGGTTTTTTTGCTGAGAATGATGAATTATTGGGCACACGATATGTCGAGGAATTTGCAACCAAATTCGGTCGAACCGTTATGATACCTGGTTCACATTTCGGCAACAAGGCCGGAGTTCAAGCAGTGGTCGAGGCCATAACAAAGCTATTTCAACCATCGAACACTTAGGACCGTTAAAATACCACCAGAAATAGGGCAAACTACCGTCAGTAATATTTCTAATCCATTTTAAATAAAAAGGCTGATAACCAGATTGCATTCTGATTATCAACCTCAAAGTGGAGCTGGAGGGGTTTGAACCCTCGTCCAAACGCGGAAATCATGGGTTTTCTACATGCTTAGTCGTGACTTGTTTTTCGTCCCGAGGCAGGCTCACAACGACCAACCGCGGGCTTATTCCCTAAAATTTCGACTCGATGCCGGGACGTTTCCCGAGTCTATCCTCGATATGCGAGCACCACCGTTTCGATAAGCCTCGAGGCTCGGGCCATCGGGTGATGTCTTGTCGCTACCGCCTTGGGTAGCGATTAAGCCAACCTACTGTGCTTCGGTTTAGGCAGCAAGAGCGACAGTATTTTCGCCATTTAAACTTTGCTGATGACTGATATTAAAGAGCCTTTGCCATCATCGCTCTGCATGCTTGCCCACCACCTCGTCACGCTGTCAAATCCAAGTCAGCCCCGTGGTGTGCATTTTTTTAGCGGCTGCTAAAGTAATACAAATTTCAATATCCGAGCCGGTGCGGTGTAAAATTTAACTTTTTTTAATTGTTTTATTTCTTTTTATAACGCCACAGTCTTACTCCGATAGTTGACGACTTTGCACCCGCGAGATGTTGATGCAGCGGTTTTGCCTCTAACTGCACTTTCTTTCCGCTCATCGACGCATCGAGCAGGTAGATGTTGCCTTTTGCGTCTTTGCGTATGATACCGAGGTGTGAGATGTCAAGCCCTTCGGCGTTGGTGACCAATCCCACCATGTCGCCGTCGCGTAGTTGTTCGCGCAGTTGTTTGTTTGACAGTTGACCTTTTGGTATATACGGGAAGCGATGGTTGCGGTAGCCCATCTCGGTGTTTTTCACCTTTTTGAATATATCATCGCTTTTTAGCGAGGGGTAGAGGTCGCGGTGCGTGGTCATGAAGTCGAGAGTTTTCACTTTGTATCTGACTCCTGGCAGAGACGAAGTAAGGTCGGTCACGTTGTCACGCGCTATATTGTCGGTGAGCCAGTCGCTCATGTAATGTAATCGTGTGGAATAGTCGCCCATTTGTCCGTGACGGTATCGTATGTTCTCGAGTGTGTTGGCATATTCACGCCAAGATGGTCTCTGGTGCAGTGTGGCAGTTGTGAGCGCATATAAAGTCTCTACGAAAGTAGTGCAGTCGAGTTGATGAATATTGATGGTTAGCATCTCTGTGTCGCCTTCAAGAGTGTGTGCGACATATGGCGTACCCATCAGTTTGTCGGCATAGAACGACATGAGTTCTCCTGGTTCGCTCAGCCCACATTCTGCACCTTTTTTCAGCAGTGCGTCGATATCGGTAGAGTCGCTTTGGCAGTGAAAACGCATTCTGTCGAGAGTCACCATTGGAGCCGCAGAAGCATCTGAGGCATTAGTGTTTTGACTTTTCCCTTCGTTGGCGCCGCTGCAAGCTGTAAGTATCAGCAGGCATATCAATGTGAATGTTTTTTTCATAGTTGAATAATGGTTGTAGTTATAAGGATATTATACTTTTATACTGTTGTTGCGTCGGAAGTGGTTGGGCGAATGGCCGGTAGTCTTTCGGAAGAATTTTCCCAAGCTCGACTGGTCGGCGAAGTTATATTCGTAAGAGATGTTTTTCAGCGATTTGCCTGTGTTGAGGATTTCATATTTGAGCCTTGCAGTCAAGACATTGGATATAAGTTCTTTTGCCTTCTTGGAAGTTTTCTGCTTCACGATTTCGTTGAGGTATTTTGGCGTGATGCTCAGTTGTTCGGCATAGAATGCCACCTCGTGCTCCTTTGCAATATACTTGTTAAGCAGGCTCATAAACTTGTGGTAATATGCGTCGGTCGATGAGAAATTAAGCCTGAAAGGTTCATTGGACATGTATTTTGTCTCAACTTCGGCCAGTTTGTATAGAACTGATCTAAAAAGGTTGCTGGTAATGCCTGCTGCAAGTTGCTCTTGCATTGAGCTATTATAAACATCTTTCATCACTTCAAGAATGCCTTTGACTATTCTCATGTCGTCATCGTGTTCCATCTTTCTTATAGGGTTGGAGAACACGCTATTGAACACATCGTGAGGTACACCTGAGATCATCTCAAGCCCGTAGTCGCTACCTATGGCGAAGGCGAGCGCCTTGAAATCCGAGCTGACGTTTATCAACTTGAGAGTGATCACATTCGGCATACATAAACGATAACCAGCGTTTATTGTTGTCTTGACCATATTGGCCTCGAACGTAACGTTGCCAGCTGTGCAAAGCATAACTATATAATAGCTGAGGGAGTATTGTCTCCTGTCCAGAGACGACGAGTCGATTTCTCCCACCCAATACTTGTGTTTGTCCATAATAGATAGTTTGTTCTGATTTTGACCACAAAAGTATGTAAAAATTTTGACATAACCAAAATAAAGGCTGATTTTCCCCAATTTTTTTATGATTCCCTGATTTTTCAAATAAAAAAATGAAAGCGCTTCGCGCTGATAAACGCTCGCTGTGCTCGCTGATAAAAAGCGCTTCGCGCTGGGTAAACGCTCGCTGTGCTCGCTGATAAAAAGCGCTTCGCGCTGGGTAATCGCTCGCTGTGCTCGCTGGGGAATCGCTCGCTGTCGCGAGCTGGGACAGTGGGTGGGGCTCGGAGTTCTCGGAATTCTCAGAGTTCTCGGAGTTCTCGGAGAAGCGGCTTTGCGAGCGTGGGACACTTGTTGTGACTATGTTCGTGACTATGTTGGGACACTTGTTGTGACTATGTTTGTTCCCCAAGTGCGCGCTGCGTACATGGGGTTTCTCCTGCTGTTAGGTCTCCGACCTATATGTCTTTTGTGACCTTAATTCACGAGGATGATGCGGTAGAGAGTGGACACGTCACCGGAGTTGACGTTTCCGTCGCCGTTGAGGTCGTAAAGGGTGTCGGTTGAGCCGGAGAGGATTGATCGGTGGGGGATGGGGGTAGCGGCAATTTAATGGGATTTTGGGGAAGATATTTGCAAAAGTGGGTAAAAATGCCGACCTTTGCGGCAATAAACCAAATAAGAATGTAGTATGACAGAAAGTGATGTTAGTGCTATCTTAGGGTTTCTGCGACAGCTTGGTGCCAACAACGACCGCTCGTGGTTTAAGGCTCGCAAGGGGGAGTTTGACGCACTTCGCAATCCGTGGCTGCGCGATATTGAGCGTTTAATATCTCTGATGTCGCGCTGGGACGAGAAGGCACGCGGCCTTACGGTTCAGCAAAGTGTCTACCGTATCTACCGCGACACTCGTTTCTCTCGTTATAAGGAGCCATACAAAACCCATTTTGCCGCCGTGATTGGTCGTGGCGGCCGCCATTGTGTCTCCAGCGGCTATTACCTGCATCTTGAGCCCGGAAAGTCGATGCTCTGCGGCGGAGTGTGGTGGCCCGAGCGCGACAAGTTGCAGGCTATGCGTCGTCTCATTGACGCCGAGCCTGAGGAGTTCACCCGCCTCATCAACGCTCCAGAACTCACAACCCATTACAGCTTCGAAGATTTTGACAACGGCAGCCTCAAGCGTGTCCCACGTGAGTTTGCCCCCGACCATCCGCTTGCCAAGTACCTGAAGATGCGTTCTTATATACTTGTCAAGCGAGTTCCTGATGACTATTTTACCGGCGATTGGGTGACCAAGGTCGATGCCGACTTTAGGCCGCTCAAGCCGCTTCATGACTTCCTTGACTATGTTTACGACGAGTAGACTTGACTTTAACAAATAAATAACCCGAAAGATGAAGACATTAAAACTGATAATGGCGGCCGCGGTAGTGTTGATGCTCGCATCGTGCGGCGGCGACGGGAAATATGAAGTGAATGGCGACGTGGTGTGTCACAGCCATTGGACATTCAGTTTCGGCACGATACGCGACACCCTCCCTGATGCCAATCCTGCTACGTTCAAGAGCGTGCGTGACTGGCTTGGCCACGACGGCAAACACGTGTATTTCAAGGCGCGGCCTGTGCCGGGAGCCGATGCCTCTACTCTGGAGGCCGAGCGTTATCCTCTGTTCCGCGACAAACGTGACTTTTACTACATGAACGTTCCGCTACATGTGGCCGATGTGGCCTCATTCAAAGTCAAGAAGTGGCACGACGACGATTTCTGGGCTACCGACAAACACAGGGCCTATTACGACTCGCTCACCGTTGCGGGTGCCGACGTGGCCTCGTTCAAGGTTAAGTGGTACAACTGCGCCGTTGACAAGAACCATGTGTATCGTTACGGCAAAATCCTGCCACTGGCCGATCCCGCCACTTACGACGAAGAATGGAAAGACCTGTACAGCCGCGACAGAAGCCATATATGGTACTGCGGCGAACTTCTGGAAGATGTTGACTACGCCAGTTTCAACGTCGACAAGAATGGAGATGGCTACGACAAGCACGGCCGGTTCCATGGCAGCAAGCGTGAAGGAACCGAGGAGCCACCCCAGGAAATCCCGGAGGAAATCCCGGAGCCTGTGCCGACAAATTGACCTCGGTGTTACGAATGGTTCCGATATTCCAAAGGCGTCATGCCGGTCATGCGCTTAAAATATTTACTGAAGAACGACGGGTTGGCGAATGCCAGCTCGTCGCTTATAAGTGTAAGCGGTTTGGTCGTATGCCGCAGTTCGATTTTAATTCTGGTGACAATGGCGTCGTCGATCCATTTTTTCGCACTCTTGCCACTTGTCTTTCTGATTATTGTGCTCATGTAACGCGTCGACAGGCATAACTTCGAGGCGTAGAAGTCGATGTTGTGTTCGATGTGTGAGAATTCGTTTACCAACTGAATGAAATCGCTAAACAGCCGCTGTTCGCGAGACTGCCATAATCGCTGTTCGCGTTCCTGGCTATTCCACAGACTGTCGATGTACCAAAGCAATGCGGCAATCAAGTGCAGGGACATTTCAGAAGCGTTGACGTCCTTTATGCTTTCATATAATAAAAGGTGCAGGCGGTCGATATAATCAATCTGGCTTTCGGTGAGATGTAAAATGAAATCTCTTTGGTGTCCGTCGAAAGCCCTCGGCACCTGCTTGCCTAACGCCAGATGGAAAGCATCGTTGCTCAGTGAGAATCCTATGGCATGAATATCAGGTGAGCAGCCGTTATATTGCAGAATGGCGCTTTGACCGACAAAAACAATATCACCAGCCTCCAGCTGGCGTTCCACAAGGTTGATGGTGGGGCTGGCACTGCCGCTTTTCACAATCAGAAGTCGCATTTCGTCAAGCAACACCGGTTCGCGCGCAATGGCCTTCATGATGTTGTCGACTCGAATGTCTCTCACCACAGCGATATTTTTCGAGATGTAGTATTTGCCCGTCATGCTGTCTTGCTTATCGATGATTTGCTTGAACTGCGACAGCGACATTTGTTTCAGTTGTGCCATAATGGTTTAAAGGATGAAAATTCAACGCAAAGGTAATTATTTTTCTTGAATTTTCATGTGTTTTGTTAAAAATATTACAAAAAGAACATTATTTGTTTTATAAAGATAACAGGATAATTACAAGGCTTGTGTAACTTTGCACCATTCAACTAAACGAATTAGAGATGAAAAAGGTATTTATAATAATAACGTTGTTGGTCCTGCCGGTGACGAGTTGGTCGCAGACAACACTTGAGCAATGCCAGCAAGCCGCCGAAAAGAACTATCCGCTTATTAGACAATATGACCTGATTAAGCAGACCACAGAACTAACCGTGGCCAATATCTCGAAGAAATGGCTGCCACAGGTTACGGTTGACGCTCAAGCCACTTTACAGAGTGATGTGGCGGCATGGCCTGATGAAATGCGGGCAATGCTGTCGGCAACCGGGCTCGATATCAAAGGGCTGAAGAAAGATCAGTATCGCGTGGGAGTGGAATTGAGGCAGACGATTATTGACGGCGGCGCAGTAAGCAGTGAGAAGGCTGTCGCGCGGGCCCAGGGTGATGTTGAGGTGATACAGAACGAGGTGACCCTTTATGGTATCCGTAGCCGAGTGAACGAGATGTATTTCTCAGTACTGCTGCTTGATGAGAATATAAAACTGGCAGCCGACCTTGAGAAAGTGTTCGAGGCAAACGAGGCCAAGTTGAAGTCGCTCAGCGACGGTGGAGCCGCAGCCGAGAGTGATTATCTAACAATGCGCGCCGAGCGTCTGTCGACACATCAGCGAAGCGTGCAGTTGCAGAGCGCGAGGAAGGCGTTGTTGTCGATGCTCGGCACATTTTGCGGACTTGAAGTGGCACAAGTGGTGAAACCGTCGCCTGATGTGTCGCTTAGCCGTGACAACAACCGCCCGGAATTGCGTTTGTTTAACTCGCAGCTCAATCTGGTGGAAGCACGAGAGCGCCAGCTCGATGCCGCCCTGATGCCGCGAATGTCGCTCTTTGCTCAAGGCTACTGGGGTTATCCCGGCTACAATATGTTTGAAGACATGATTAGTCATCGTTTCTCGTTAAACGGAATGGTGGGCGTGAAACTGTCGTGGAACCTCGGGGCGCTTTACACCCGCTCCAACGACAAGAAGGCTCTGTCGCTTCAACGGCGGTCGATAGAGAACTCTCGTGACGCGTTCCTGCTCAACAACAGCGTGGAGAAAGCGCGGCTCGACGAGGAGCTATCGCTCTACCGCAGTCTTATGGACAGTGACAATGAGATTGTGTTGTTGCGGTCGCAGGTTCGAAAAGCCTCCCAGTCACGTCTCGACCACGGCATTATCGACGTGAGCGACTTGGTGAAGGAGATTCACAACGAACATGCAGCAATGCTGAACCGTTCAACCCACGAAGTGGAGATGCTCAAGCGCATTTATGACATCAAGACATTAATAAATAATTAAAACACCATACCGATGAAAAGAACAGTTATATATACATTTGTGCTACTTGCCGTCGCTGCTTGCGGCAACAAGGAGAAAGATTTCGATGCCACCGGCACATTTGAAACTACTGAGGTCACAGTTTCGGCTAAAGCTACAGGTGAACTGAAGACGTTCCTTATTGTCGAAGGTCAGGAACTTGAAGAAGACCAGGTGATGGGGAATATCGACATAACCCAGCTGAAGCTGAAAAAAGACGAACTCTCGGCCAACGACACCCAGCTTGCGGCCAACAGCAGTCAGCTATCGGCCAATCAGCGAGCCAACAGCAGCCATCAGCTTGACCAAGAGAAGCAGGCCGCTGTGATTCGTCAGCAAATAGCCAATATGGAGCGTGAACGTCAGCGTTACAGCGAACTTGTAGCTGATGGTGCAGTGCCGCGTCAGAAACTCGACGAGGTGAATTATCAGATAAGTGTACTCCAGAAACAACTGGCGGCTACCGAGGACCAGATTTCCTCGACCAATCGCGGTCTGGAAGAGCAGAATGCAGGCTTGGCGGAGCAGAGAAAAGGTTTGGACGCACAGCGTCAGGGCAATGCCGCTCGACAGGCTGAACTCGATGACCAGATTGCCAACGCTTTGGTGAAAAGCCCTATCAACGGCACCGTTCTTGAGAAGTATGTCGAGCAGGGCGAGTATGTGACAGTGGGCAAGCCACTGTTCAAGGTAGCCGATATGAAAAATATGGTCCTTCGCGCCTATGTAACCAGCGAACAGCTCGCTGGCATAAAACTAGGTCAGAAGGTGACCGTGATGAGCGACTATGGCGGCGGTAAAGGCAAGTCGTATGAAGGTCAGGTGGTGTGGATTTCATCCCGTTCGGAGTTCACGCCGAAAAACATCCAGACCACCGACGAGCGCGCCGATATGGTCTATGCTGTAAAGATTGCTGTCAAGAACGACGGATTTCTGAAAATGGGTATGTACGGCAAGGTGAAATTCTGATTGATGAAAGCCATAGAGGTGAATAACGTGAGTCACAGTTACGACGAAGTGCATGCGCTTCGCGATGTGACATTCTCGGTCGATAGGGGAGAGGTGTTCGGCCTCATAGGTCCCGACGGCGCGGGTAAGACCACGTTGTTCAGAATAATGTGCACACTCATTAAGCCACAAAGCGGAACAATCACCGTCGACGGTCTTGATGTGGTAGCCGATATGTACAGGCTGCGTAGTCGTGTGGGATACATGCCGGGTAAATTTTCATTGTACCAGGACCTCACAGTACGGGAGAATCTCGAATTTTTCGCCACATTGTTCGGCACAACCGTTGAAGAAGGTTACGATACCATCCATGACATCTACTGCCAGATTGAACGTTTTGAGAACCGGCGCGCCGGCGCTCTTTCTGGCGGAATGAAACAGAAACTGGCACTCTCGTGCGCTCTCGTCCACCGCCCGTCGGTGCTTTTTCTTGATGAGCCTACAACGGGTGTCGACCCAGTAAGCCGCAAAGAGCTGTGGGATATGCTGGAATCGTTGCGCGGTAGCGGCATCACCATTGTGGCATCGACACCCTACCTTGACGAGGTGCGTCGCTGCGACCGCGTGGCATTTCTGAACGAAGGCTCGTTAAGAGGAATAGGCAGCCCCGATGAAATCCTTACTACATATGCCGACGTATTCAATCCTCCTGGTCTGATACACGAGCAGTCGGAAACCACTCCGACCGACAACGTGATTGAGGTGAGTCATCTGGTTAAAGCCTTCGGGTCGTTCCATGCTGTCGACGATATTTCTTTCAGTGTGCGCCGAGGGGAGATTTTCGGTTTTCTTGGAGCCAACGGAGCAGGCAAGACAACCGCGATGCATATGCTCACGGGATTGAACCAGCCTACCAGCGGCACCGGCACTGTGGCCGGATATGACATCAGTACCCAGCACGAGCAAATCAAGCGTCATATTGGCTATATGAGTCAGCGCTTCTCGCTCTACGATGACCTTACTGTCGCCGAGAACATACGCCTC
>JBGUHM010000091.1:0-20491 GCA_045112115.1 Sodaliphilus sp. | reverse complement strand
CTGGTTGATGAAGATGCAGGTGGTGTTGGTCTTGGAGATGGTGGAGGTGAGTTTGCGCAGGGCCTGCGACATGAGTCGCGCCTGCAGCCCCACCTTGTTGTCGCCCATGTCGCCCTCGATTTCGGCCTTGGGCGTGAGCGCTGCCACACTGTCCACCACGACGATGTCGACTGCCGACGAGCGGATGAGCTGGTCGGCTATTTCGAGCGCCTGCTCGCCGTTGTCGGGCTGCGCCACCCAGAGGTTGTTCACGTCAACACCGAGGCTCTCGGCATAGAAGCGGTCGAAGGCATGCTCGGCGTCGATGATGGCGGCGATGCCGCCGGCTTTCTGCGCCTCGGCAATGGCATGTATTGCCAGTGTGGTCTTACCGCTTGACTCCGGGCCGAATATCTCGATGATGCGTCCGCGTGGGTATCCGCCCACGCCCAGTGCGTAGTTAAGCGCAATGGAGCCGGTGGGGATGACCTCGACGTTCTCGATTTTGTCGTCGCCGAGTTTGATGATTGAGCCTCGTCCGAAGCTCTTGTCGATTTTGTCCATGGCCACTTGCAGCGCCTTCAGTTTCTCGGGGCTGGGTGCTGGACGTCCATTCTCCTGAATAGGATTGTTGTTTTCTTCTGCCATTATATTGTTGTTTTATAAATTTAGATTCAGAATTTGGTTTGCGCTGTCTTTAGTGTTCACCTTGTTGATGATGTGGATGACGACACCATTCTCATCGGTGATGAAGGTTGTCCTCACGGTACCCATGTAAGTGCGGCCAGCCATCTTTTTCTCTTGCCAGACGCCGAAAGCCTTATTGAGGGTGAGATCCTCGTCGGCGATAAGTGGGAAAGGCAGCGAGTGTTTCTCAGCGAACTTCGCGTGACTTGCTTGTGAGTCCTTGCTCACGCCAAGGATTGCAAACCCCGCTTTTTTCAGCGCCAAGTATCCAAGTGAGAGACTGCAGGCTTCGGCTGTACAACCGGGTGTGTTGTCCTTCGGATAGAAGTAGATTACAAGTTTCTTACCAGCGAACTGAGCCGCAGTGATTTCATTTCCCTGAGCGTCTTTACCGAGTACCTCGGGTATTTTATCTCCTATTTTCATTATGGCTATATTAAAATGTTATTGTAGAACAGCGCAAATTTACGAAATAACTGTGATATCGGCAAGTTTTGCCCAGTTTTTTTAAAAAAAGCCAAATCAAGTAACCAAAAAACAGTTATGGTTTCGACTTGTGTTCATGTCCGTTCAAAGCATATTTACAAGTTTTTTTGAAAATCTATTGCATACATCAAAATTATTGACGAAATTTGCGTACGATGATTTGAATTTAAATATTTATATCACCACTAAAACGCTGCGAATCAGCAATATGCGCAGTTTATTGAATACCTTTTAGTTGACTTGTTAGTTCCGCCGATGGGTATATGAGTAAAAAAAGGAGTGTCATACAAAAGATAAGGTTGTGGTTTATAATGTTGGACAGACGCCAGCGAAAGACCACTATGCACACAGTTATAACTGATGCACAGCATACATGCGCCAACTGCGGAACGGCCTTTGTAGGACGATTTTGTCCCCAATGTGGCCTAAATGCTGACAATCAAAGAGTGACTTTCAAAAGCGTTGTGCAAGGTTTCCTTGACATATGGGGCTTCGGTTCGCGTCCTATGTTGCGTACCATCCATGAGCTATTCTGGCGACCAGGATACATGATTCGCGACTATCTGCATGGTCGTCAACCTCTCTACTTTCCTCCGTTCAAGTTGATCATAATCACGACGCTGATTTTTGCGATTGTCTTTTCCATTCGTGGTATAGAGCCGTCGGCTGAGGTCATATATGGCGATGTTTTCCAGCGATACGGTGCTTCGGCATGGGTTATAACTGTCTTCGGAAAGATTGATACCATGCTTATATGGCTGCATAAAAACCCTGCATACTCTACGATATCATCTGGAATATTCTACATTGTTGCATCATGGCTGGTGTTCCTTAGGCGCATGTCGTTTATTGAAGTGTTTTTTTCGCAACTTTACATATCAAGCCAGATGCAGATAGTGGGCACCCTTTGGATACTAATAACAGGCAGCGAGGCCTACTATAACATACCGCCATTCGCTGTGCCATTTGTTATAGGCATCCCGCTGCTGTGCTACGACTATTCGCAACTTTACGAACTGCGACTATGGCCAACCATCTGGCGCACCATGCTCACATTCATTCTTATGCTGGTTATGATGTTGCTGTTGGGTGGATTGCCGATACTGATGGTAAAATACTTATGAAAATTAAAGCTCAAATATTTTAATGATTATGAAGAAAGTATTAACAGCTATTACTTCTGTTTGCCGATGGACGATCACTCTGTGTATTTGCAGTGTAGCAATGACGACGGTTACGGCCTGTGACGACGAGCCTACAGTAAACAAACACGATGATCTGGCCTTTTTGAAACAGCGTATTTCCCCTGAAGGCGATTTTGTCTATGGCGTTTATCTGGGTGAAAATACGGAAATACTGAACCGTCCCATCAAAACTGAAGATGACGCATTGATAGAATTCTACAAACTTCTGCCGGACGGAAGCTCCCATAAGGGGCTTAAGACGGAAGCCGACGGTACTATTTCCTGTCGACTTACCGGTGAAGACGGACAATATCAGGGTACCATTACGTACAACCAACCGCAAGGAACATTCATGGGTTACTATGCAGAAGTGATATTCAGCAAAGAAGTGACCGATGCGACGAGCTTGACCCGAATACGTTACATTTTATCTGACTTGTGGCCGCCAAGTGGATTTGTGTCAGACATCTTTGAATGGCTCAAGAAATAGCGCCTTGGTTAATAATGTACAACCTTGTTGCTACATGTTGAAGTAGCTGGAGCGGTCGAGGTTGCGGTAGCCGATGGCTTCCATGATGTGGTCGGTTTTGATTGCAGTTGATTGGTCGAGGTCGGCGATGGTGCGGGCGACTTTGAGGATGCGGTCGTAGGCTCTGGCGCTCATGCTGAGGCTTTCCATTGTCTCCTTTAACCGTGCCAGGGCTTTGGGTTCGGGCTCGGCAAACTGATGCATCATTGCAGTGGTCATCTGTGCGTTGCAATGTACGCCTTTGAAATTTTTGAACCGTTCCTTTTGGATTTCTCTTGCTTCAATTACCCTCTGACGTATGCTGGCACTGGATTCAGCCGGTGCCCTTGACGACAGTGTGTCTATTTCGACCGGTTGTACCTCAACCTGAATATCGATTCTGTCGAGAAGCGGTCCGGAAATCTTGCTCATATAGTTAATCCTCTGATGTGGCATGCAGGTGCATCTCTTTTTGGGATGTCCGTAATAGCCGCATGGACAAGGATTCATAGATGCCACGAGCATGAAACTCGCCGGATAGTCGATGGTGTACTTTGTTCGGCTAATTGTTATGTGGCGATCCTCAAGAGGTTGCCTAAGCACCTCTAATACTTGACGTAAGAACTCCGGTAGCTCATCGAGAAAGAGCACGCCATTGTGTGCAAGGCTAATCTCTCCGGGGGAGGGGTTGGGGGAACCTCCGCCCAAGAGTGCAACCGCTGAGATGGTGTGATGTGGAGCTCTGAAAGGCCTTGTTGTTAGAAGCGTAGTTCCGCTTTTTAGTTTTCCCGCAACACTGTGAATCTTGCTCGTTTCGAGGGCTTCGCTAAGCGACAACGGCGGTAGAATCGACGGCAGTCTTTTCGCCATCATCGATTTGCCGCTGCCCGGACTGCCTACCAGCAGGATGTTGTGTCCTCCGGCACACGCCACCTCGAAAGCGCGTTTCACGTTCTCCTGCCCCTTGACCTCAGAGAAGTCGAACGGGAAATCGTTTTGAGCGGCAGCGAACTGCGCCCTTGTGTCAACTATAGTGGGTTGCAGGTCGATTTCACCGTTGAGAAACTTTATTACTTCGGTGAGGGAATCGACTCCGTAGACGTTCAGCCTGTTGACCACGGCTGCTTCGTGAGCGTTTTCTTTGGGTAATATGAATCCGTCGAGTTGCAGTTGCCGTGCCAGTATGGCCATAGGCAACGCGCCCTTTATCGGACGCAGTTTCCCGTCGAGCGAGAGCTCTCCCATGAGCATATACCGGTCGAGTCGGTCGGCTTTGATTTTCTCGTCTCCGGCCAGCAACCCGATAGCGATAGGCAGGTCGTAGGCCGAGCCTTCTTTCTTTATGTCGGCTGGCGACATATTGATTACGATGGCCCTTCCCGGGAATTTCAGTCCCGCTTGCAGAATGGCGCATTTCACCCGTTCGCCGCTTTCCTTGACCGCGGTGTCGGGCAGTCCTACGAGAGTGTATCCGCTGCCACGGTTTATAGCCACCTCGATAGTGACGAGAATGGCGTCAATTCCGTGTACGGCAGCTCCAAAAGTCTTTACCAGCATAACAGAAATTAGAGATCAGGAATTCCGAGTTCTTCCGTTACCGATTTTCCCCACTGCTCGTCGTCGGCGACGATTTTGCCGTTTTTGGTGCTGTTGGCGATCCTTGAGAACTCATTCAAAAGCTCCATGTAATTGGGGAATTGCTGGTTCAGTTTATCGGCTTCAGCCTCTGGGTCGAGATTGGGGTCGGTAACTATTCTATCGGTCATTTCGTTCATTGCTATGGCGAACGGTTTGTAAGCGATGAGGCAGTTACGGAACTGTTCTTTCCATTGATCGACAGTCCAGTTGGCGCCTTCTTTTCTCGCTTTTTCGACAATGGCCTTAAGGTCGATATTTTCAGCCTCGGGTTTGCTGTTAGTCTCTGTTTTCACACTTGTGACCGAGGCGGAGCTCTTAGTTTCGCTCTCGTTGTCGTTCTTGCCTCCGCAAGCAGCTACACTTGCGATAAGAGCGATGCTAAAGATGATGCTAATTGTTTTTCTCATTTTCGTTCTTAAGTGGATGTTCATAATAATCGGCAAAGGTACAGAATATTTTGCAAAGCGCCTAACGAAAGCCGTTTTTTTATGATAAAAAAATCGGCTCAGGAATGAAGCTGAGCCGACTCTTTAGTTATTCGCTTTATAATCAGAATCTTACGCCGAGGGTGAGCGAAATCTTGTTGTTGCGAGTCTTGAAACCGTCGGTCACGCCGTAGTCTACCTTGTCTACGTTGTCGGCATCGGTGTAGTAGCTGGGCGAGAACGCGTGGTAGTTGCCGTTTCGTGCCTGATTTACATAAGCCATGTCGAGATAGAACACTTTGTAGCGGTATCCGAAGCCGCAGGTGATGTACTGCGTGTTGTAGTCGTAGCGGTAAGCAGGGTTGTTGCTTACGGTGTAGACACCTTCAACACCGTTCTTGATGTTGTCATTGACCGGCGAAGTCTGGTAGCTGTAACCAGCGCGAACGCTGAAGCTGGGTGAGATACGATATTCGGCACCGATACGGAAGGTGTGGCTGGCTTTGAAGTAATCCTCGATGTTTTGAGTTACGTCGGTCCACTCGACATCGTTGTTGCCCAACACTTTCATGGTGTTGTAACCAGTCCACTCGTAGTCGGCGCTGATCATACCTTTCTTACCGATTACACCTGCCAATCCTGCCATGAATTTCCACGGAGTTCTTGTGCGGTATCGGATTTCGTTTGTAGCATACTGTCCACCGGCGTATTCGGTACCTTCATAAGAAGCGAAGTCGTTCTCGAAGTAGTATTTCGATGTGGTATAGTAGGTGTCACGCAAATCGAAATAGGTAGGTGTGTGGAATGCGGCGCCGATTCTCAGTTCATTGATTGGCTTGACAATCACACCGAACTTGAAGTTGTAACCTGTACCTTTAGAGCGTACACCGTTCTCCCAACCCCACGATGCATTGCCATTCACAATCTCGTAAGGAGCGTCATTCTTTATCGACTTCATCTCATAGGCGTCGAATAGACCCTCGCCGTAGTAATGGTAGCTGTTGTAGTCCATGTCGAAAATGCCTACGCCTAAGCCCCAGTAAACTTTGTCGGCAAAATTGCCACCGAGCGAGATGTTGTACTCGTCGTTGTGTCCCCATTCTTCCACTTCATATTCAGCGAACCCAGATGTGCCTTTGCCCATCAGACCGCCGAAGAGCACCTCACCGCCTTGTTTGTACGGGTTGATCATGTAAGAGTTATATGCGAGGATTGAAGCCCATGGCGCGCCATTGTCGCTGAAGTAGGGATTGGTAGAGGCAGTCGATAGTTCGTCCTCGGTCCAGTATCCGGCGTTGGTTTGGTCAGCGATATAGTTGGTCATACTGGTTGTGATATCCTGGTGTCCGATATAGTGACGTCTGAACTCATTCACCCGGTTGTATGATAGTCCCCAGTTGAAGTTTTTGAGCACATCACCGTCGGTACGGAACGCTCCCACATAACCAACATTGTTGACGATAAATTTCGTTTTCGAAGGCGAAGCGTCGTTGGTGTTAAGCTTGGTCTTGTTGAAGTCAAGGCTCATGGTGATGCCAATGTCGCTGTTGCGGTAGACACCAATACCTGCGGGGTTTTGGTTTAGCGAAGAGATATCGCCACCCACGGCGGTGTAAGCTCCAGCCATCGACATTGAGCGTGACGTTCCGCGCAGCTCGTTCTCGCTCAGTTTGAGCGCGTCGAAAGCGGCTTGAGCATTTGCCAGCAACGGTAGAGCGCAAATTGCTAACGCAAGAAATCTGATTTTCATGATTGTATCTTATAGAATAAATAATGAATGTTTTGTTTCTTCAATGTTGTCCGGAGATGGGTCCCCGGACAACATCAGGCTATTGTTGATTTTTTAGTCTCGTCATATATCAGCGACGACGTCCGCCGCCTCCTGAGAATCCACCGCTGCTGTGTCCGCCACCACCGTGGCTACCGCCGGAGAATCCACCGCCACCGGAATATCCGCCGCGGCTACCGCCGGAATAGCTGCCGCCGGAGTAACCTCTTGACGACGAACCTGGCGAGTAGGAGCGAGAGGGTGTGCTGCCACTGGTGCCCAGCGACGGTCTACGCGGAGTGCTGCTGCCCGAGCTGAATCCGCCGGTACTGGGTCTTGAGCCGCTCGAAGCGCGTCCCACATTGCCTATTGGACGGGACGAGCCCGATGAGCCGTAGACGGGTCGACGTCCGCCGGAAGTGCTGTAACCACCGCTAGAGCTGCCGATGCTACGTGGGCGCGAACCTACACTGGGCCTGTTGGCGCCGCCTATGCTTCTTCCTCCGCCCAGGTCAGGACGTCGTCCGTTGCCGACCCAGTTGCGGTGTCCGTTGTAGCCATAGTGATGGTCGTAGCCTCCGTAACGCCAGCCATAGTTGCCCCAACCCCAAGATCTGTAGTAAGGCCAACCCCATGAGCTGTAGTAGTAAGGCGAGCGCCATCCCCATCCCCAAGAACTATAGTAATAGGGTGAGTACCATCCGCGCCATCCCCAATCCCAGTAGAAGGGGTCCCAGCTATACCAGGTGCTGTAGTAAGGTCTCCATCCCCAACCCCAGCTGTAATAAGGGCTGGAAGTTCCTATAATGAGGTTGACGGAAGGCCGGCTGTCGTAATACAGCGTTACAAGATCCTCGTCATTGCATGAAATCACAATGTCGGGGTTGTAGAAACGCTCGATGCGGCGCGTGTTGGAGAAATCGTCGCTATTTTCGATAATGGAGTCGTAGTCGACATAGTAATCATCGCTGAGCGACTTGTCGTAGTTGCCTCGGCGGTTATAAGCGTCGACATCGATGTCGTTTACCCTGTTTACATTCACACGGTAGGTGGTGCCGGGATTGCTGCTCACAATCACGGTCTGCCGGTTGTTCCGGTTGGTAGTGACCTGTTGCGTACTACTACCGTTATTGTCGGTATCGGCGTTATAGTACACATCATCGTAATCTTGAGCCTGAATGACTGGGGCGCTCAACGCCATAGCCCCCAACAGGACAAACAAATTGTACCTCATACCTTTCATAGTTTTTTCAATGTTATAAATGATGTTGTTAGTAATTCGGTTTAATTGGTTTTGTAAGTAATTAAGTTTCACATTTAGATTAAAAAAACATCTAAAAGTTTAAATTACGGTTGCAAGTAGTGCACGTAATCGAAATCATACTCTTAGTGCACGCTACAAAATTAATACATATTTTTAAAACACGTAGCTTTGTTTAGTTTTTTTAACTGTTTTGTTCCAAATGCGTGAGATGTAGGTGCACAAAGGGTTTATTCATAAAAATGCAATGTTGTTGATTGTGAAAAGTTAAAAAATACAATGTAAAAAAGGATGTTATTAAACATTTTTTTGTAAATTTGCAGCCTGCATTGTGGCTAAAAAGGCCGAAAAAGATGCGGACGATTGTTATAACACATTAAGGATTAATCGTTTAAAGTATGAACTTATTAGAGGCAAAGTTGTCGCGCTATGATGAGCCGCAGAAGGCTAAAGCTGCCGGCATCTACCCATATTTCCGTGCGATTTCGAGCGAACAGGACACCGAAGTGATTATTAATGGCAAGAAGGTTCTGATGTTCGGGTCGAATTGCTATTCCGGACTTGTCAATCACCCAAAGATCAAGGAAGCCGCCATCGAGGCTACGCGAAAGTACGGCACCGGCTGCGCCGGCTCTCCGTTCTTGAACGGCACACTGGACATCCACAAGGCCCTCGAGCGCAAGCTCGCTGCCTATGCCGGCAAGGAAGACGCTATGATTTATTCCACAGGATTCTCGGTGAATCTGGGTGTAGTGTCGGCGTTGACCGGACGTGACGACTATATCTTGTGGGACGAGCAGGACCACGCTTCGATTATCGAAGGCCGTCGACTGTCGTTCTCCCAATCGCTTAAATACAAACACAACGACATGGCGTCGCTCGAGACTCAGCTGAAGCGTTGCGAGCCCGACAAAGTGAAACTCATCGTCACCGATGGCGTGTTCTCGATGGAGGGCGACGTGTGCAAGCTACCCGACATCGTTGAGTTGGCCCGTAAGTACAACGCCAACATCATGGTGGACGAGGCCCACGGTATCGGCGTGTTTGGCCGCGGGGGTCGCGGAGTGTGTGACCATTTCGGCCTTACCGACGAAGTGGACCTGATTATGGGCACGTTCAGCAAGTCGTTCGCCTCGTTGGGCGGATTCATCGCCACGAGCGAGGTAATCACCAATTTCCTTCGTCACCACAGCCGCAGCTACATCTTCACCGCCAGTATCACTCCGGCGTCGACAGCTGCCGTGAGTGCCGCCTTGGACATTATGGAGTCGGAGCCTGAGCGTCAAGAGCATCTGTGGAAGATTACGAAGTTCGCTCTCGATGGCTTCAAGAGTATGGGATTTGAAATTGGCCATACCGAGACGCCGATTATCCCCCTGTTTGTCCGCGACAACAACCTCACATTCACCATCACCCGCGACCTGCTCGACGAAGGTATCTTCGTCAATCCCGTGGTGTCGCCGGCTGTTGCGCCAAACGATACTCTCATCCGTTTCAGCCTGATGGCCACCCACACCCGTGAGCAGGTGGAGCTCGCTCTGGAGAGAATTCAGAAAGTGTTCCGTCGCTATAATCTGGTACCGTAATAAAAGTTTCATAGTAATAGTATCTAGGTGGGGCAATGCTCCACCTTTTTTTTAAGCTCGCTATTGCTCGCTGATGAATAGCTCGCTTTCGCCCGCTGATAAAACCCTCGCTATTGCGAGCTGATAAATAGCTCGCTTTGCTCGCTGATAAAACGCTCGCTATTGCGAGCTGATTAAGGCGGCTTTGGCGGCTGGGACAGTGGTTGGGGTCTTGATTTGGTTGATTTTGGGTATTACATTTTACATTATTATATTATACATCTTGTGTGAGTAATGGCAATTTGGGGGTGGGGTGGTGTTTTTTTGTATGTTTTTCTTGTTATTTCGTATATTTTTTATAATTTTGCCGCCGTAAAGGTATAAATATATGATTTTTGTTGCAAATAATTGTTGTTGTCGCATCGGTCGGAGTGATTGGTGCTGAGCCTTATTGTCATATATTTTTAGCGGAATAAATCAAATGTCAGTGCCAGTCGCCTATGGGTAGATTGGCTTTTGTTTTTTCAAATAACTTATCTAAAACATATTAACTATGATTTACAACAGTATTACAGAAGTAATCGGCAATACGCCGATGGTGAAGATTTCTGGTCTCGAAGGACAGAAAGCGGAGATTGTGGTGAAAATCGAATCGTTCAATCCCGGTGGAAGCGTTAAGGACCGTATTGCGTTGGCAATGATTGAAGACGCCGAACAGAGCGGTGTTCTTCAGCCTGGAGCAACCATTATTGAGCCAACATCGGGCAACACCGGCATCGGCCTGGCTTGGGTTGGCATCGCCAAAGGCTACAAGGTGATTCTCACGATGCCCGACACGATGAGCGTGGAACGTCGCGGCCTGCTGCGTGCCTATGGTGCCGATATTCGTCTGACTCCCGGTGCCGACGGTATGAAGGGTGCCATCGCCGAAGCCGAAAAGCTGAAGTCGGACATTGCCGGAGCTGTGATTCTCGGCCAGTTCACTAATCCAGCAAATCCGGCTGTCCACGCGGCAACCACGGGAAAGGAAATCCTTCGAGACACCGCTGGCAAGGTGGATATCTTCGTTGCCGGAGTAGGTACTGGCGGCACGGTGAGCGGAGTCGCCAAAGCGCTGAAAGCCGAACTTGCGGATGTGGAGATTGTCGCCGTCGAGCCAGCGACCTCGGCTGTGCTCAGCACGGGCCAGGCCGGGAAGCATAAAATTCAAGGCATAGGCGCTGGATTTGTTCCCGCGACGTTCGACTCGTCGCTTATCGATAGGATAGTCACGGCAACCGATGAGGAGGCGTTCCAAGGAGCACGCCATCTTGCCCGCGACTTCGGTATCCTTGCCGGTATATCGTCGGGAGCGGCGTTCTCGGTAGCAGCCAGTCTCTCCCGGCAGGCGGAAAACGCAGGTAAGCGAATAGTGGTGCTTCTTCCCGATACCGGTGAGCGGTACATATCGACTAATCTCTTTAATGTATAGCATTGTCTTATGATATCAAACGGTAGAATCAGCGAAGTGTCGCGTCGGCTTTTGCAACCAACCGCCATCGAACGCCGGATGAGTGAAAATGCCGCCTATCGAAAAGATTGCCGCCAGGAACTCGTCGAGTTGATGTCGCTTATCGAAGAGGTAGTTTTTCCCGCTTTTTTCTGCTCGCGTGACTTGGAAGACGCAGTGGGTCTCATTCGGGAGATAGTACGGCATCAAGCAAGTATAATCCGGCTTGGCGATGACGAGGCGATTGTACAGTTGGCCGACGACTTTATCGGTCGCCTGCCAGAGATTAAATCGGCGGTACTCGAAGATGTGGAGGCAGTGTCGAAAATCGACCCCGCAGTGAACGATATCAGCGAAATAATCGTAAGTTATCCAGCGGTAAAAGCCATGCTCCATTATCGCACTGCCAACAGTTTCGTGAGTCTCGGTGTGCCGATAATACCGCGAATCATCACCGAGATGGCTCATTCGGTCACAGGCATCGACATTCATCCCGCAGCGACTATCGGCCGTAGGTTTGCCATCGACCATGGTACCGGAATAGTCATTGGAGCCACGACCATTGTTGGCGACAATGTGACGCTGTACCAGGGTGTTACCCTCGGCGCTAAAAACTTCACCTATGGCGACGACGGTCTGCCCCTGAACGTTCCACGCCACCCGATTATCGAAGACAATGTGACAATCTACTCCAATGCGTCGATTTTAGGGCGTATACGTATTGGACACGATGCTGTGATAGGAGGTAACATCTGGATAACCACCGATGTCGCGCCATATTCGATAGTGCGTCAGCATCGTCCCGACGGTTTAACATCCTTCACCGACGGTGCTGGAATTTAAGTTAAAGCTCGCTTTCGCTCGCTGATAAATAGCTCGCTATTGCGAGCTGATTAAGGCGGCTTTGGCGGCTGGGACACTGGTTGTGACTGTGTTGTGACTATGTTGTGTGACTATGTTGTGTGACTATGTTGTGTGACTCGGAGGGCTCGGAGTTCTCAGAGTTCTCGGAGTTTTCGGAGTTTTCGGTGTGGGCGGTGGATTACTGGGCGTTGAGGGCGTCGAGGTTGGCGCTGGCTTGTTCCCACTGTTCCATGGCTTGGTCGAGAGCGTCTTGCAGCTCGGCGTGTCGGGTGTAAAGTGTGGGGTCGATGTCGCCACCGGCGGCGAGGGTGTTTTCTATGTGTTCGAGTTCTTTCTCGGTGTTGGCGATGAGTTGTTCTGCCTGTTCGACCTTTTTCCGTGCTTGTCGTAGTGTGCGTTCACGCTCTTTCTGCTCGAGATAAGACAGTTTCGATTCGGTCATCTCTTTCGTCTCGGCTGTGATGGCAACGGGAGTCTCTTTCCTTTCGAGTTCCTGCAGAGTGTCAATTTTCTTTGACTGCAGGAATTCATAGATGCCACACAGATGCTCTCGCACCCTTCCACCACCGAACTCGTACACCTTGTCGACGAGGTCGTTTAGGAAGTCACGGTCGTGGCTTACCACAATCACTGTTCCGTCGAACGCCTGAATGGCGTTTTTCAGTATGTCCTTTGTGCGCATGTCGAGGTGGTTGGTGGGCTCATCGAGGATGAGGAAGTTGACTGGCTGCAGCAACAGGCGCAGCAGCGCCAGCCTACTTTTCTCTCCACCGGAGAGTACTTTCACCTTCTTCAGAGACTCGTCCCCTCCGAACATGAACATGCCGAGTAGGTCGTTGATGCGTGTGCGAATCTCACCTGTCGCGGCATAGTCGATGGTCTCGAACACTGTGAGGTTCTGGTCGAGCAGTTGCGCCTGGTTTTGTGCGAAATAGGCGATTTTCACGTTATGGCCCAACTTGAGCGTTCCGTCGTACGGAATCTCGTTCATGATGCATTTGACAAGCGTGGATTTACCGGCGCCGTTTTTCCCGACGAATGCGACCTTGTCGCCCCGCTTGATGGTGAATGTGACATCGTGGAAGACATTTAGTTTACCGTAGTTTTTCGCCACGTTGTCGGCTATTACCGGGTAGTCGCCCGAGCGCGGAGCTGGCGGGAATTTAAGGTTCAGCCTGGAGTTGTCGACCTCGTCGATTTCGATTCTCTCGATTTTCTCGAGCTGCTTGATACGGCTCTGCACTTGCACAGCTTTGGTGGCTTTGTATCGGAAGCGCTCGATGAATTCCTCGGTGTCGTGTATGAGTTTCTGCTGATTCTCGTAAGCTCTCGTCTGTTGCTCGATACGTTCCTTACGCAGCTGCACGAAATGAGAGTAATTCACCTGGTAGTCGTAAATCTTGCCGAGCGATATTTCGATGGTCCTCGAGGTAACATTGTCGATGAACGCGCGGTCGTGGCTTACGATGACTACCGCTCCCCGGCGCGTCTTGAGAAAATTCTCAAGCCACTGGATTGACTCAATGTCGAGGTGGTTGGTTGGCTCGTCGAGCAGAAGCACGTCGTCGCGTTGCAGCAGCAGTTTGGCGAGCTCAATTCTCATTCTCCAGCCGCCGCTGAACTCGCTTGTGGGGCGGTCGAAGTCGGAACGTTCGAACCCCAGACCGAGCAAAGTTTTCTCGAGCAGAGCCTCGTTGTTGTCGCTCTGCATCATCGTACGCTCGTCGTTGAGGTGGGCGAGAGAGTCGATGAGACGCAAATACTCTGGCGAGTCATAGTCGTCACGTTGGCTCACCTTCATGCTGAGTTGGTCGATTTGAGCGTCAAGCTCGTCGAGCCTTGCGAAAGCTGTAGCCGCTTCCTCTCTCACGGTTCGGTGGTCTTCCAGCAACATCTGCTGTGGCAGGTAACCGATAGAAGTGTCGTTTGGGACCGCCACTAAGCCGGAAGAAGGCTTCTGCATACCGGCGATTATTTTGAGCAACGTTGATTTTCCGGCACCGTTTCTTCCTACAAGCGCAATTCGGTCGTTGTCGTTAATTACGAAACTTATTGCGTTGAGCAGTGGTCGTGCGCTGAATTCAACAGTAAGGTTTTGAACAGAAATCATAGCGATAAAAGTCAGTCTTTCTTCCAGAAAGCTCTTGAGAAAAGGATGAGCACGGTGAACAACTCGAGACGGCCAACAAGCATTTCAAGCGACAGAATGAGCTTCGATCCCCAATGCAGATTTGCGTAGCTACCTATGCCGTTGGTTGCGCCGCAACCGAATCCCATGTTACTCAAAGTCGACATCGAAGTAAACAGAGCATCGAACACGGTCATAGGCGCATTGGCGTGAGCGTGTCGTCCTTCCTCGATGGCAATGAGAGCCAACCCTACGACACCGATAATCAGCACATAGATTGCGAGGAAAGCGATGACCCTTTCGACGACAATGTGTGGCAACGACCTACCGTCGACCCTCACGGCAGAGACTGCGTTTGGGTGAATGGTTCGGTATAGCTCGTTCTTTGTGTTTTTCAGCAACACCATCATTCGGTCGATTTTAGCGCCGCCGCTGGTTGAGCCAGCCATGCCACCGAAGAACATGAGAACAATGATGAGCAGGAGAATGAACTGTCCTTCATGCTCGTATTTCAAACTGGCAAACCCAGTGGAAGTAATAGCCGATAGCACATCGAATGCTGCGAGCTCGAATCGTTCGGCCCATCCGGAACCGTGATTCTTGTATACCATCCAAGCCACGATGACGCCAATGACCACGAATGTGGTGAAGACGTACCACTTGAACGTGTCGTTATGCTTTACCGACCGCCACTCTCCACGCCAGACGACTCTGAAAATAAGCGAGAAGTTGATGCCGCAAATAAACATGAACGCAATGATGACGGTGTTGACGTAGTGGCTGTTCCACGAACCGACGCCTTCGGTGTGTGTTGAGAAGCCCCCCGTCGACACTGTCGACAAAGTGTGGCACACCGCGTCGAACCATTCCATCGGTCCTAAGCAGAGGAGAACTGCCATAGCCACGGTGAGGATGATGTATATGAGCCACAGGTCCTTGGCTGTCTGACTTACGCGCGGTCGCAGACGCTCATGCGATATTCCTGTAACCTCGCTGTTGAACAACGACACTCCACCTCGGTAGTTGAGCATGGGCAGCACAGCGAGGGTGAAGAGAATGATACCCATACCACCAATCCACTGCATGATTGCCCGCCACATGAGAATGCCCTTGTCGGCGTTGTCAACATCTTTAATTAGCGTCACGCCGGTAGTTGTAAAGCCGGCCATCGTCTCGAAAAAGGCATCGATGAAATTGTCGAAAGTGCCGCAGAAGAGGAACGGCAGCAAGCCGAATAAAGAGAAGAAGAACCAGACGCTGCCTGTGAGCAACAGTCCCTCGCGCTTGCGCATCATGTTGTCGCATCCGCGCAGCCCCCAAGTCATGGCCATTCCGCTGCCCATTGTGATGGCAGCGCTCAACCCAAGCATTATAGCAGGCTTCGTCTCCCCGAAATAAATGCTCACCCCCATAGGAATCAGCATAAAGAGCGATTCGATGGCCAGCAGCCACCCGATTACGCGCAGCACCATCTTGAAGTTGATGTATTTTTTGTTCTGTCTCCTCTTCAGCATATTGTTAATTAAACAATTTCTCGATTTTGTTGATTGCTCCTCGCAGAGCGAAAACCACAACGTGGTCGCCTTCCTGCAAGCGCGTGTTACCAGTGACAAGATGGCCCTGACCGTCGCGCACCAGACCAGCCAGCGTCATGTCTCGGCTCAGTCGCAGGTCTTTGACCAGTCCTTTTGTCACCTTTGCTTTTGGCTTGACCTCCATTTCGGCCACTTCGGCGTCGATGAGAGCGAGACATCGCGAGTCCTCGTCGTCATTGTCGAGCATAATCTGGAAAATCTTGCTCGATGCTATGAGTTGCTTGTTGATGATGGTGCCTATATTAAGCGACTCGGCTTCGGGAATGAACTGGATATTCTCGACCTCGGCTATTGTTTTGGGCACACCCATTTCCTTTGCCATGACACATGTGAGGATGTTTCTCTCGCTGCTGTTGCTCAGTGCGATTACCACATCGTAGTCGTTAACATTCTCTTCCTCCATGATGTCGGTGTCGCTTGGCTCTCCGTTTACGATGCTGCAGAATGGTAGCATGTCGGCCAGTTGGTTGCATCGTTCCAGGTCGGGTTCAATGATTTTCACCTTGTATTGCTGCCCAATGAGCAGTGCAATCTGTACGGCCATCTTGCTGCCTCCCATAATCACCACGCTCTCGATGCTGCGGTTTTTCTTTCCGCAAGCTTTTATTACCTCGTTGATATGCTCACGAGTGGTTGTGATGTAAGCGATGTCGTTTTCTTCGATTACGTCGTTGCCGCCTGGTATGATGATTTCGCGTCCTCGTTTTATGGCGTTCACGTGCAGGAACCGCGAGAGACTGCTCAAGTTCCTAAGTTCCTGACCTACGAGCATGGAGTTGCTGCGCAGTTTTACTCCCACCACGATAAGCGCGCCGTCGAGCATCTCAAACCAGTTTCTCACCCAAGTTTGTTTTAGAGCGGTCACCGTTTCCTTGGCCGCAAGTAGGTCGGGATAGATAAGGTGGTCGATGCCCAGAGTCGAGAAGTAACCTTTGTGCGCTGGTTTGAGCAGTTCGGCCTTGTCGATGCGTGCCACAGTACGCCTTGCCCCCATGCTTTTAGCCATTGAGCAGGCGAGAAGGTTCAGCGACTCGACCGGAGTGAGAGCTATGAAAAGGTCGCAACTACCAGCTTTGACTTGCTTGAGCGTTTTGAAGCTGCTTGCGTCGCCCTCGATGGTCATCAGGTTGTAGTTGTCGAGCACAGCGAGACGCCTCTCGTCATGGTCGATTACAATTATGTCCTGTTCCTCGTTGGAGAGCAGTTTAGCCAGGTGGCTTCCCACTTCTCCGGCTCCTGCAATTATGATTCGCATAGAATGTTACTGTTATACATTATATAAATAAGAGGTTGTCAGTTTGAGGTCATAGTCCATCGGAAGAGGTCGCGGTAGGATCGTTTCTTTCCGTACATGAGAATGCCTGTGCGATAGATTCTCGCGGCGAGCCATATCACTGCGAAAGCAGTAGCAAAGAGCAATGTGATGCTTAGCAACTGTTGCCACACCGGCACGTCGAAAGGCAGGCGTATCATCATCACCACTGGCGAAGTGAACGGAATAATCGAGCACCAGACTGCCATCGAGCCGTTTGGGTTGTCGATGCAAGCTATACCCACATACAGCGCTATCACCATAAGCAGAATCACCGGCATGGTGAACTGCGAAGTGTCGCTTGCCTGGTCGACCGCCGAGCCGAGTCCGGCGAACAGCGATGCGTAGAGCAGGTATCCGCCAATGAAGTAGCAGATAAAGTGGATAAAAATCGAGAAATAGTTGATACCGGCGAGCGAAGACAATACATCGGCCATAACGTTGCTTGTTTCGGCCGGCATCTGCGCGTGGGCGCTTGACGCCATCTGCAGTCCGGACTGTATCGCTTCTGGGTTGGCGGCGGCCATTCCACCGGCCACGGTTACGCCGAGCACCATGGTGATGGCGCTCAGGAGCGCTGCCCATATGGCGAACTGAGTCAGTCCCACCAGTCCCACACCGATAATCTTTCCGAGCATGAGTTCCACTGGTTTGCAGCTGCTCACAATCACCTCCACAATTCTGTTGGTTTTCTCCTCAACCACGCTGTTCATAATCATGGCGCCGTACATGAGCACGAACGTGTAGGTGAGCAGCGACAGCGCTACGCCAATGATGCTGGCTATAGTTGTCGAAGTCTGCTGTTCGTTCCCGTTCTTGTCCCACTTGATATTATTGACGTCAACATTGATGTCACACTCGTCGAGAATCGTTTGTAGATTCTCGATGCCGTAGCTTTGAATCTTGGCCGCGGTGAGAGTATCGTTCAGGCAATCGTTGATATAGCCCATCGTCGCGTGGCTCAAGTTCTCCTCGCTATAGATTTTCACTTGCTTGGATTCGATGATGTCGCCCGGTATGACGATGACGGCGTTTAGATTGGTCGACTTCGTGTACAGCTCGCGGGGATTAGGCGCGCTCTTCTCGGCGTTGAACACCACAAACGAATAGTTGTCCTTGTCGACCAACGCCTTGCCGTATTGCTGCTCGCTCTGGTCGATGACGGCAATGCGTTCGACATGAGTGTCGGTGGAATTGTTCAGATACGCGAACAGAACGGGAATCGCGCCGATGACAATCATCAGAACAGGTATGAGCAAAGTCATTATGATAAACGACTTCTTGCTTGCGATAGCCTTGTATTCGTGTGCTATTATCAGAGGAAGCTTTTTCATTACTCAATGTCAGTTTATGTCTTCGAGACGAGTGTCGACAATGTTGGAAGCAGCACGGTCGACGAGGTCGAGCAGCTTGAAAGCCACGTTGCCTTCTACATATCGGTCGGCCCCATCGCGGCTGAGGCGGTTCATCTCACTCTTGAAGACGTTGTTGTCCACTTTCTTTACCCCGAAGAACGACTTCCGCGGGCGCACGCCGTTGATGGCTGTGTTCATATCCCATCCGCCGGGCATGAAGAATCTCACGTGACGACGGTTGTTGCCAAGTTCGGTAAGCCATTCGGTGTAGACGGGGAAGAACTGGTCCATGAGCAGGCGGTAGAACTGCGAATGCAGGAAGTCGCGCGTGATTTTTGGAGCGTCGGCGGTGAAACCTTGCCCGAGCATCGATTCAAAGCCCGTTTTGAGGTAGATGAACAGCAGATGGAATTTTGCCAGCGGACGGTAAATCATTGCGCGAGTCTCTTTGCCGAGGGCGCTGAAGTCAACGTCGTCGGTATCTCGCTCGAGTCCGTACTCAAATGCCTTGGTGGGCAACGGAGTGCCGGTCACCGGATCGGTGAGTTCGCGGTCTTCCATTCCGGCAAAACGGAACGGCGTCATGCCACCGATCAATTCAATCAAGTGGGCCGGGTCGTGCTGGTCGAGTTTGTCGCCTGGATCGTAGTGGTAGGGTGCGTTATGGTCGTGGTCACCCAGATAGAAGATGGCGTTGACGGCATTTCGTCCGCTGCCGGTAAGCGTGTTGTTGTAGTATTCGAGAGCGGACTGTGTTTTGGTCACAAAGTCGGAGTTGTCGATACGTCGGTCCTCTTCATCGTCGCTGTCCATGAGGCTGAAGTAGGGGAGAACCGTGAGCGCTCCGATGGGCGCATTTTCCAGCACGGCGCGGTTCTTTGCCTCGATGTTGATTGCTTGACGGATGTTTTTCACCAATATCGGGAACCCGGCGGCCCCGGTTCCGCCGAAGATGCTGCTGATGAAGAACACGCGGTCGCCCTGTGCGAAAGCCCCGGTGAGCGCCTTGAACTCGTTGCTGTCCTTGATGCCATTGAGAGCTACCGCGCCGATGTTCGGTGAGCCTACGAACCCGATTGACATGTTGTTCTCGAGTTGGTAGTCGGCAAACAGCAGGGAAGTGAGGGCCTGGTTAGGCTCGTTCATCGTGTTGTAAGAGATGAAGTCGCGGAATTTGAAGTGCTCCACGGCCTCGAGGTTAAAGATGAACGAGTCGCTCAACGGCACGTTGGGCGATGAGACCACTTCGCGCAGGCTCGATATTTTGGTGGCGAAGAAACCGTCGGCGTTGACGTTGTCGCCGTAGAGCTGTCGGCGAATCTCACCGTAAGCGCTGAGCAGCTTTTCGGTCTGTTTGAGGTCGGCGTTGCTCTTGTGCGGGTCGATGATGATTGGGACCATCTCCACGTCGGGGACGGGCCGTCCGGTCTTGTCGGTTACCTTGACGCCTGCTGCGGCAAGCATGATCATCGATTTGAGTACGCGGCTACCTGTGCCGCCAATCGCAAATATGAAAAGTCGCATAATACTGAATGTTATTGTACTATTTTCAAAATCGTGTTGTAAATCGAGTCAGGGTCGATGCCGCAAAGCTGCTGCAGCTGTGCAACGGTACCCTGGTCGACAAAATTGTCGGGAATTCCAAGTCGTGTCAGAGAGGCATGGCAGTTGTGGCAAGCAAGCCATTCGGCTACCGCACTTCCGAGCCCGCCCACAATCGTACCGTCCTCGACGGTGACAATGTGGTCGTATCGGCTGGCGGCCTCTGATAGAATCTCCTCGTCGATAGGTTTGACGAAAATCATATCGTAATGACCGACTTTCACGCCTTCGTTTTCGAGTCGATCAAGGGCCTTTATCACGTTGTTGCCAATGTGCCCTATGCTGAGCACCGCGACTCGTTCGCCTTGGCGCATTGCCCGTCCTTTTCCCACTGGCAATTCTTCGAGCGGGCATTGCCAATCGGAAAGCACACCTTTGCCTCGTGGATAGCGAATTGCGAACGGTCCCATTCCGGGCAGTTGCGAGGTGTACATGAGTCGTCGCAGGTCGTGCTCGTTGATAGGGGCGCTGACCGTCAAGCCTGGAATCACTCGCAGATAGGCCAGGTCGAAGAGGCCGTGGTGTGTCACGCCGTCCTCTCCCACGAGACCACCTCGGTCGATTACAAAGGTGACATCGAGGTGCTGTATGGCGATGTCGTGGATGATGTGGTCGTAGCCGCGCTGCAGGAATGAGCTGTAGATG
>JBGUHM010000090.1:0-19642 GCA_045112115.1 Sodaliphilus sp. | reverse complement strand
CTCCACGAGTTTGGTCTTAAGAAGCTGACGCATCTTGAGCACTTCCTCATCAAATTCTTCTTCACCTTCACCATCGTTGTTGTCAAGGGCGATCTAATCGTCGCTGAAGAGCATGAAATGCTGAATCAGAATCTTGGCGGCGTCTTTGAGTGCATCCTTGGGATGTATCGAGCCGTCGGTAGTGATTTCGAGCACGAGTTTCTCGTAGTCGGTCTTCTGCTCTACGCGGTAGTTCTCGACAGCATACTTGACGTTGATGATGGGAGTGTAGATCGAGTCGATGGCAATCACATCAATCGGGTCGTTGGCGTTACGGTTCTCCTCAGAGGGAACATAACCGCGTCCCTTGTTGATAGTGATGTCCATCTGGAAACCATGGTCCTTGTCGAGGTGGCAGATCACCAACTCGGGATTGAGTACTTCAAATCCACTCAAGACCTTGCCGATGTCGCCTGCCTTGAACACTTCCTGGCCGGCAACCTTGATGGTAGCTTTCTCGGTCTCGGTATCCTCCACAACCTGCTTGAGTCTCACTTTCTTGAGGTTGAGGATGATGTTGGTCACATCCTCACGCACTCCGGGAATTGTTGAGAACTCGTGCAGCACACCTTCGATGCGGATGTTGCAGATGGCATAACCCTCAAGCGACGAAAGCAGTATGCGTCTCAAGGCGTTTCCTATGGTCACACCGTAGCCGGGTTCCAGCGGGCGGAACTCGAATTTGCCAAAGGTGTTGTCGGCCTCGAGCATCAACACTTTGTCGGGTTTTTGAAATGCTAAAATAGCCATGGATGTTAATTTTATTATTTAGAATACAACTCGACGATCAATTGCTCCTTGATGTTCTCGGGAATCTCGTCACGCTGCGGGTTGTTGAGCAGCTTGCCTCCCTTGATGTTCTCATCCCATTCAATCCAGGGGTACTTGGCGTGGTTGAAGCCAGAGAGTGAATCTTGGATCACCTCGAGCGACTTCGATTTCTCACGCACTGCGACCACCTGACCCGGTGCTACCGAGTAGGAAGGAATGTTCACCACCTGACCGTCGACGGTAATGTGACGGTGGAGCACAATCTGGCGTGCAGCGGCACGTGTGGGGGCAATACCCAGACGATAAACCACGTTGTCCAGACGAGCTTCAAGCATTTGCAGAAGCACCTCACCGGTGACGCCTTTCTTGGCTGCGGCTTTCTTAAAGAGGTTGCGGAACTGGCGCTCGAGAACGCCGTAGGTGTACTTAGCCTTTTGTTTCTCGCGCAACTGGGCACCGTACTCCGAGAGTTTGCGACGGCGGTTGGCACCATGTTGGCCCGGCGGATAGTTTTTCTTTGTCAAGACCTTATCCTCGCCGAAGATTGCTTCACCCAACTTACGGGCGATTTTTGATTTTGGACCAGTGTATCTTGCCATAATCTAAAAAATGTTCTTGTAAAAAATCGGTTTGTTAAACAGTGCAGAATCACAAGTGTGGGTGAGCAGCCGCGATTGCAGAGAGGTTGATAAATAAAAGTATTGCAATCAAAATAATCACCAATTTGTTTTGCGATTCAATTCTTGTAATGAAAAAATGTTGTTGGTTTACGATATCCGGGACACTACTCGGCCCTGTGAGGACCGGACGCCCGGAGCGATGCGACACTGAGTATTATACGCGGCGACGCTTCGGGGGACGACATCCGTTGTGGGGCAGCGGAGTGACATCGATGATCTCGGTCACTGTGATGCCGGCACCGTGGATGGTGCGGATAGCGCTCTCACGTCCGTTGCCAGGACCCTTGACATAGGCTTTCACCTTGCGCAGGCCAAGGTCGTAAGCGACCTTCGCGCAGTCCTGAGCGGCCATCTGAGCTGCGTAGGGGGTGTTCTTTTTCGACCCGCGGAAGCCCATCTTGCCAGCTGACGACCATGAGATTACCTGTCCCTCGCTGTTGGCGAGGCACACAATGATGTTGTTGAAAGAAGAATGAACGTGGAGTTGACCTACACCGTCAACCTTGACCACTCTCTTCTTTGCTGCGACTGTCTTTTTTGCCATACTTTAATAATAATTGATGATGTATTACTTAGTAGCTTTCTTCTTGTTTGCAACTGTTTTCTTGCGACCCTTGCGAGTGCGAGCGTTGTTCTTGGTGCTCTGGCCGCGAACGGGCAGGCCATTACGGTGACGGATACCGCGATAGCAACCGATGTCCATCAATCGCTTGATGTTCATCTGCACCTCAGTACGAAGGTCACCTTCTACCTTATAGTTCTCACCGATTACCTCGCGAACCTTTGCAGCCTCGGCGTCGGTCCAGTCCTTGACCTTAGTGTTTTCGTCCACTCCGGCCTCGGCGAGGATTTTAGCGGCACTGCTGCGACCTATGCCGTAGATATAGGTCAGCGATATCACACCGCGCTTGTTCTGGGGGAGGTCAACTCCCACGATTCTTACTGCCATATACTTTTATTTGTCTTTTGTGTTATTGTACGATTTATATTATCCTTGACGTTGCTTGAACTTGGGATTCTTTTTGCAAATCACATACAAACGTCCCTTGCGGCGCACGATTTTGCAATCGGCCGAACGTTTCTTCAGGGATGCTCTTACCTTCATAATGGTTGTTGGTTTTTTAAACGTTTGTTATTGTTTCGGTGCCGCCGTGCGGCCCGTGAAATTGTATTATTTATACCGGAAGGCTATTCTGCCTTTGGTCAGGTCGTATGGAGACATCTCGACTTTCACTTTGTCGCCGGGCAGGATTTTGATGTAGTGCATCCTCATCTTGCCTGAGATGTGGGCGATAATCTGATGTCCGTTTTCCAGTTCTACGCGGAACATGGCGTTCGAGAGAGCCTCGACGATTGTTCCGTCCTGTTCGATAGCGGTTTGTTTCGACATTGATGTTCAGTTTTATTGTGTTACTGTAATGATGATTTCAAATGAATCTCTCGCCAAGGGCCTCCTTGATGTAGTCGAACGACGAGAGGATGTCGGGCTTGCCGTGGTGCACAGCCACCGAGTGCTCGTAGTGGGCCGCCGGCTTGCGGTCTTTGGTGCGGGTGGTCCATCCGTCGGGCTCAATCACAATGTTCTTGCTGCCCAGGTTCACCATCGGCTCGATGGCGATGGTCATGCCGTTCTTGATCATTGGACCGGTGCCGCGGCGGCCGTAGTTGGGAACTTCGGGATCTTCGTGGAGCTTGCGTCCCACACCGTGACCCACCATTTCCCTCACTACACTGTAGCCACGACGCTCAACATATGTCTGAACCGTGTTGCCGATGTCGCCTATGCGGTTGCCGGGGACGGCTTTCGCGATGCCCTCGTAGAGAGCCTCTTTGGTGGCTACCAGGAGCTGACGCACCTCGTCGCTCACCTCGCCCACCATAAAGGTGTAGGCCGAGTCGCCGTTGAATCCGTCCTTGGTGACGGCGCCGCAGTCGACCGACACAATGTCGCCGTCGCGCAGCTCATATCCCGAAGGAATGCCGTGCACCACAACCTCGTTGACCGAGATGCAAACCGATGCCGGGTAACCGTAGAGTCCCAGGAAACCGGGCTTGCAGCCATTGTCGCGAATAAATTCGTCGGCAATCTGGTCGAGGCGACGGGTAGTGATCCCGGGGGCGATCCACCGGGCCAGTTCGCCCAGAGTCTTCGCCACCACGAGGTCAGCTTCCCTAAGTAGTTCTATTTCTTCGTCGGTTTTGAGGTAAATCATGATTACTCAAAAATTTCGAATCCTATAAAACTCGGTTCGTTAAAATCATCAATTAAATCAATTGTCTACAAGGTGTCAGCTCATGCGGCCCTTCACCTTGCCGCTCTTCATCAGTCCATCGTAGTGGTGCATCATCAGGTGGGTTTCCACCTGCTGCAGAGTGTCAAGCACCACACCGACCATAATCAGCAGCGAAGTGCCGCCGAAGAACTGCGCGAAGCCCGTCGACACGCCGAAGAAGCGAGCGAAAGCCGGCATGATGGCCACGATACCCAGGAAGATAGAACCGGGCAGTGTGATACGCGACATGATGGAGTCGAGATACTCGGCAGTCTTCTTGCCGGGCTTGATACCCGGGATGAAGCCGCTGTTCTTCTTCATCTCCTCAGCCATCTGCGTGGGACGCACGGTGATGGCGGTGTAGAAATAGGTGAACGCGACAATCATCAGGAAGTAGACCACATTGTATCCGAAACTGTTGTAGTCCATGAACATGCTCCAGAAACCTCCACCCTCACCGGTGCTGAATCCGGCGATGGTCATCGGGATGAACATAAGCGCCTGAGCGAAGATGATAGGCATCACGTTGGCGGCGTTCACCTTCAGAGGTATATACTGGCGAGCACCACCGTACTGGCGGTTGCCGACAATGCGCTTTGCATACTGCACAGGCACCTTGCGGGTACCCTGGGTGAGCATCACGGCGCCGGCAGTCACACCGAAGAGCACGATGATCTCAATCAGGAACATCACCAGACCGCCCTGGTTGGTGGTCAGGCGACCCACGAACTCACCGACAAGTGCCTCGGGCAGGCGGGCGATGATACCCACAAGGATAATCATCGAGATACCGTTGCCGATACCCTTATCAGTGATCTTCTCACCCAGCCACATGATGAACATGGCGCCAGCGGTAAGCACAACCGTGAGGAATACCAGATCGAACGGGCCAATCTGAAGGGCGCCGCCGGCCTGCATTCTCAGGTTGATCAGATATGCCGGAGCCTGAACGAGCAGGATGATCACCGTGAGGTAACGAGTATACTGGTTGAGCTTCATACGACCGCTCTCACCCTCGCGCTGCATCTTCTGGAACTGAGGCATTACCATACCTAACAGCTGAATCACAATCGAAGCGGTGATATACGGCATGATACCCAACGCAAAGATCGATGCCTGAGAGAACGCATTACCCGAGAACATGTCGAGCAACTGCATCAGACCAGTCTTGCTGCTGAAGGTCTTCATAGCGGCGACCGCACTGTCGGTCACTCCAGGAAGCCGCACGGCGCAGCCGAAGCGGTAGATCAGAATCAGCAGGAAGGTGATGCCCAGGCGGTGACGCAGGTCATCAATCTTCAGGATATTCTGTATTGTTCTGAAAAATCTCATTATTATAAGTGCTTAAATAGTTATGCTTTGGTTACGGTACCGCCGGCGGCAGTGATGGCCTCCTCGGCTTTCTTCGAGAAAGCGTGGGCCTCGATGTTGAGCTTGTGGCTCAAAGTGCCGTCGCCCAGAACCTTCACGAGCTGCTTTTTGCGAACCAGACCGGCTGCCACAAGATCGGCCACGGTGATGGTCTCAAGGCCTTTGTCGGCTGCGAGCTTGTCGAGAGTGCTGATGTTCACAGCCTTATACTCCACGCGGTTGATGTTCTTGAAACCGAACTTAGGCACGCGGCGCTGCAGTGGCATCTGGCCACCCTCAAATCCTACTTTCTTCTTGTAGCCCGAGCGCGACTTCGCACCCTTGTGACCACGCGTTGAAGTACCTCCCATGCCGCTGCCAGGTCCACGACCTATGCGACGTTTGCTCATGTTTGAGCCGACTGCGGGTGTTAAATTACTCAAATCCATAATTCAATGCTCATATTTTATGCGTTCGTAACCTCAACGAGGTGGCGAACCTGGTTAATCATACCCAAGACTTGAGGAGTTGCTTCCTTCTCAACGACTTGATTCATTTTTCTCAATCCCAGTGCATCGAGGGTGCGCTTCTGGCGCTCCGGACGGTTGATGCGACTCTTTACTTGCTTAATCAAAATCTTAGCCATAGTTTCAGTCTTTTCATTTATCCGTTAAACACCTTGTCCAGGGTTATACCGCGGTAGCGAGCCACATCGAGCGGGCTGCGCATCTCGTCCAAAGCCTTGATGGTGGCCTTGACAAGATTGTGCGGGTTTGACGAACCCTTCGACTTACAAATCACGTCAGTGATACCCACGCTCTCGAGAACGGCACGCATAGCACCACCAGCCTTCACACCGGTACCCGGAGTTGCGGGCTTCATGAAGATGCGGCTGCCGCCGAACTTGGCGACTTGCTCGTGGGGGATGGTACCCTTGTGAACGGGCACGCGGATAAGGTTCTTCTTGGCGGTTTCCACGCCCTTTGCGATAGCGGTGGTGACCTCGTTGGCCTTACCCAGACCATAACCGATCACGCCGTTTCCGTCACCCACCACCACGATAGCGGCGAAAGTGAATGTGCGGCCACCCTTCGTGACCTTCGTTGTGCGGTTGATTGCCACCAGGCGATCTTGCAATTCGATATCGCTTGTAATCTTGACTCTGTTATTTTTCTTTGCCATAGGGAATTTCTATTAAAATTTGAGACCGCCCTTGCGAGCGCCGTCGGCCAATGATTTCACTCTGCCATGGAAAAGGAAACCGTTGCGGTCGAACACCACAGTGTCGATACCGGCCTCGAGAGCCTTCTTTGCAACGAGTTCGCCAACCTTGGCAGCTATTTCACTCTTTGTTCCCTCGGTAATGCCTTTCGACGATGCCGAAACGAGGGTGTTGCCAGCAGCGTCATCGATGAGCTGGGCATAGATGGCCTTGTTAGAGCGGAACACGCTCAGACGGGGGCGTGCGGCGCTGCCGCTTATACGGCCGCGGATGCGGGCCTTTATCTTCTGTCTTCTTTCTTTTTTCGATTTCATATTCTTGATAATAAGAAATATCAGTCTAATTTATTTACTTCGCGGCTGCCGTCTTACCCGACTTGCGACGCAGAACCTCGCCCACGAACTTCACACCCTTGCCCTTGTAAGGCTCCGGCTTGCGGAACGAACGAATCTTGGCGCAAATCTGACCAAGAAGCTGCTTGTCGCAACTCTCCAGTGTAATAAGCGGGTTCTTGTTACGCTCGGTAACGGCGTTAACAGTCACCTCAGGCGGCATCTTCAGATAAATAGCGTGGCTGTAACCGAGCGCGAGCTCGAGCACTTGGCCCTTGCTGGTGGCGCGGTAACCGACACCCACGATTTCCAGTTCTTTCTTGAAACCGGTGCTCACACCAGTGATCATGTTGTTGATCAAGGCGCGATAGAGTCCGTGCTGTGCGCGCGACTGACGCTCGTCGTTGGGACGAGTGATCTTCACCTCGCTGTCGGTGATTTCAACACCGATCTCGGGGTTGACAGCCTGCTTGAGCTCACCCTTGGGACCCTTTACGGTAATCACGTTGTCTTCAATCTTTACGCTTACACCCGAAGGTATTGTAATCGGCAATTTTCCTATTCTTGACATAACAATTCCTCCTTCTTATTAATAAACGTAACACAATACCTCACCGCCAATCTTCTGAGCCTGAGCCTCCTTGTTGGTCATGACACCCTTGGAGGTCGACAGAATGGCGATACCGAGGCCGTTCAACACACGCGGCATGTCCTTGTAGCCTGCGTACTGGCGCAGACCCGGACGCGATACACGCTTCAGGCACTTGATGGCGTTGACCTTGTCGACGCTGTCGTACTTGAGAGCGATTTTGATGGTTCCACTGGGCACATCCGAGTCCTCGACGAACTTGTAGTTAAGGATGTAACCCTGCTCGAAGAGAATCTTGGTGATTTCCTTCTTCAGTTTCGAGGAAGGGATTTCAACGACACGGTGCTGTGCCTTGATCGCATTCCTCAGTCTGGTCAAATAATCTGCAATTGGATCAGTCATTTTGTTTTTGTTGTTTTAAATTGATCAGGACCTTGTCAATTTGTCGGCCTGACAATATTTAATACTAAAAATGTTTTGTTTCGGTTGGTGATGTCCCGTCGCGGCGGTCTCCACAAACTTTTCAAGTTAAACGCCACGGCGGAATTATCGGGGTGGAGGCGATTACCAACTGGCCTTACGCACTCCGGGGATCAAGCCGGCCGAAGCCATCTCGCGGAAATTGATGCGAGAAATGCCGAACTGACGCATGTAGCCTTTCGGACGACCAGAGATCTTGCAGCGGTTGTGCAGGCGAACGGGCGACGCGTTGCGGGGAAGTGCCTGGAGTGCTTCATAGTCACCGGCGGCCTTGAGTTCGGCACGCTTCTGGGCATACTTAGCAACGAGTTTCAAGCGCTTTGCCTGACGGGCTTTCATCGATTCTTTTGCCATTTTCTTCTTCTTTTATTAAGAGTGTGGTTAATCTGTTTACTTGGCGTTCTTGAACGGCAGGCCGAACTCCTTCAGCAGGGCGTAACCCTCTTCGTCGGTCTTGGCGGTGGTCACGAAAGTGATGTTCATACCGGTCATCTTCTGCACCGAGTCGATGTTGATTTCCGGGAAGATAATCTGCTCGGTGACACCGACGGTGTAGTTGCCGCGGCCGTCGAGCTTACCCTCGATACCCTTGAAGTCGCGGATACGCGGCAGCGCGATGCGGATGAAACGCTCCATAAACTCGTACATGCGGTCACGACGCAACGTCACACGGGCGCCGATAGGCATTTTCTTGCGCAGCTTGAAATTGCTGATGTCCTTCTTCGACACGGTCTGAACAGCCTTCTGGCCGGTGATGGCCGTCAGCTCGTTGATGGCGGTGTCAATGATTTTCTTGTCCTGCGTGGCGTCACCCAGACCCTCGTTCAAAACGATCTTGGTCAAGCGCGGAATCTGCATGGGCGAGCTGTAGTTGAATTTCTTCATCAACGCGGGAGCAATCTTCTCGTCGTATTGTTTCTTAAGCGTGGTACTCATTACTTAATCTCCTCTCCTGATTTTTTAGCGTAACGTACTTTGTCCTTGCCCGTACCCTTGATGCCGATGCGAGTGGCCTTGCCGCTCTTCGGGTCAACCAGGTTGAGGTTCGACAGGTGAATCGGGGCCTCCATCTTCACGATGCCGCCCTGGGGATGCTTTGCGTTGGGCTTGGTGCTCTTAGAGACCATGTTCACGCCCTCGACGATAGCGCGACCTTTCTCGGTGTCAACCTTGAGCACGCGACCGGTCTTACCCTTGTCGTCACCCGCGATTACATACACGTTGTCGCCTTTCTTGATTTGTATTTTTGCCATTTCTCTTTTTCTTATTGTCGTTTAACGATTTAAAGAACTTCGGGTGCGAGAGAGACAATCTTCATGTTGGTGGCACGCAGCTCGCGGGCTACCGGGCCGAAGATACGTGTACCTCGCAACTCGCCGGTGTTGGTCAGCAACACACATGCGTTGTCATCGAAGCGGATATAAGAGCCGTCCTGACGGCGAATCTCCTTCTTGGTTCTCACGACTACTGCGCGAGATACAGTGCCTTTCTTCACATCGGAGGCGGGAATAGCGTTCTTGACAGTAACGACAATCTGGTCGCCTACCGTTGCGTAGCGGCGGCCGGTGCCACCGAGCACGCGGATGCACAGCACCTCGCGAGCGCCACTGTTGTCGGCTACGTTCAGTCTTGTTTCTGATTGAATCATAATCTTGTCTTCGTTTGGTTTTATCGCTATCTTACTTAGCTCTTTCAACTATTTCAACTAATCTCCATCTCTTGGTCTTGCTCAACGGGCGCGTTTCCATCAGGCGAACGGTGTCACCCACGTTGCACTCGTTGTTCTCGTCGTGAGCGTGATATTTCTTGGTCTTGCTCACAAACTTGCCGTAGATTGGGTGTTTCTCCTTGTACTTCACTGTGACAGTGATGGTTTTGTCACCCTTGTTGCTGGAAACAACCCCAATTCTCTCTTTACGTAAATTTCTCTTTTCTTCCATTTTTGTTAGTCTCCTTGGGATTATTTAGTGATGTTCAGTTCACGGGCACGCAGTTCCGTCTTCATGCGGGCTATGTCGCGGCGGTCAAGTGTAATCTTTGCCGGATTGTCGAGCGGGGTGATCGAGTGTTGGATCAGCTGCTGGGTATAAGCCTTCTCAGCGGCCTCGAGGCGGTCACGCAACTCTTTATCGGTAAGTTCTCTTAATTCCTTGCTTTTCATAATTGTCAAAAAAACTTTAAGCGGTTATTACACGTTCTGGCTGGGGTCATAGTCATGACGGATCACGAACTTGGTGGGAATAGGCAGTTTCTGAGCTGCCAGGCGGAGTGCTTCCTTCGCGATTTCGAGGCTCACGCCGTCAATCTCGATAAGAATGCGTCCGGGGAACACGGGAGCCACATATCCGGCCACGTCGCCCTTACCTTTACCCATACGCACGTCGGCGGGCTTGCGGGTGATAGGCTTGTGCGGGAAGATGCGAATCCATACATTACCTTCGCGTTGCATGTAGCGGGTAACTGCCACACGCGCAGCCTCAATCTGGTGAGCGGTGATCCACTTCGAGTCAAGGGCCTTGATGCCGAAAGAGCCGAAGGAGAGCTGAGTGCCGCGCTTTGCGTACTGGCGTACTCTACCGTCACTGGGCTTGCGATATCTTAATCTTCTTGGTTGCTGTAACATTGTTGTTTCTTACTTTCAGTGTTAAAAAATCGGGTTATCGATTGTTGCGCTTGCCTCCTCTGAAACCTCCGCGACGGCCGGCGCCACCCTGACGGCGGTCGTTGCCCGAGTTGCTGAAGTTGGGCGCCAGGTCTTTCTTACCGTATACCTCACCGCGGCAGATCCAGACCTTCACGCCAATCAGACCAACCTTTGTCAAAGCCGGTACCAGGGCGTAGTCGATGTCGGCACGCAGAGTGTGAAGCGGGGTACGACCTTCCTTGAACATCTCGCTGCGGGCCATCTCGGCTCCGTTGAGGCGACCGCTCACCTGCACCTTGATGCCCTCGGCACCCATGCGCATGGTCGAGGCCACTGCCATCTTCACGGCGCGGCGGTAGGCAATCTTGCCCTCGATCTGGCGGGCGATGTTAGCGGCAACGATCTCGGCGTCGAGCTCGGGGCGCTTAACCTCGTAGATGTTGATCTGAACGTCCTTGCCGGTGAGCTTCTTCAACTCTTCCTTGAGTTTGTCCACATCCTGGCCACCCTTGCCGATGATGATACCCGGGCGGGCGGTGCAGATGGTGATGGTCACCAGCTTGAGAGTACGCTCAATCACGATGCGCGACACGCTGGCCTTTGCCAGACGGACGCTCAAATACTTGCGGATCTTGCTGTCTTCCAGCAGAGTATCGCCATAGTTACTGCCACCGTACCAGTTGGAGTCCCAACCGCGGATGATACCCAGACGATTACTGATTGGATTTACTTTCTGTCCCATAATTCTGTTGTTTACTCTGCTTTGTTGTTAATAGTGTCAAGATACATAGTCACGTGATTAGAGCGCTTGCGGATACGATATCCACGACCCTGAGGGGCAGGACGCAGGCGCTTGAGCATCGGGGCGCAATCAACGTAGATTGTCTTGATGTACAATTCGCCGCTTTCTGCTTTTCGTTCGTTCTTCTGCTCCCAGTTCGAGATGGCGCTCTTCAAGAGCTTCTCCACGTCGCGGGCAGCATTCTTATTCGAGAAATGAAGGAGACCCAGAGCCTTGAACGCTTCCTGGCCGCGAATCATGTCGGCCACCAGGCGCATCTTGCGCGGAGACGAAGGAACATTGCGCAGCTTGGCAAAGTATTGCTCCTTGCGGGCTTCCTTAATCATTTTGGCTGATTCTCTTTTTCTTTTACCCATTGTATTTAATTCTTTTTTTGTCTTGTGAATTTTTTCCCGTGGGCCCTTCGATTACTTGTTGTTGCCGCTGTGGCCACGGAAGGTGCGTGTCGGGGCGAACTCGCCCAGCTTGTGACCTACCATGTTCTCGGTAACATACACGGGGATAAACTTGTTGCCATTGTGCACTGCGATAGTGTGACCGACAAAGTCGGGGCTGATCATCGAGGCGCGAGACCAGGTCTTCACCACGGTCTTCTTGCCGCTCTCGTTCATAGCCAGAATCTTCTTCTCGAGCTTGACACAAATGTAAGGGCCTTTCTTTAATGATCGACTCATAGTTTAGCTTTTAATCAAATTACTTCTTTCTTCTTTCAATAATGTACTTCGAAGACTGCTTCTTCGGGGCACGGGTCTTCAAGCCCTTAGCATACAGACCAGTGCGTGAACGCGGGTGACCGCCACTCTGGCGACCCTCACCACCACCCATGGGGTGATCGACGGGGTTCATCACCACACCGCGGTTGTGAGGACGACGACCCAACCAGCGCGAGCGTCCGGCCTTACCTGACTGCTCGAGAGCGTGGTCGCTGTTGCCCACCACACCTACAGTAGCGCGGCAAGTCGAGAGAATCTTACGGGTTTCACCCGAAGGTAATTTGATAATTGCGTAGCTGCCTTCACGAGACACCAACTGTGCGAAAGTACCGGCTGAGCGCGCGATGCGGGCTCCCTGTCCGGGACGCATTTCGATGTTGTGAATTAAAGTACCAACAGGAATACTGTTCAGTGGAAGCGCGTTTCCCACTTCGGGGGCCACGTTCTCACCGCTTAACACCACGTCGTCAACTTTCAGTCCGTTGGGAGCGATGATGTAAGCCTTATAACCATCAGCGTAGTAAAGCAATGCAATACGGGCCGAGCGGTTGGGATCGTACTCGATGCTCTTTACACGTGCTGGTACACCGTCCTTATTTCTCTTGAAGTCGATGAAACGATAGCGACGACGATGTCCGCCACCGATGTAGCGCATGGTCATGCGGCCCTGGTTGTTACGGCCACCGCTCTTGCGCATACCGACGGTAAGAGACTTTTCTGGTGTACGTGCAGTGATTTCGTCAAATACACCAATAATCTTGTGTCTTTGCCCCGGTGTTGTGGGCTTCAATTTTCTTACTGCCATTTTTGTTATTATAAGTTGCTATAGAAATCAATAGTTTGACCTTCGGCAAGCGTCACGATGGCTTTCTTGTAAGCCGGCTTCTTGCCGCGCTGGATGCCAGTGCGGGTGTAACGCTGTTTCTGCTTGCCCTCATAGTTCATCGTCTTAACCTCAGTCACCTTAACGTCGTAAAGCGATTCGACCATGTGCTTGATCTCAGGCTTAGTGGCGTCGGGGGATACCTTGAATGAAAAACGATTGGTCTTCTCGCTGATGGCGTTGGCCTTCTCGGTTACGATAGGAATAATCTGGAAACTCATTGTATATATCTCCTTAGTTTAGTGGTTAAAACTGATTCAAAATCTCTACACTGCTCTCGGTAAGAACCAGAGCCTTGTTGTCGAGGATACGGTAGGTGTTCAGGTCGCGGGCGGTCACCACTTGTGCCTTCGGGAGGTTGCGGAGCGACAGATATACGTTGCGCTGCACGTCCTTGAGCACGAGAACCATCTTCTTGTCGTCGATGTTCAGGTTGCGGGTGATTGCCACGAAGTCCTTAGTGCGGGGAGCGTCGAAGTTGAAGTCCTCGATCACCATAATCTCGTTGTTCATTGCCTTGAAGGTCAGAGCCGAGCGACGAGCCAAAGCTTTTACCTTCTTGTTCAGTTTAGTGCGATAGTCGCGGGGTTTCGGGCCGAAAACGCGGCCACCACCACGCAGCAGGGGCGAGTTGATATCACCGTGACGAGCGCCACCGCCGCCCTTCTGACGACCGAGCTTCTTCGTCGAGCCCTTGATCTCACTTCTCTCTTTCGACTTGTGGGTGCCCTGACGGCGGTTGCCCAGATACTGCTTGACGTCGAGATAGATGACGTGCTCGTTGGGCTCGGCCAGACCGAATACTTCGTCGTTGAGGGTTACCTTCTTGCCGGTATCTTGTCCGTTGATGTTATATACTGCGAGTTCCATTATTTCACAATTGATAAGATTGAACCTTTACTTCCGGGAACACTGCCCTTCACGAGCAACAGGTTGTTCTCCGGCAAAATCTTGATAATTTGAAGATTTTGAATAGTGACTCTCTCATTGCCCATCTGACCGGCCATGCGCATTCCCTTGAATACTGATGCGGGATACGAGCAGGCACCGATTGAACCGGGCGCGCGCAGACGGTCGTCCTGACCGTGGGTCTTCTGGCCTACGCCTCCGAAGCCGTGGCGCTTGACCACACCCTGGAAGCCTTTACCCTTCGAGACGCCGATAACGTCCACGAACGATGCATCGTTGAAGAACTCGACGGTAAGCGTGTCGCCTGCCTTGTAGTCGCCTTCAAAGTCTTTGAACTCGGCCAAGTGTCTTTGCGGTTTCACTCCGGCTTTCTTGAAGTGACCGGCCTCGGGGCGCGTTGTGTGCTTGTCTTTCTTCTCCTGATAGCCAAGCTGCAATGCCTCATAACCGTCAGTTTCAAGAGTCTTCACCTGGGTGACAACACAAGGACCTACTTCGATAACAGTGCACGGCACGTTCTTGCCGTCGGCACTGAAAACGGATGTCATTCCGATTTTTTTTCCTAATAATCCTGGCATTTCTCTTTACTTTTTTTTGAATTGTGTTTAAAAAACTTTTTTGTCTTACTTTGATCGTTACTTGTTGATTCGGTACTATACCTTGATTTCAACCTCCACACCGCTGGGCAACTCGAGCTTCATCAGAGCGTCGACAGTCTTGGCGGTCGAGCTGTAGATGTCGATCAGGCGCTTGTAGGCGCACAGTTGGAATTGCTCACGCGACTTCTTGTTGACAAATGTCGAGCGGTTGACAGTGAAGATGCGCTTGTGCGTGGGCAGGGGAATTGGACCGCTAACCACGGCGCCGGTAGCTTTCACCGTGCGCACAATCTTCTCGGCCGACTTATCAACCAAGTTGTGATCGTAAGATTTCAGTTTAATTCTAATCTTTTGGCTCATCTCTTGTTAAATTATAAAATAGTATTGTTTACTTCAATAAATCCACGCGGCCCATGAAGCTCTCGAGAACCTTCTCGGCAATCGAGCGGGCCACTTCCTGATAATGAGAGAACGTCATCGTGCTGGTGGCGCGGCCGCTGGTGATAGTGCGCAACGCCGTCACATAGCCGAACATCTCGGCCAACGGGGCCGTGGCTTTGACGATGCGAGCGCCGCTGCGGCTGCTCTCCATTCCCAGCACCTGACCGCGACGCTTGTTCAGGTCGCCGATCACGTCGCCCATGTTCTCCTCGGGCGTGACCACCTCCACCTTCATAATCGGCTCCATGAGCACGGGCTTCGCTTTCGCGCATGCCTTCTTGAAGGCCTGGATGGCGCAGATCTCAAACGAGAGCTGGTCGCTGTCCACGGGGTGGTAGCTGCCGTCGAGCACGGTGACTTTCAGTTGCTCAACCGGGAAGCCGGCGAGCACGCCGTTGCGCATGGCCGTGACGAATCCCTTCTGAATCGACGGGATATACTCCTTGGGGATGTTGCCGCCCTTGACCTCGTCGTGGAAGTCGAGCGTGCCCTCGAAGTCGTCGTCAACGGGCTCCACGCGGCACACGATGTCGGCATACTTGCCGCGGCCGCCGGTCTGCTTCTTGAACACCTCGCGCAACTCGACTGCCTCGGTGATGGCCTCTTTGTACGTCACCTGAGGACGGCCCTGGTTGCACTCCACCTTGAACTCGCGGCGCAGACGGTCGAGGATGATGTCGAGGTGAAGCTCGCCCATACCACGGATGATGGTCTGGCCGGTCTCCTCGTTGCTCTCCACCTGGAAGGTGGGATCCTCCTCGGCGAGCTTCTGCAGGCCCACGTCAAGGCGGTCGAGGTCGTTCTGAGTCTTCGGCTCCACGGCGATGCCAAGCACCGGCTCGGGGAAGTCCATGGCCTCAAGCACAATCTGCGCGCCCTCGCTGCAGAGGGTGTCGCCAGTGCGAACGTCCTTGAAGCCTACGCCTGCGCCAATGTCGCCGCAGCCAATCATCTCCATCGGGTTCTGATGGTTGCTGTGCATTTGGAACAAGCGCGAGATGCGTTCTTTCTTACCTGAACGAGAGTTGAACACATAGCTGCCGGCCTCCACCTTGCCAGAGTACACGCGGAAGAACACCAGGCGGCCCACATACGGGTCGGTGGCAATCTTGAACACCAGCGCGCACAGAGGCTCGGTGACCACCGGATGGCGCTCAATCACCTTCGACGAGTCGTTGACGGCATGACCGGTCACGACATCGCTGTCCTCAGGACTCGGCAAATAGGCGCACACAGCGTCGAGCAGGGGCTGAACGCCCTTGTTCTTGAACGAGCTGCCGCACAGCATCGGCACCACCTCCATCTTCAGGGTGGCGGCGCGAAGAGCGCGACGGATCTCGTCAACGGTAATCGACGACGGGTCGTCGAAGTACTTTGCCATGAGCTCATCGTCACACTCGGCGATGGCCTCGAGCATCTGCTCGCGGTAGCTCTGGCACTCCTCTTCCATGTCGGCGGGAATATCGTCGACCGAATACTCGGCGCCCAGAGTCTCGTCATGCCAGTACAGGGCCTTCATCGTCACCAGGTCGACCACACCCTTGAAATGCTCCTCGGCTCCGATAGGAAGCTCGATCGGGCAGGGATTGGCGCCCAGGATGTCGCGCATCTGGCGGGCCACTTCCAGGAAGTTGGCGCCCTTGCGGTCCATCTTGTTCACGTAGGCGATGCGGGGCACATTGTACTTGTCGGCCTGACGCCACACGGTCTCGCTCTGGGGCTCAACACCGCCCACCGCGCAGAACGTGGCGATGGCGCCGTCGAGCACGCGCAGCGAACGCTCCACCTCCACGGTGAAGTCGACGTGTCCCGGAGTGTCGATCAGGTTGATCTTGTACTTCTCGTCGTTGAAGTTCCAGAAGGCTGTCGTGGCAGCACTGGTAATAGTGATGCCGCGCTCCTGCTCCTGCACCATCCAGTCCATGGTGGCGGCTCCGTCGTGGACCTCGCCAATCCTGTGGGTCAGGCCGGTGTAGTACAGTATGCGCTCTGAAGTAGTCGTCTTACCGGCGTCGATGTGTGCCATGATGCCGATATTGCGAGTATATTTCAGTTGACTGTCCTTCATTGTGTCGTTCTCTCTTTTGGTTCTCTTATCAGTTAGGTTCCGTATACCTTATATTATATATTAGAAACGGAAGTGAGCGAATGCGCGGTTTGCCTCGGCCATGCGGTGCATGTCCTCTTTGCGCTTGAATGCGCCACCCTGCTCGTTGTAAGCGTCACAAATCTCAGCTGCCAGCTTGTCGGCCATAGTCTTGCCGCCACGCTTGCGAGCGTAGTTGATCATGTTCTTCATCGAAACCGACTCTTTGCGGTCGGGACGGATTTCGGTAGGAACCTGGAATGTGGCACCACCGATACGACGAGATTTCACCTCCACTTGAGGAGTGATTTTCTCGAGAGCGGCCTTCCAGATCTCGAGCGAAGTCTTCTCTTCCGACTTCATTTTCTTCTCGACGAGATCAAGGGCGCTGTAGAAAATACGATAAGACGTGTTCTTCTTACCGTCGAGCATAAGGTGATTCACGAATTTCGACACTCGCACGTCACCGAACTTGGGGTCGGGAAGGATGACCCGTTTCTTTGGCTTTGCCTTTCTCATTGTTGTTTCTGAATTTCAGTTTTTGTCCGCTTGGTTGTTGCTGCTTTGTTCTTCAACGGCCGCCGCTGCAGCCATTTACTCAACCCAAATCATCGTACCAATTAATCAAAAACTAAGTTTGTAACTTTTTTTCTTTTCTCGTTTTGTTAGTAATTAATCAGGTCTTACTTCTTTGCCTTCGGACGCTTGGCTCCGTACTTCGAACGGCGCTGTGTGCGGCCGTCGACGCCGGCGGTATCCAAAGTGCCGCGAACGATGTGATAACGCACACCGGGAAGATCCTTCACACGGCCACCGCGTACCATCACAATCGAGTGCTCCTGAAGGTTGTGGCCCTCACCGGGAATGTAAGAGTTCACTTCCTTACCGTTGGTCAAACGGACACGTGCTACCTTGCGCATTGCCGAGTTCGGCTTCTTAGGGGTGGTCGTGTAAACACGGACACACACACCGCGACGCTGGGGGCAAGAGTCGAGAGCAGGAGACTTGCTGGAACTTTCCAGGCGAGTGCGACCTTTTCGTACTAATTGCTGAATTGTTGGCATCTTAGTTCTGTTTTACGTTAAATTTTTAATTGTTTTTGATTAGTTTTTCTACCGTTTTGAGCCGTTTTCGCACCGCCAATCCACACTAAAACAGCGCTTTACACTGGCCTAGGTGCCAAAAATTGAGCCCAAAAGCGTTGCAAAATTACAAACTAATTCCCTAACCACCAAATGATTCTGCTCTTTTTTTTCGCTTTTTTCTCCTGCTAATATACGCACGCGAGCCTCGCAACAACGTAAATGCATATAGTTCAACCACTTGCGAAAATTAAACTTTTAATCTTCTTTAACGGTTTTATGATTTTTTAACTGTTGCAATCCGCGCTTTCAAGCGATAGCAAATCGGGGCGCTCCCGATTGCAGAGCGCCCCGACTTTCCACGATTGTTTACGGTAGTTATGCCGGCTTGAGGTTCAATGTGAAACTGTAGGTCGTGCCCTTGTAGTTGGTGAACGTGCCGGTGATGGTGGTTCCGTTCACATGGCCGTTGTAGGTGCCGCACACCATACCCTGGTCGTTGCGCTCGGTAGCAGTCCAGGTGCCGTCGCCGCTCAACGTGCCGCTGATGTTGATACCAGTGGTGCGGCCCTTGTAGCCATACTGGCCAGTGAACGTGCCGCCGGAATAATTCATCGAGCCGTTCACGCCATTTCGGCCAATCGAACCGCTGTAGGTGTAGCTGCCGCTCAGAGGGCCGCTGCCCGACGACGACGCAGGCGCCGCCGAGCCTGTGGTGGTCACTGTGCCGCCAGTGGCGCCGATATACTGGTCAAACTCGTTGCCCTTGGGCTGATAATTGGCAAGAAGAGTCTCAGGAGACATGGTTATGTTCACACTTGCATTGGCATCTCCGCCGGCAACACCGAAGCCCCACTCATAGCCATAGATTGCCGAACCGTGAGGCTCAATGTCCTTGCCGCTGAATGATTGGTATTCGTCAGCTTTAAGCACATCGATTTCTTCAGTATAAAAATTGTATTCATGCATATAATTGGATATAACCAATTTCACGACATAGTCACCGCCCTTCAAAGGGATGTCGCTGTTGTTGTTCACGGTGGTGATAATCTTTCCCATAGAGCCCCACGCATCATCCGAAATCTTGACAGTCGCCGTCACCTGGCTGCGAAGGTCGGCAAGCAGCCGGTCGCCCAAAAAGGCCCGGAAACCAGTGTCGTTCATGCGCTTGCGGTTTTCTACGTCGGTCAACTCCGCCTTATACTGGCCGCAAGCCTTGGCAAAATCCCAGTTCTCTTTCGGGAACGTGAACAGGCCGTGGCTCTCAGTGATTGTGAGCGTGCCGTCTTGCGAGCGCTCGATAGTCATATCCACGTCGTCGCCCAGGCGAGCGATAAACACTCCGGCGCGGTCGGTTTTCTCCACATCGATGTCGTCGATGTCGAACGACAGTTGATCGCCCTGCTCGAGGGCTGGATACATTTTTGACATCGCCTCGCGGTCGCCGTTGTCGACCGCGGTTTTGAACTCTTGAACAAACTTTTCAAGCTCGCCTTTGCCACTGCAGGAGTACAGCCCTCCGAGCAGCAGAAGACACGATAAACAAACAAAAAATCTCTTCATCATCTTCTTATACTTTTATATACTCCATAATATGCATTTCTGCGTGGAATAATATCAGCCGCCAACCATGATACTGTACAGGAACGATATATCGCCAGTGTTGACGAAACCGTCGCCGTTGAGGTCGTATTGCAAGTCGGTGGTGCCGCCGAGTATCGCTTGATAAAGATAACTCACATCGCCA
>JBGUHM010000089.1:0-26516 GCA_045112115.1 Sodaliphilus sp. | reverse complement strand
ATGCTTGCCGACGAGTTGGAACGGACATCTCCCGAAGAGTTTGAGCGCGAAATCGAACTGCTCAAAGCGGGAATCGAAGAATTGTTCCCGCCCATCTGCCGCGAGGTGATACGCCTGCATTTCAACGAAGGGTTGCCTTTCCGTGAGGTGGCCGAACGGTTGGGCGTGAGCGAAACCACCATCTACAAGCACCTGCGCAACGCACTTGACCAATTACGTCGAACACTAAAAAACTCCGAGCAATGAAAAAGACCGATTTACTGTTCCAGATGCTGGAACACCCCGAACAATACAGCGAGGCTCAATGGCGAGACATCCTTGCCGACGAAGAGTGTCGCGAACTCTATACCCTGATGGCTAAGACCAAGAGCGCCAGTCAGTCAAGTTCGTTGACCGACGAAGAGATTGAAGCCGAGTGGCGGCGATTGTCCATGCCGCGCTGGCGCACCGCTATGCCCTTGTGGCGTAAGATTGCCGCTTCGGCCGCAATTGCGGTAACGTTGTTCGGCCTCACTTACGCTGCCGTCCGCACTGGTTTCTTCGGCTTGCATCAGCAGGAAACCACACAAAACGAGGCCGAAAAGACTGAGATTATAGAGCAGCGACAAACTGATGAAGCTGTTGAAGCCGTCGAGGCTCCAGCTGGCATCGAGACTGCTGTAGCAGAGCCAAAACTCTATGACGATGTGCCGCTGGAGCAGATGTTGACCGACCTTTCGGCATACTATCACGTGGAAGTGGAGTATCGCTCCGACGACGTGCGCTCCCTGCGCCTATACTACCAGTGGGAACCGGACTATCCACTTGACAAGGTGGTGGAGATGTTGTCGCATTTCGAGACTTTCAACATTCGCCACGAGGGAAATAAACTGATTGTTGAATCGTCACAGCAGAGCAAGTAATGAAACGACTATTGACCATCACACTATTGCTGTGCACTCTTGTAAACATCGCCACGGCGCAGCGCGTCACGCACAACTTCAACAATGTGTCGATGAGCGATGCGCTGAAATATGTCCAGCAACAGACCACCAAACACAAGATTGTGTTCATCTATAATGAACTTGAGGACTTCAAGGTGACTACTGCGGTGCACAACAAGTCGGTGCCCGAGGCAATCCAGCAACTCATCGGGTTCTATCCCATCCGCATGACACAAAGCGGCGATGAAATATATGTGGAGTGTACGCATAAGAGCGACCGCCACCTCACTGGCAAAGTGGTAGACGAGAACGGTTTGCCGTTGGAATTTGCCGACGTGCGTTTGCTTAACCCGTCCGACTCCACCTTCATAATCGGCGGCGTAACCAACGCCAGCGGTGTGTTTGTCATCCCGCTTGACCAACCGCGAGTGATTGCCAAGTTCAGCTTCATCGGCTACAAACCGGTGTATAAACTCTGTTCTCGCGAAAACGTGGGCACCATCCAACTACAAATCGAGACCACCCAGCTGGGCGAAGTGACTGTGAAAGGCGAGCGGCCGCAATACAGAATGGTAGCGGGAGGCATGACTGTGGATATTCAGAACTCACCCTTGAAAGATGTGGGAACAGCTGACAATGTCTTATCCATGTTACCACAGGTGCAGGGCGAGAACGGAAACTTCAAAGTGTTTGCCAAAGGAGCCCCCGAAATCTACATCAATAACAAGAAGGTGCAAGATGCAAGTGAACTGAAACAGTTGAAATCCACCGACATCAAGAGTGTGGATATCATCACCTCGCCTGGAGCTAGGTATAACGCCGAGGTCGGGGCGGTGATCCGTATCAAGACCATTAAACGACAAGGTGACGGGATAAGTGCTACTTTCTACGGTTGGACGCAGTACAATAAGTCATGGGCCACCTACGATGATGCCACGGTTAGATACCGTAAGGGTGGTTTGGAAATCTCCGGCAATTTGATGTTCGATAATCATAGTAGCCTACAAAACAACACGGTGACGACTGACATATGGGCAAATGGAAACCATGTCAATATAGTCCAGATATGGCCTGCAAAATTTTGGACTACGATGCTTGGCGGAAAAGTGGGGATGAACTACGATTTCAATGAGAATCATTCCGTAGGGTTTACTTACAGTTTGAACGGTACCCTATATGCCGGCGGAACGGTCCAATCACAGCAAACCATCACGCGAAACAATTCCATAGAAGGAATTATCGAACAGATTGGGAAATACAAGAGGAATTACAAGCCAAATCATGAGGGGAACCTCTACTATGTGGGCAAGGTAGGCAATCTTGGCATTGACTTTAACGGGTCGTGGATATGGAAGAAATTTGTGCTCGACCAAGAATCGCTGGAGAGTAGCGAGCAACTGGACTATCGCAGTGTGACCACCCATAACGAGAACCGCAACCGCATGCTGGCAGGAAAGTTGAGTCTCACCTATCCCGTGTGGAAGGGAGAGATGTGCGTCGGTACAGAGTTGACTAGCTCGGTAAGTCATTCCATATACGATAATGTGGAGCATATCGTGGCATCTTCCGATGATGAGATTAAGGAGAGCAACAACGCATTATTTGCCGAATACCAAATGAGTTTAGGACAATGGAGCATTGGCGCGGGATTGCGCTATGAGTCGGTTAACTCCGATTACTATTCATTCGGCCAACATCAAGCCGAACCGAGTCGCAAATACCACGACTTGTTTCCATCGCTCTCGGTCAAATGGCAGAAAAATAAATGTGGTCTTAGTCTGAGTTACAACAAGGGTACAAGTCGTCCAACATATTATTCGCTTCGCTCCAATCTTCAGTACAACAACCGCTATGAATATGAAGGAGGCAATCCCTTACTGCGACCCACAACAAATCAGAATCTTGAGTTCAACTTCACCTATTCGTGGCTTACTTTTACGGCAGGATATACCCATAGCAAGGACATTCGTTTGTTCTTTGGCAGCCTCTACCAAGAGGGTACAGAGATCACCGTGTACACGAATCGCAACTTCGACAAGTTCGACTCATACTATGCCTCGCTGACAGTGTCTCCCAAGCTGAGTTTCTATAATCCAGTGCTGACATTGAATTACTTTCAGCAAGACTTTGACACACAGAAATACGGCATCGACAAGAAACTCGGCAAGCCGCAGTTCGAGGTCAACCTACGCAACTGGTTCACCATCGACAAAACTACCAAAGCAATGCTCTCTCTGTATTACACCACCGACAACGACTACGGCTTCGTCCGCTTCAGTCATGATTACTACATAGGCGCTCGGTTGCAGAAGACATTCCTTGAAGGAGACCTTACACTATCCATCTTTGCGGATGATATCTTCCACACCTCACGCGAACGTTGGACATCCTACTATCCAGTCACCACAAATGCCAAAGACAATGATATCTATAGGCGCTGTATAGGTGCTTCAGTGACGTATAATTTCAACGCGACCCGCAGCAGGTACAGGGGTACCGGCGCCGGCAACGACGAGAAGAACCGCCTATAAACCAATCTCGGATCTCAATAGCAAAGTAAATCCGGTAAAACAAAAGAACATGAGAAAAGCTATTATTTTCTTGATTATATTAGGGTTGCCAATACTGGCCACGGCGCAGCGCGTCACGCACAATTTCAACAACGTGTCGATGAGCGACGCTCTGAAATATGTGCAGCAACAGACGAGCAAACACAAGATTGTGTTCATCTACAATGAACTTGAGGACTTCAAGGTGACCACTGCGGTGCACAACAAGCCTGTGCCCGATGCAATCCAGCAACTTATCGGGTTTTATCCCATCCGCATGACACAGAGCGGCGATGAAATCTACGTGGAATGCACCCACAAGAGCGACCGTCACCTCACAGGTCGCGTGGTCGACGAGAACGGCCTGCCTCTGGCTTATGCCAACGTTGCGATACTGACCCCTGCCGACTCGACTTACATCACCAGTGGCGTGACCAACGAGAGCGGAGTCTTCGTTATCCCTTGTGATACGAAACAAGTGGTTGCTCGCATTTCTTATGTGGGCTATAAGACACTATGCAAACAAGTTTCAACACCTGCTATGGGAACGATAAAGATGCAACCAGAGGCACTTACCTTGAACGGTGTGGTGGTAAAGGGAGAACTCATCTTTTCGAAAACCGACAAAGGGCATTTGGTTTACAATATGCCGATGCTGCTGCAGGTCTATCCTGCGAGTGACGCATATGAGGCCGTGACCCGCATTCCGGGAGTTGCCGAAGTGAACGGCAGTCTTTCTTTTGGCGGCCGGCCGGTGACATTGATTATCAATGGAAAAGCCACAACGTTGAGTGCCGAACAGGTGATTGAACGATTGAAAAACATGCCTTCGTCGATGCTGGCAAAAGCCGAGGTGATGCCGTCGGCTCCGGCCAAGTATCACGTCAGGGGCACGGCCATCAACATCGTGACCAAAGACTTTGCGGGAACCAATCAACTCTCGGGTCAACTGCAAGCCACATGGAAGCAGCACAAATATGGAACAGGCCGCATAGGAGGAAGTATGCTTTACAACCACGGCAAGTTCGGCCTGGACGTGTCGTACTCATTTACCGACGGTCAGGGCTATGGGCAAGTAGAGCACAAGGCCAATCACCCGCTGGTCGACGAACGAATCATCTATTACGATAAGACCCGTCAAAAGAGTGTAGGCGTAAACCACCAGTATCGCGTCGGCATGGATTATGCATTTGCCGCCAACAACCGCCTGAGTTTGGCCTATACCGGCGATTGGACATCTACTCGTTCGACCAACACAACCACTGGTATAGCCACGTCGGTCCAGCGGTCGACCGAACACGACTACCTACATAATGTCGATATCAATTACTCGGCGCCGTTCGGCCTGGAACTGGGAGCGTCCTACACCAATTACCAGAATCCTCGGACGCAACACCTCGATGGGGTGATGTATGAGAGCAAGCGTGACCTATATGTCGACAGTCGGCAGAAAGTGAGCAAATGGTTGGTAACGGCCGATCAGACCCACGCTTTGCCTCAGGGATGGCAGCTCATGTATGGCGCAAAGGCACAGTTTACCAACAACAACAGCTATCAGTCCACTCTCGACCAGGATGGCAACGTGCTGCCCGACGCAACAAGTCGCGTAGACTATGATGAGCGCATTTTGAACGCATATCTGGGCCTGAGCAAGCAGATAGGCGAGAGTTTGTCGCTCGAAGCATCGTTGGCTGCGGAGCAATATCACGCAACCAAATGGAACGACTGGCGCGTCTATCCGTCGTTCAATGCGATGTGGAATGTCAATCCCAAGCATATGCTGAACCTCTCATTCAGCGCCGATGCTGTCTATCCCAGTTATTGGAGCACCATGAGCAGCATCTTCTATTCGTCGTCCTACACCGAAATATGGGGCAATCCCGACTTGAGGCCAATGCGTAAATATGACTTGAATCTGGTGTGGCAACTGAATCGCAAGTACACTTTCACGGCGTTCGCCATGTTTGAGCCCGACTATTTTGTTCAACTGGCCTACCAGCCTAACGACCGAATGGCGGTCGTAATGAAAGAGACCAACTTTGACTATTCCCACTATTACGGTTTGCAGGCCTCGGCGCAGTTCACTGCCGGCAATTGGCTCAACGGCCAAGTAAACGCCACAGGTCTGTATCGTCATGATAAAAGCAATGGTTTTTTCGACTTGCCGTTCAACCGAAAGTACTTTTCTGTGATTCTGGGTGGTACTGTTGTGGCCCGGCTGTCTCCTCGGCATAATATCCAGTTCATTCTCAGTCCGTTTTTCCAGACCAAGGCAATACAGGGCATTTATGATATCAGTCCGCTGTTATATCTTAATGCCTCACTGCGGTGGACGTCCGACGACGGAAAATGGAGTGTGATAACCAAGGGCAACAATCTGCTCAACAGCCATGCCCACACCCGTTCGCAGCAAGGCAATCAAGATTATGATATGCGAGTGTGGATGGAATATGTCAACGCTTCAATCTCAGTGGTCTATCGCATTGGCAGCTACAAAGAGAAGAAGCGGAAAGAGGTAGACACGTCCCGCATGGGATACTGACATGCCTCACATTCTCGCCAAAAATGGTGGCTTGCGGCAGTGAAAATGAACGATTGGGGTCGCGGCCTCAATCGTTCATTATTTCGCTTAGCCAGTGGCAATCAGTCGTTTCGATATAGTCATGCGCAGGGTGATAGTTCGCCGCTAAAGGTTCAGGGCCTGGCGACGGAACTATTGCTTTGTCTTACTGCCTACTAAATGTAGTTGTGTCATATCCATCGTTGAGCGTCATTTTTTTGCCCACACGCCTGCAACTTATACCATTATCAAATTTCAGAACGCCATTCGTAACATTTCCCGATAGTTTGTACTCTTCATAACTGGGGTAATATGATGCTCTCACCACACCGTCGTCGTCATCCCACCAGATTTCAATCGTTACCACCATACCAGTTCCGCGACCTGAATATAAATAATGACACCACTCGCCGATGAAGGGCTGTGCCGCTTGTTTGTTTAATTCATTTTTGGCGCTTTTGTTGCCGTTGTCGGCTGCTTTTTTCAGCCACTGCCGGCCCAACGAAGCGTTTTTTGCCACACCCTTGCCGTAAGTATAACAATAACCCAGATTATATTGTCCTCGGGGAAAGCCTTGATTAGCTGCTTTCTGAAACCATTTCACGGCCTCGGAATAATTCTCGCTCACTCCATTACCGAAATAATAGCAGTCGCCTAACCTATCTTGAGCCCATGGGTTGCCTTGCTCGGCTGCCAGACGGTACCATTTCACCGCCTCGGAATAGTCTTTGGTAACGCCATCATCACCATTTTCGTAATCATATCCTAAACTATTTTGCGCCCAATGATATCCCTTTTCGGCCGACAGCCGCAACCACTTCAATGCCTGCTGGAGGTCCTTGTCCACGCCACGGCCTTTGTTATAAAGGACAGACAACGCATATTGCGCATGAGGGTCGCCGGCTTCGGCCAACGGCGTGGCCTGTTGAAGGGCGAGTTTGAACCACCTGTCGGCCTCCGATTTATCCTCTGTAACACCATTGCCAAAATAATACATTCTGCCTACCAGTTCTGTTGCTTCGGGGAAGCCCTGCTCCGACGATTTCTTTGCCCACTCCATGGCTTTGGCATAATCTTTTTTAACCCCGATTGTCCAAAAGTAGCAGAAGGCCAGTTCATATTGTGCCTCGGGGTCGCCGGCTTCGGCTTTTTCCTTCCACTTTGCGGCCCAGCCCGAGATTGCGGGGGCGGCTTGAGCGGTGGTAGTGCGGCGTGCGGCGGTGCGCTTGCGTGGCGTCTTGGCGTCGAGCGACAGCGGCAGCAGACATAGAATCAATGTAAATACCGTAAGTTTCAGTTTCATAGTTTGATTGTTTTATGGTTGATAATAGTTGTTAATTGTCAGCGAGAGTGCAAATATACGAAAAAAGCGAGAATTTCACAAAAAAACATAAAAAAACGGTTTGAATTTGTTTGGATTGAGCGAAACGTGAGCGAAACGGGCTTGTAGACGCATGAAAGTTTATTAGTTCAATATTTTTTTTAGTGCTAAATATTGACAGTTTAAAATATTTTGCTTAAATTTGCGGCAATATTATAAACGACAAACATGTTTAACTAATATAAATCGTTTTATTATGAAGAAGTTATTTTGTATGATTGCATTGGCGGGATTCGCTGTTACCGCCTGGTCGCAAACGTCGCTCAAGCTCAGCACCTACAACGGCACATCGGTAGCACGTTACGATGGTCAGCAGTGTGATGTGACCGCCGACCGTTATCTCTTCAATGGTTGGAACACCATCTCAATGCCGTTCGCCATGAGCGAACAAGAGATTGAAGACGTGTTGGGAGAAGGTGTAAGACTCGAACGCCTGGTGGGCGTTTCGCAGCAGGGCACCGAGATAGTGCTGAATTTCCAAGACTGCAAAGCCGAAGGAATACGTGCCAACACCCCCTACATCCTTTACTATCCCGGAGAGACCGGCACGAAGAAACTGCATGTCAACGCCACGGTAGAAAACAAACAGTCGAAAGTGACAATGTCGACCGGCTACGGTGTGGATGTGACCATGGGCGGCACAGCTGTCAAGACCGACGGCAAGAACCTCTATGGCATTCTCGTCGTCAACAATAGTGACGCCAACTTCACCTATATCGACAACGATCAGGCATTCTTCTATGCTACCCGCTGCTACATCAGCATTCCGGGCGAGCAGCAGTTCACACTCAAGGCCAACCACTTGGCAGCCGGCGAGGTGACGGGCATCAATGAAATCGCTGCCGATAGCGATATCGTCGACGTCTACAATGTGCTCGGCGTAAGAATGGCCCACAACATCAAAGCCGGCGAGGTAAACAACCTCACCCCCGGCATCTATGTTGTGAAAGGTCGCAAAATCCTTGTGAAGTGACGTGACCTTAACATGCGAAGGCTTTAGAAGAAGCCCTGCAAAACTAAAAGAGTGTGCTTTCACCTGAGAGTGACGGCACACTTTTTTTGATTTACAATATCTCTCTTGCAATCCAGGCGCAGGCCTCGGCGTCGGCAAGGGCGTGATGATGCTTGTCCAGACGGTAGCCCAGCGCTGAGGCCACGGTGTGTAACTGGTGGTTGTTCAGGTGAGGGAGCGCCCGCCGTGCGGCACGCAGTGTGTCGTAAAACTCGTAGTCGGGATAGTCCAAGCCGTAGGTGCGAAATACTGCGCGAAGGCAACCCTCGTCAAACGATTTGTTGTGCGCCACCAACGGCAACCCCTCGATCAACGGTTCGATTTGCGCCCAAACTTCAGGGAAAACCGGGGCGTTGTCGGTGTCGGCTTGGCACAGGCCGTGCACCCTCGAGCACCAGTAGTTGTAGTAGTTCGGCTCGGGTTGAATGAGCGAGTAAAAAGAGTCGACAATCTCGCCACTTCGCACAACCACCACACCCACCGAGCAAACGCTGGTACGTTTGCTGTTGGCCGTCTCGAAGTCTATCGCTGCAAAATCTCTCATCGCGTATTGTCACTTGTTTGTATGTTGATGGCTTTATTTGACCGTAACTTTGTCCACAAACATGTGGCAAAGGTAGGGAAAATATTATAAATGAAACATCAAAAATGAAAAATTTTCCTGTAGCAAGTATTGGTTGCTGGATTTGGCGGCAAACGATAGTACTTGCTGGCTTTCACAAAGTACGGGTTTAATCGCGAATATAGCGTTCGACAACAGTGCTCATTATGCATAAATAGGCCTTTTTGCTGTATAATGATTATTTTTTTATCAGTGAACATGGGTTGCCGAAGTTTTTTTCATAACTTTGCCGTCGGTAAAGAGCCCCGCACTATCGTTGACGACAGCGTAATTTGTGAAATTCTAATTAATAATAGTCATAATTATGAGAAAAATCCTTTTTTTGATTGCTGCTGTGACGCTGGCCTCATGGTCGGCGCAAGCGGCGACCTATCTCGGCTTTAAGGTTGCCGGCATAAGTATCACGAGCGACAACTACAACCAGCCCATCACCAGTGAGTTCATCACCGCATACGTGGACACGTTGCCCTACTCGGTGACATACAACCACAGTACAGGAACCCTCACACTCAAAAACGTGAAAATCAAGCGGGAAGGCAGTTACAACCGCGCCATACTCAACGAGAGTTGCACCAACCTCATCATCGCGTTCGAGGGCCAAAATCTTTTGGAAGCATTCGACTCTTCGCCGGTGCGCCTCAATGCCAATACCACTATCAAAGGCCTCGATGATGATGCCACTATGCACATTTATGGCGGCACGCAAGATGCTCTCACGATAGGCAGCAGTGCCACTTTGACCATCAAAGATGCCAACCTATATTGCAACAACAACAGCAACAACACGTCTTCAAGTGGACTTGTGGGAGCCAGCGGCAATGAGAAAGTAAGAATCATTAATTCCCATATCACTTTAGGTGGCAACAATGGCGGCTATGGCATCAAAAACATTGCATCGCTCGACGTGCAGTCGTCCTACCTCGATTTGCATGGAGGTGGAGGATATGAAGGCTATCCCGCATTGAACCTGAAAGCGTTCAGCTATTCAGGCGACCAATTCCTTTTGCTTGGCGACCCGGGCTATGACGTCGTTTTCAACCCGACTGAAAAGAATTTTACGGTTGGGAACACTCAAACGGTACAAACTGCCGGTGTGATTGTGGCAAAGGCCATCGATTACCTAAACGACCGTGACGCATTCCCCGATGTGAACTTCGCCCAAGCCATCAGTGACAACACCAGCTATTACTCCTTCTGGGAGGTCCGTGTGATGCGGCGTTACATCCTCCTCCCGTTCCGTACCGATGACGGTTCGGGCGACCACTATGCCAATTTTGAAGCCGAAGGCAGGAACATCAGCTCACTCAAGGGTATTGAATACCTCAACGGCCTTGAGGACGTCAACCTCGCCAACAACAACATCACCACAGCCGACTTTAGCCATAGTCCCAACTTGAAAACGCTGGATATCAGCAACAACCAACTCACCTCGCTCAACCTAACCAACTGCCCGCTGCTAAGGGAGCTTTCCTGCGCCAACAACCAGCTCCCGTCGCTCAACCTGTCAAATTGCAAGGTTTTAGTGTATGCGCATTGCCAAAACAACCAAATCGCCAACCTTCAACTGCAAGAGGGGCAAAATTCTACGTTAAACAGCCTAAAGTGCCAAAACAACAAAATCAAGGAATTCAACCCCTACCGGTTTTTTTACCTGACCTATCTCGATTGTAGCAACAACGAGATTGAAGGCGACCTGGGCATCTATGGCATCTTTTTATCCTATCTTGATTGCTCACACAACAAAATCTCGCACATCCCTAATTTGGTGAATGGCGGGAAGATAGAAGAGTTGAGATGCAACGACAACCAGATTGTGTCGCTCGACATGAGCCATTGCACAAGTCTTAAGAACTTTTATTGCCAAAACAACCTGCTCACCACCCTCAACTTGAAGTGGTGCTCCGCCCTTTCAAGCACGGTATATGCCTTCGGCAACAAAATCAATGGCACAGGCCTGGACAACCTCATCACCAACCTGCCAGCACTCGCCGGCCACTACTTGTACCTTGTGGACCATAACAACCCCAACGAGGCTAATACCTGCACCGATGCTCAGGTGAGGGCGGCCGCAGACCAGGGCTGGACCATCTTCCACCGCTGGCAGTCGGATGAGTTCACCGGTACGAGTGAGTGTCTGAACTATGACATGAAGATTGCCGGAGTGAGCCTGAACAGCCATCTGGCCAGCAACATTGACGGAAGCATTGAAGGCGTTTCGGGCACGTGGCGCTACAACGATGGATCCAACATGTTGTTGCTGTGGAATGCCACCATCAACGGTGGCAATTATGCGGGTATTGAAACAACCAAGAGCCCGATTGTTATCAATGTGGTGGGCGACAACACGGTCACCAGCAATGCCTCGGTGGGAATGTCGTTGCGCGGCAACATTAACCGCATCACTGGAGGCATCAACACTGATAGTACACACAACCTAATTGTGAAGGGTAACGCGCGCGGCATCTATGTGCGTGGCGCAAATCTCTTCCTTGAAGGGGGCTTGCACCTCGATGCCGAAAGCCGTATTTACGGCATCCTCGGCAACAACAGTACGACGGTGATGGTGAGTGGCGAAAACACCGTGGTTCGCGCCAAGGGCACTGCAGGCAACGCCATGCGTGGCGTGTCATCGCTCTATCTCAACGATGGTCTCGCCATCACGCAGCCCGCCGGCACCACCTTCGTGGAGGGAGTGGGATTTGTCAACAATGGCAGCGAGGTGGTGAACGAGTGGGTGACCATCAGCCTGCCGGAACAGCCTGCTATCAGAGGAGACCTCAACGGCGACGGTCAAGTGAACACAGGCGATGTGAGCGTACTTTACTTGGCGCTCATTGCCGGCTCAACCGACAGCCAGTACGACATCAACGGTGACGGAAATGTCAACGCGGGCGACGTCAGCGAACTCTACAAAATCATCCTCGGCGCATAGCCGAAGCACCAGATACCGAAAACAGTGCCCCGAGGCTTATCGGCCCCGGGGCATTAGTATGTCTGGTTGTGTCGGTTGAATTCAGGTGTGTTAGTTTTTTGTGGCTGTGGCGAGGCGGTACTCGAGGAGTTTTGTCTGGTAGTTGACGTAGGCGTCGGTGCGGCTGTCGCAAGCCTGTTGGTAGAGCATCTGTGCTTCGAGCAGGTCCGACATTTTCGACACTCCGGCGTTGTAGTAGTCGCGGTTGAGGCGGAGGTTCTCGGTGGCCTGTTCGATGCTGAGTTGTGCCAGTTGTAACTGGCTGTAGGCTTCTTCCACGCCGTTCCATGCGTTCTGCATACCAATTACCAGTAGTTGCGTGTTGTCGGCAAGTTGTTCCTGTGCTTTCTGATGTTCAATCTTGGTGCGGTTCATGGCATGCGAGCCGCCCCACCATCCGCTGATGGGAATACTCACTGTGGCGAACACCATTCCGTAGTAGTGGTCGTTCTTGAGCAGGTTATGGTAGTTGTACCCGGCGCCTACGGCCACCTTGGGCAGATTCTTTCCCAACTCCATTTTTTCCTGCAGTCCCGTAGCCTCCACCTGCTTGCCCAGCAGTTGGTATTCAGCGGTGTTTAGCACGGCGAGGTCGTGGTTCTGGCGCATCGCCATCGGCACGTTGGTCGCGTCGTAAGCGATGCCAAATGTGGTGTCGTTCAGTCCGCAATACTGACTAAGCAGCATTCGCATCAGCGAGATGCCGTTGCGCAGCTTCAACTTCTGGCTAGCCACCTCGTTCTGCCGCAGTTGCACTTGCAGCAGGTCGTTTCGTATAGCCACTCCGGCGTCGACTGCAGCTGTGACGTCGCGGTTGATGCCGGCGAGCAGAGTCTCGACCGACTCCACGGTCTTCATCTTTTCCTCCAGCGATGCCAGTTGCCAGAAATAGCCTCCGGCTGTCTTCTCCACTTCATTTTCAGAGCGCCGCAGTTGCAGTTTGCTAACGTCTTCTCCCACCTTCGCCAGTTTGTTGCCGTTGACAATCTGTCCGCCGGCGAACACCGGCTGCACCGCCATCACCGATGCGATGGTTCCGTTTTTCATCATTGGCACCACTACCGGGTTGGCGAGCATCGACAGCATTTCAGAGGGCAGACTCTGTGACAGTACCATTCCGAGTTGTTCTGGTATGAGTTCCGACGGCTTGATACTCACCTCGGCCATCCCTTTGTTGGCTTTGAAATACAGTCCGCTGGCGCTCACATCGGGGAAATACTTGGTGAACGCCTCTTTGCGCTGCTGTTGCGCGGCCTCCACGTCGTGGCGGGCGTTGCGCACGGCAATGTTGTTGCGATGTGCCGCAGCGGTGATTTGCTCTATATTATAGGTGGACTGTGCCATACCGAGTGTGGCGCAGGCAACAGCCGCCATAAGTGAAATCAGTTTTCTCATATTTGTCATTTTAAGTTGGTTTTCCAATATACGACGGGAAGCATGGTCACCACCATGATGAGCGACCCGATGCCGCCTGCGAAAATTGTGACACCCACAGGCATCCAGAACGACGACTGAGCGATAATCATCGGCACCACGCCTACAGCGGTGGTGGCCGTGGTGAGGAAGATGGGCACCATGCGCCGCTTGCCAGCGTCGTAGGCGGCCTGCTTCACTGCCTCGTTATATGCCTTGCGGTCGGTTTTCCAGTCGCCGTGCGCTGCTACGTGCTTGGCGATAAGTTCGTTGGCGTGTTCGAAGATGAGTATCTCGTTGCGCATGATGATACCCATGAGCGTGATGAGACCGAAAATAGAAGTCAAACCCAGCGCGCGGTCCATCAGCCCGAGGCCTATGAGCGCACCTGGCATCATGAGTCCCAGGGCCGAGATGCACACCAGTGTGATGCCGTATTTCTTGAAGTTGAACAGCAGGAAAATGAACACGATGATCATGGCGATGACGATACCCCAGAAAATCTGCGGCAACGCTTCGTCGCCGTATTCGATTTCACCGCCCACCTCACTTCGAACGCCTTGCGGCACGTCGATTTCGTTCCGCATGATTTCGGCGATGCGTTTCTCCACCGGCGAGGTGTACACGCCCTGCTTGAATTGCGCGGTGACGGTCAGACAGCGTTCGCCGCCGCGATGCGGAATGCGGCTCTCGCTCCAGAGAGGCGCCACCGTAGCTACCTGACGTAGCGGCACGGCGCTGCTCTTGCCTTCGATTTCGGCTGCCGCCATCGTAGTGGGCGTGGCGATGCCTATGTCTTGCACTCCGGAGAATGTGAGCGAAGCGTCGTCTTTCACCACGATAGGCACGTCATAGTCACCTTCCCATATTTGCCCGACGTTGAGGTCGCTGGTGGCGGTGCCGAGCGATAGCTGGGCCGAAGTGCGCGTGATGCCCAGCTGCGCCGCGGCCACCGGGTCAAGTGTGACGTTGACGATAGGGTAGGGCTGGAAGCAGTCGGTGTGAACCCACTCCACTTCCGGCATGGCGCGCATGCGGTCCATGAGGCGTTCGGCAGCCACATGGAGCGAGTCGAGATTGGCTCCGTAGAAGCGGTATTCGAGTTCGTTCACCTCGAGATAGTCCAGACGCTTGAACTTCACGTAAGCGTTGGGGAACGCCTCGCCCAGCAGCGGCTGATACTGTTCGAGCAACTCGAGTGTGGCTTTGTTCGACTTGGTGTTGACAATAAGCTGGGCGTAGTTGTTGCCGGCAATCTGCGGCGCGTAGGCGTCCATGAAACGGGGCGACGAGCACCCTATGAATCCGGTGATGCCCACCACGCGCTTGTCGCTCTGTAGTGCGGAGCGCACAGTCTCGGCTATTTTCTCAGTGTCGGCCAAGCCCTTGCCGTCGGGCAGGAAAATTTCGACGGCAAATTGGTCTCGGTCGGCATAAGGGAAAAGACGTATCTTAAGCGTGGGCATAATCAGTGACGACAGCAGCACAATGGCGATGCCGCCCACAATTGTCAGCCACGGACGACGGAAGGTGAAGTCGAGAACGTGGTTGTAGGTGTTCTGCACCCAGTTGGTGATAGCATTGCCACCGGTTTTCACCTTGTCGGGACGGATTATGTGTACCTCAAGGAAAGGAATCACTGTCACGGCCATGAACAGCGACACCATTAGGTTGATGGTGATGGTCCACGGGAAGTCCTTCAAGGCGTCGTGGAACACGCCACGCATCGTCAGCAGGAACGGGAAGAAAATGACGCAGATACACAGTGTGGCAAGCATCATGGGCATGAAATACTGTTTCGCCGAGTCGATGGCGGCTCGTTTCGGGTCGTAGCCTTTGCCAAGATACTCGAGATAGCCGTCAATCACCACGATGCTGTTGTCGACAATCATTCCGAGCACCACAATCAATGCAGCCAAAGTGACAATGTTCAGCTCGATGCCGGCAAGGTACATGATTGCCACTGAGATAAAAGTGCTCAGCGGTATAGTGATTGCCGCCACAATCGCCGAACGCAACGGGAACAGCACCATCATCACCAGGATAATAACCGCCATGGCGATGAGCAGGTCGCGGATGAAGTCGTTCACGCTGATACTCACCACTTTCGGCTTGTCGGCAATGCGCGTCACTTTCACGTCGTCGGGCAGTTCGTCACGTCGGAATTCGTCGAGTACCTTATCCACATCCTTGCCGTAGTGCACCACGTTGTTGCCGGGTGTCATCTCCATCGACACCAGCACGCATGGATGACCGTCCTGCTCGATGCGGCTGGTCTCCGGGTCGTATTCCCGCGTCACATAAGCAACATCTCTCACTCGCACCACTTTGCCTGAAATGGGGTCGGAGTAGATTATTTGGTTGGCGATTTCCTCTTCGCTGTTGTTTGTCGACTCCACATGGATTGGCGTCTGCTGGTTGCTGTTGTTGATGCTGCCGCTGAGAGTGGTGATGCCTTGAGCCTGAAGCTGCGAGAGCAGCATCTGTTGGCCTATGCCGTAGGCCTGCAGTCGTTGGCGGTCGATATACAGGCTTATCTGCTCTTTCTTCTCGCCATATAGTTTCACGTTGGCCACCGACGGGATGCGACGCAGGCGGTCGCTCAGGTCGTCGCTGTAGCGTTTCAGCTCGCGGTAGCTGCGCTGACTGCTCTCGATGGCAATCAGCAGCGCCGAGGTGTTGCCGAAGTCGTCGTTCACCACCAGCGCGAGCACGCCGCTCGGCAGCTGCGCCTTGAAGCCGTTGAGCCCGTGCTTGATTTTGCTCCACACTTGGTCTTTGTTGTCCACCTCGTCGTTGAGGCGCACCATCACGATGCACATGCCGTTCTGCGACGTGGTGGTGGTTTTGTTGCGGTTAACCTCACCATAGGTGAACAGATAGCGCTCGAGAGGGCGCGCCACTTGCTGCTCTATCTCTTCGGCCGTTGCACCGGGATACACTGCCACTACAACACCTTGTCTTACCACCACATGAGGAAACTCGTCCTTTGGCATGACGTACATGCCGTAGATTCCCAGCGCCAGCAGTGCTACAATGATGAGCAGCGTGATGGGGTAATGCTCGAGCGGCCATTTCAGCCAGTTCATTTTCTTGTCCATATCCTAAAACACCACTTTCGAGCCCTCACTGAGTTTCTGGTAGCCTTCGGTGACGATACGCTCACCGGATTTCAGGCCGCTGGTAACGGCGATTTTGTTGCCTGCTATTGCGCCCAGCGTCACTGCCGAGCGATGTGCCTTGCCCGTGGCGTCGACAGTCCAGACGAAGCTGCCGCCGTCCGACTTTCGCTGCACGGCCGTGATGGGCACGTACACTCCAGCGTGTCCGCCGGCGCCCAGACTCGGGAAGCGAACTGTTGCCACCATGCCCGGCAACAGTTTATGCCCGGGGTTGGCCACATTGATTCGTATGTCGTAGGTGTGGGTCATCACATCGGCCTCGACACCTTTCTCGATGCGTCCGCCGTTGTAGCCTTTGTTGATGGCCTCGACGGTGATGGTCGATTGGGTGTTAGTCCCGATATTCTTCAGTTCGTTCTCGGGAATCGACACTTTCACCTTTACCGTGCTTATGTCGAGAATTGTTACTACGGCCTGCGAAGGCAGGGCGGTTTCGCCCACATCGAGCTGGCGCTTGCCAATCACGCCGCTCACGGGCGCCACCAGACGTGTGTCGGCCATGCCTTTGCGAGCGATGTTCTCGGTCGCCTGTGCCGATGTCACGCTCGAGCGCGCCGTGCTCAGCGCCGTCTCGGCCTGATGCAGACGCGTTTCCACCTCCACCCACTTGATTTCGGGAAGCGAACCGTTGTCGTGAAGGATTTTCATGCGGTCGTAGGCGTCTTTCGCCTGCTTGTAAGTGCTTTCGGCCTGTTTCACCATGTCGCGTGCCTGGTTGGTCGAGGCATGGGTGATTTCCAAACTGTTGGCCGAAGTCGACGGGTCAATCACTGCCAGCAACTGCCCTCGGCTGACCGTTTGCCCTTCGTTCACGAGCATACGTTTGATTACACCCATGTTGGTGAAACTCACGGCGGTTGCTTCGCTCTCTTCCACAACGCCCACATACGACACTCCGGCGTCGGCCGACCATCCGGTCACGACCTCGGTCTCGACCCTGATCGCTGAATTGTTCTGCCCGTTGTCCTTGTTTCCGCAAGCGGTCAAGAGAACAAGAGCAAATAGAATTATAGTGCTTTTTTTCATATTTTTGTTTGATTTTGCTTGCAAAAGTAGCAAAAATAGCCTCAACCCAATTGCTCTATATAGTGCATGAAATGCGATTTCTTACCACAATAATACAAAAGGAACAAAAAAATAGACAGATAAAACATTGACTAATCTTATTTTTTATTACTTTTGCAACCGAAATAGCTATTGTAATGAACTACCGGGAAGAAATAACACTGCAGTCGCTTGCCGAGAACCAGGATATCCAAATCGGGTATTCCGACAGTGATATTGTCGTTGTCGACAGTGTTCAGAAGTTTGCCGAAATCAACGCGGCACACATCGCCATGAACGGCATCGCCATCTGTACAGAAGGTAGGATTCAGGGACTGATGAACGGCATTCAGATGTCGCTTCACAAGAATCAAATCGCCATCATTCCGCAGAACGTGGTGGTGACCGATATCATGGTGAGCCCCGATTTCGACTTGAAGGCGTTGTTCCTCACCAACAGTATATTGCAAAGTTTCCTTCGCGAGAAGATGAACGTGTGGAACGAAGTGATGTATGTTCAGCGCCAGCATGTGATTACACTCGACGACGCTGGACTGCTATTCTACACCCATTTCTACGACATGCTGTGTATCTCGGCCGAGCACGGGCAGGACAATCCGTTCCGCACCGAGGTTATACGGGCGTTGTTCCGCGCTGCCATTCTTGGGCTCTGCGGTGAGATGAAACTAAAACTCAGTCCCGGTGCCGTTGAGGACGAAACGCGCACAGTGAGCAGCCACTTCCAGCGTTTCCTCGACTTGCTCCACTCCAGCGAAGTAAAGTACCGACCCGTTGAGGACTATGCCAGTCAACTGTGCATATCGCCCAAATACCTTACCGCCATATGTAAAAAGCACTCCGGAAAGACCGCCGGAGAGTGGATACGCGAACAGGTGCTCGAACAGATACGCTTTTATCTGCGCCAGACCGACCTCAGTCTCAAGCAGGTGTGCGACCGTGTGGGTTTCTCCAACCCCTCGTTCTTTGGCAAGTACGTCAAGGAGCACCTCGGCATGACTCCCGCTGAGTTTCGCCGCCAGTAAGTAACTCCCGCAAAGATTCTACCGGAGTCCTTTGTGATTTATTTAAACCCAAAGAAACTCCGGTAGAATGGAAATTCTCCGCAAAATTCGTTGTTCTTATTCGCTGTCGGGCAGCGACACTGCGGGCCAGCCGTAGTCCTGATACATCTTCACCTTCAGCCCATGTGCCTTTACATATTCTGCGATGTTGCGCGTACGTTGCTCAGCTCGCTGCTTGTTGTCGGAGTTCTGCTTCTGGAACTTCTCGTAGCGGTCGCCGAAAATCTTTCTCGCCGAAGGCTCGAAGTCTGAGCCGTCGGCCACAACGTCGAATCCCTTCACGGTGAAACCCTTATCGGTGGCTTTCAGGTGCATCAGACCCGGATAGCTGCCGCCCGACACGTTCTTGAGCGTGTCGCCAGCCACATTGTAGTTCTCTATCCAGAAGATGCCCCACACCTTCACGTCGTCCTTGTCGCTTTCGTCTCGGTCGACGATGATAGGGAAGGGGATACACACTTCGGCCTTGTCGTAGTGCGCACTCAAAGTGTCGACAATGAAGGTGTTAATAGCCGCGAGGCAAGCGTCACCATCGGTCTCGCCGCTGGCCACCGCACTCACATTTGCGCTGCCTGACGACGCCCCGTCGCCCTGTGATCCTCCGCACGAAACACTACCTGCGGCCACCATCGCCATAACCATAATCATAAATAAAACACGTAGTTTCATAGTCTCAAAAATTTATTTCCAGTTATTAATTTTTGTTTGTTTGCCCTGGATGTCGAACTGGAGGGAGGAGCCGTCGGGGCGCACGTCGAGGGTGACGGGAGCGCCGAATACCAGCGGCAGGTTCACGTTTCCGTGTCCTCCTGGGAAGCCGCACATCACAGGAATGCCCAGAGGTTTGAAGTACTGGTGGAGCATTGCCTCCACGCTGCCGTATTCAAACTCCGAACCGCAGTCGGTGAACTCACCGAGGACCACGCCGCGGCAGCGGTCGAGCACGCCGTTCAGGCGCAGGATGTTGAGTTGGCGGTCGATGTTGTGTTGCGACTCTTCAACCTCTTCGATGAAGAGGATGATGTCGTCGTGGGCGGAGGCGTCGGCGTCGGTGCCGAGGTTGGGCACGAAAGTGGTCAGGTTGCCGCCTACAAGGACACCGTGCGCTGTGCCGGGGATATTCTGCTCATGCGCCGGCAACTCGTAGCGGGGCACTTGCCCCATGAGCAAGTCGCGCGCCAGCGTGCTGGTCTGGTCAGTGCCGCCCTTGGCCAGGAAAGAGCTCATCGTTCCCTGGATGCTCATTACGCCGGCGTTCTGCAACAGTCCGTGCAGCGTGGTGATGTCGCTGAAACCCATTAGCCATTTCGGGCGGGCCGAGAGCTCGTTGAGTTTCAGTTCGTTGATGAGCTGGATGCTGCCGTATCCGCCGCGGTTGCAGATGATTGCTTTCACCTCCGGGTCGTTGAACGCCCATCGCAGGTCGCTCAACCGCTCGTCGAGTGTTCCGGCGTATTGCCCCTCAAATTTCTTGCCGACGTTAGGCCCGACGACGGGTACGAGTCCCCAGGAGCGCAGCACGTCAGCGGCCTTGGTCACATTCTCCATCGGTGTGAAGTATGACGGAGAGATAAGCGCCACTTTGTCGCCGCGTTTGAGGAACGCCGGTTGGCGGCAATTGAGCGTGGAGAATTGCCCTGCCAACGGGTTTTTGCCTGTTTTCTGCCGGTATTCGGCTTGCGCTTTCGCCATCTGCCGACGGAATTCGGCACTCTGGTGCAGAGCGTCGTAAGCAATGCTTGCGCCCACGCGGCTCGCATCCACATCGCTCTGCCAATGCGCGCCCGCAATTACGCGGCTATCGCAGTACATCCAGCCGCGGGCGAAAATGGTATCGGCAGCCGCCGGGTTGATTTCGGCCAGCAGTAGGGCCGCGGTCCACCCGCGCATCGTGTGTCCCGACGGATATGAGCCTTCGCCACGAAGGTAACTCTCCTCGTCGGTGAGCATCTTGTCGTTAAACCTCTCGAACGGCCTCTGGCGATGGTAGAACGCTTTCGGCGCCACGCGCATCGTGTCGGTGGTGGTGAGGCTTGTCACCATCAGTTTCCATATTTCGGGCGTGTTCTCTGGCGATATTTTGAGGCCGAAGGGCTCGTTGAACTCAGCGAGTAATGCCTCGAACGACCATACCGCGTCGCGCTTCGCTATCTCGGCGCGCACCGAGTCCTGCCGCTGCTGCTTGCCCCAGGCAAAGCGCATCATGTCGTTGGCAAACTCGGGGCTGTCGAACGCAGGAGGTGCCGGCAGACATTTAATCAGGTTCGGCAGATGTTCAAAACTTACGTATGGCTCTTGTGCCGAAGCTCCGGCGGCGAATAAGGCAACGCCGGCTGCCAGTAGCAGGTGTCGTATCCTCATTTCTTATTGTGCTTTGGGGTTATTCGTTTGGCTTGACTGATGGCACCGGTGGGGCAGACGAGGCTGCACAGGTGGCATCCTACGCATTTTGCGCCCAGGATATGCGGCATGCGGTCGTCGCCGAAAGTAATGGCCTGGTGGCCGCCGTCCTGGCACGAGATGTGGCAACGGCCGCAACCGATGCACTTTTCCTTGTCGACCATCGGATATACAATGCTCTCGCGGTCGAGTTCGCCCGGCGAGACAAAGTTCGGTAGTTCCTCGCCCACAAGCGAGCTGAGTTCGGTCACACCGCGGCTCGACATATAGCGCTGAAGTCCCAGCTTCAGGTCGTCGATGATGCGGTAGCCGTACTGCATAACCGCGGTGCACACCTGCACATTGCGGCAGCCCAGCTGGATGAATTCCAACGCATCGCGCCACGTCTCGATGCCGCCGATGCCGCTGATCTGCATATGTTCCATAATCTGATGCCGATGCATTTCGAGAATGTGCCTCAACGCGATGGGCTTCACCGCGCGACCCGACAGGCCCGAGATGGCCTTCTTGCCGCTAACGGCGCCGCGAGAGGTCATCGTCACGCTCTTGATGGTGTTGATGGCCGAGATGGCATTGGCGCCCGCAAAGTACGCGCCGATTGCCGGACGGACCATCGAGTCGATGTTAGGAGTCATCTTCGTAATGACCGGAATCGACACCGAACGTCTCACGTACATCGTGTAGATGGCTACCAGTTCAGGGTTCTGACCTACGTCGCTGCCCATCCCCGTCAGACGCATCTGCGGACATGAGAAGTTCAGCTCCACAGCGTCCACACCGGAGTCCTCGGCCATTTTTGCCAGCTTGATCCAGTCCTCCTCGGTCTGTCCCATGATCGACGCCACCACCACCTTCGTCGGGTAGTCGCGCTTCAGCCGCTTCAGAATGTCGAAGTCGACCTCCGTCGGGTTTTCGCTCAGCTGTTCCATGTTCCGCAAAGCTATGAAGTCGCCGTGTGTGCTCTCGCGGTGCACCACGTCGAAACGCGGCGATACCTCGTGGATGTCGTCCAGGCAGATGGTCTTGTAGAACACGCCCGCCCAGCCGGCCTCGAACGCGCGCGCCACCATCTCATAGTTGGTGCATATCGACGATGAAGCTAAGAAAAACGGATTTTCGCAGCGGATGCCGCAGAAGTCAATCGCCAGCGACGGCAGGGTGGGGCAGGCGCATTCAGGCAGCTGAGATACAATCTCGCCGATGCGCACAGGACGGTCGTAGTGGATACAAGCGGCTTCGGCGCGATGTAACGCTGAAACGTCGCAGTCAGCCAGCCACTGCCGAGCCGCCCCAGCGTTGTCAAACCGCACGGCCCGCACGGCCCGCGCCACGTCGCCGCATCCGGCGGCCGCTGTACACGGCGCGTCCTCGCAAAGCAGACACCGCGCCGCCTCCTCATAAATATCAACTCTCTTACTCATATATTTCCTATTTATAAGTTAAAATTCAATATAGAAACCGCAAATATACAAATTCCATCCGAATACTCCAAATAATACAGAACAAAACATCCAAAACAGCCGATAGACCCCCAAAAAAACATAAAAAACGGTGCGGCCCGGGGAGGGTCGCACCGTTGTGTCACACGCGGTGGGGGAGGTTAGATGCCCCACTGCTGCTGGGCCAGGCGGCGGTAGTTGTTGTAGCGCCACTGGGCGTTCTCTTTGGCTGCGCGGAAGAGTTCCTCGGCCTCGTCGGGGTACTGCTTGAGCACTGATGCGTAGCGCACCTCGCCTTTGAGGAAGCTCTCGAACTCGTCCCAATTGGGCTCCTTGCTGTCGAGTGTGAAGGGGTTCTTGCCTTCTTTCTCGAGCTCGGGGTTGTAGCGCCAGAGGTGCCAGTAGCCGCAAGCAACGGCTTTCTGCTCCTCTTCCTGCGACTTGCCCATGCCGGCCTTCAGACCGTGGTTGATACAGGGAGCGTAAGCGATGATGAGCGACGGTCCGTCGTAAGCCTCAGCCTCGCGGATAGCCTTGAGTGTCTGCTGGTTGTCGGCACCCATAGCTACCTGAGCGACATAAACGTAACCGTAGGTCGAAGCAATCAGACCAAGGTCTTTCTTGCGTACTCGCTTGCCGGCTGCGGCAAACTTGGCGATGGCGCCGATGGGCGTAGCCTTCGAGGCCTGGCCACCGGTGTTGCTGTACACCTCGGTGTCGAGTACGAGGATGTTGACGTTCTTGCCGCTGGCAATCACGTGGTCGAGACCGCCGAAGCCGATGTCGTAGCTTGCGCCGTCACCACCGATGATCCACTGCGAGCGTTTCACGAGGTACTGGCCGTGAGCCTTGATTTCCTTGTCGATGGCCACGTTGCTCTGCTCGATGGCGGCAAGGATGCGGTCGCTGAGTTCGCGGGTGCAGTCGCCGTCGTGCATGTTCTCGAGCCATTCACGGTAGAGGGCCTTCACGTCGTCGGCCACCTCGGGATCGTCGATAGCCTGCTTGACGAGCAGCGCCACACGGCCGCGCATCTTCTCGTCGGCGATAACCATACCCAGACCGAACTCACAGAAGTCCTCGAACAGGGAGTTGGCCCAAGCGGGTCCGTGTCCCTTCTCGTTGGTGGTGTAAGGCGACGAGGGTACCGAAGCCGAGTAAATTGAGCTACATCCGGTAGCGTTGGCCACCATCTCACGGTCGCCGAAGAGCTGGCTGATGAGCTTGACATAAGGAGTCTCACCGCAGCCCGAGCATGCGCCGCTGAACTCGAACATCGGGGTAGCGAACTGCGAGTTCTTGACGTTCTGCTTGATGTCGACGAGGTTCTGCTTGCTCTTGACGTTCTGTGCGCAGTAGTCCCAGAGTTTCTGGTCCTGTTCGTGCTCCATGAGGGGCACCATCTCGAGAGCCTTAGCACCCTTCTTACCGGGACATACGTCAACGCAGTTGCCGCAGCCGAGGCAGTCGAGCACGTCGACAGCCTGGACGAACTTCAGGCCCGTGAGGGTCTTGCCGATTGCGGGCAGGAGGTCCTTCTGCTCGAAGGGCGAAGCGGCTGCTTCCTGTTCGTCGAGCAGGAACGGACGGATGGCAGCGTGCGGACAAACGAAGGCACACTTGTTACACTGGATACAGTTCTCGCTGTTCCAAGCGGGCACGAAGGGAGCCACGCCACGGCGCTCGTAGGCAGCGGTGCCGGCATCCCAGGTACCGTCCTCACGTCCACGGAACGCGCTCACGGGGAGCAGGTCGCCGTTCTGGGCGTTGATGGGACGTACCACTTCGTTGACAAATGCGGGAGCGTTGTCGGCCACAGTGTCTTCAACAGCGAGGTTGCTCCATGCGGGATCGATGGTGAGCTGCTCGTACTCGCCACCGCGGTCGACAGCCTGGTAGTTCTTGTTGACCACGTCTTCACCCTTGCGTCCGTAGCTCTTGACGATGAATTTCTTCATCTGCTCGATAGCCAGGTCGACGGGGATTACACCGGTAATGCGGAAGAATGCCGACTGGAGGATGGTGTTGGTGCGGTTGCCGAGTCCAATTTCCTGAGCAATCTTGGTTGCGTTGATGTAATAGACCTTGATGTCGTTGTCGGCAAAGTATTTCTTGACCTTTGCGGGCAGGTTCTCAGCAAGCTTGTCGCCCTCCCAAACGGTGTTGAGCAGGAAGGTGCCGCCGCGCTGCAAGCCGCGGGTCACGTCGTACATGTGAAGGTAGGCCTGTACGTGGCATGCCACGAAGTTAGGCGTGGTTACCAGATATGTCGAGCGAATCGGGGTGTCGCCGAAGCGCAGGTGAGAGCAGGTGAAGCCGCCCGACTTCTTCGAGTCGTAGGAGAAGTAAGCCTGGCAATATTTGTCGGTGTTGTCACCGATAATCTTCACCGAGTTCTTGTTGGCGCCCACGGTACCATCGGCACCGAGTCCGTAGAACTTGGCCTGGAAGATGCCGTCGCCACCCATTGCCACCTCTTCCTTCATGGGCAGCGAGGTGAAGGTAACGTCGTCCTCGATACCAATAGTGAATTGGTTCTTGGGCACTGGCAGCGACAGATTCTCGAATACCGAGAGAATCTGGGCTGGAGTGGTGTCCTTCGAGCCGAGTCCGTAGCGTCCGCCCACGATAAGCGGGGCATTCTCAGCACCGTAGAAGCAGTCCTTCACGTCGAGATACAGGGGTTCGCCCACTGCTCCGGGTTCCTTTGTGCGGTCGAGCACGGCAATGCGTTTTGCTGTGCTGGGCACGGCAGCGAGGAAGTGCTTGGCCGAGAACGGACGGTAGAGGTGTACAGCCACGAGACCAACCTTCTCACCTTGTTCCATGAGGTGGTCGACGGTTTCGCGGATAGCCTCGGTAACCGAACCCATGGCGATGATTACACGGTCGGCGTCTTTTGCTCCGTAGTAATCAAACAGACCGTACTTGCGTCCAGTGATTTCGTTGATTTTGTTGATGTATTCCTCGACGATTCCGGGAACGGCGGTGTAGTAGTCGTTGCACGACTCGCGGTGCTGGAAGAAGACGTCGGGGTTTTCAGCGGTACCACGGGTAACGGGGCTGTCGGGGTTCATCGAACGGCGGCGGAATTCGGCCAGAGCCTCATAGTCCACGAGTGGAGCGAGGTCGTCCTGGTCGAGAGCCTCAACCTTCTGAATCTCGTGCGAAGTGCGGAATCCGTCGAAGAAGTTAACGAACGGCACGCGTCCCTTGATAGCACTCAAGTGAGCCACGGCAGCGAGGTCCATCACCTCCTGCACGCTACCCTCGGCGAGCATAGCGAAACCGGTCTGGCGAGTAGCCATCACGTCCTGGTGGTCACCGAAGATACAGAGGGTGTGTGAAGCCAGCGTACGAGCGGAAACGTGGAACACGCCCGGGAGGAGCTCACCGGCAATCTTGTACATGTTGGGAATCATCAGAAGCAGACCCTGCGAAGCGGTGTAGGTGGTGGTGAGAGCACCAGCCTGCAACGATCCGTGCACGGCACCTGCGGCACCGGCCTCACTCTGCATTTCCTGTACAAGCACTTTTTCGCCGAAGATGTTCTTACGCCCGGCGGCAGCCCATTCGTCGACATGCTCAGCCATGGTTGATGACGGAGTGATGGGGTAGATAGCTGCAACATCGGTAAACATGTAACTGATGTGAGCGGCAGCCTGGTTGCCATCACAGGTCATGAATTTCTTTTCTTTACTCATAAGTTTTAAGTAAATGGTTGATTTATAGTTATTAATTGAATAATTTCCGAAAAGTCGGAGTAAACTCCCGCAAAGGTACAAAAAAATCCGTACCTACCAACAAAAAACCATATAAAAATAATTAAATTGAAAAAATGGTAGGCTCGATTAAAGAGTCAACAAGCAAGTGCATATTATGATGCGAAGTTAGTAAAAATGTTTGTAAAACTCTTTTAATGGGGTGCTGAAATTGAG
>JBGUHM010000088.1:0-23211 GCA_045112115.1 Sodaliphilus sp. | reverse complement strand
CGAGCCCAGATGGCGGAATCGGTAGACGCGCTGGTCTCAAACACCAGTGGGGTAACACCCGTGCCGGTTCGACCCCGGCTCTGGGTACCGAGCAAAGCTGCTGTAAATCACACGATTTACGGCAGCTTTCGTTTTTTTAAGGACCTTAAGGACTTTAGGGACTTTAAGGACCTTAGGGACCTTAAGGACTTTAGGGAGGGGTTAGTTGGGCTCGGCGGCTATGGCTGTTGCGGAGTCGTTGTCGATGAAATATGGTGTGGCCTTTTTGATGAAGGGGTTGGTCGCGCTGAGGTCGATGTATGGTGCGTCGTCGTTTTTTTCTGGGATTTTGCTTTGGTGAAGGTGATTTTTTGTTATCTTTGCGACCTGATATGTAAAATTGTGCGCGATGAAAGCTGAAGAAGATTTAAGGGGCGGAGGCGGCGGCGCCGACAGGACGCGGCGCCTGCTGGGAGCGGTGCTGGGCCCGCTGTTGGCTATTGTGGTGTGGTTCATACCGATAAACGGACTGGCCCCTGCGGCTCACCACCTGCTGGCGGTGATGTCGCTGGTGGCGATATGGTGGGTGACGGAGCCGGTGCCGATTCCGGTGACGTCGCTGCTGGGCCCGGTGCTGTGTGTGCTGCTGGGCGTGGCGCCTGTCGACGGCGCGTTCTCGGCCTTCGCCAACCCTATGATATTCCTCTTTATGGGCGGCTTCCTGCTTGCCAAAGGCATGATGGTGAACGGGCTTGACAAACGCATTGCCTACGGCATCATGTCGATGAAATGGGTGGGCGACTCTCCCAGGCGGATTTTTCTCGCCATCGGTCTGGCGTGTATGCTCTGCTCGGGGTGGATCAGCAACACCGCCACTGCTGCGATGATGTTCCCCATCTCGCTGGGCCTGCTCGAGGCCATCCGCGACATGATGGCCGCCAACGGCAAGATTATCGACCTCTCGAAATACAAGTATTCCACGGGCTTGATGCTTATGACGGCCTACGCGTGCTCGATAGGCGGCGTGCTCACGCCCATCGGCACACCGCCTAACATCATGATGCTGGGCTTCGTCGAGCAGCAGGCGCCCGATGCGCCCACGGTGTCGTTTTTCAGCTGGATGATATGGGGCGTGGTGGCAATGGTGCTGTACTTCGTTGTGGCTTATTTCGTTCTGTGGAGAATGTTCCCGGCCGACGTGAAGCACATCGAGGGCGCGCGCGAGTTCATCGCTGAGCGTGCCCACGCGCTCGGCAAGTGGACGCGCGCCCAGAAAAACACGCTGTTCGCGTTTTGTCTGGCCGTGGTGCTGTGGGTGGCTCCGAGTGTGATAAGCCTCTTCTACGGCGCCAACTCCGACGCGGTGAAGTCGTTCAACGACCACTGCCCCGAGGCCATCGCGGCCATGGTGGGCGGCCTGTTGCTGTTCTTCCTTCCGTCGGGGAAAGGCAAAGGCGAGAAGACCCTCAGCTGGAAAGCCGGCATGGAGGGCATCGACTGGGGCACGCTGCTGCTTTTCGGCGGCGGCATGGCGATGGGTGCGATGATGTACACCACGGGTCTGTCGCAGTGGGTGGGCGACGGCATCAAGGTGATGCTGGGCGGCAATCCGTCGGAGGTTGTGTTTATCGCCATCTTCTGCGTGGCGGGGCTGCTGCTGTCGGAGTTCACCTCCCACACCGCGGCCGTGAACCTCATCGGCACAATCGCGATAGGCACGGCGCTGTCGCTGGGCTTCAGCCCTATACCCGTGGCAGTGGGCGTGGCTCTGGCGTCGTCGCTGGGCTTCATGATGCCGGTGTCCACACCGCCTAACGCTATTGTCTACGCCTCCGGTTTTGTGCCTATTACCAAGATGTTCAAGTCGGGAGTGATAATAGATATCCTGGGCATTTTCGTGATAACCATTCCTATCGTGCTGCTGCTTGTCAAGGCGGTGATGGGATTATAAAATACAGTGTAACATGGAAGAGAACAGCAAAGCCAAACTCGTCAACGTGACGATTGAGGACAGAATATGCTTCATCGAGATGAACAACCCCGAGAGGCTGAACTGCTTGAGCGACCGCATGTGCGCCGACATCGTCGACTCATTGAGACATGCCTACACCAGCGAGTGTGTGGCGGTGGTAATCAAAGCGCAGTGCCGCCACGGCGTGTGGAGCGCCGGACACGACATCCACGAACTGCCGCAGGACGGCAGCGACCCGCTGGCCTACGACGTGCCTATGGAGCGGATGCTGCACAAGGTGCAGGAGGTGCCCATACCGGTCATCGCTTGTGTCAACGGCAGCGTCTGGGGTGGTGCGTGCGACCTCTGTCTGAGCTGCGACATGATTGTGGCCTCGCAGAATGCCACCTTCGCCATCACTCCGGCCAAAATAGGCATTCCCTACAATGCGTCGGGAATCATGCACTTCGTCAACCAGTTGGGACTGAACAAGGCACGTGAGATGTTCTTCCTGGCGACGCCCATCGAGGCCGACGACGCGCTGAATGTGGGTCTGATCAACCGTGTGGCGCCTGTCGACGAGCTCGACAGCGTGCTCGAGGAGCATTTCCTCACACCATTGAGGCGGAACTCGGTGATGTCGATAAGCGCCATCAAGCGGCAGTTCCGTGTGCTGTCGAAGGCCTCGTCGGTGATTTCGTCGGAAGGCTTTGAGCGCATCAACGCATACCGCACACGTGTGTACAAGGGCGCCGACTACCTCGAGGGCATCAATGCCTTCCTCGAGAAACGCCGTCCGGAGTTCACCGGCAAGGCCTCCGACCTCGATACGCCGGAGCAGTGACGCACCGCGTCGAACCCGCTGTAATTGGGTTCTCTACGGAGTTCGGGGAGATATCTAACCACGGATTTCACGGATTGGTACGGATTGGGGTTCTACGGAGTTTGGGGAGTCGTGGGAGTTGTTTTCAAAAAAATAAACTCCATTAACTCCTTGACTCCGTAGCGATTAGGCGCATTCTACGGAGTTCGGGGAGTTGCAGGAGTTGTTTTTAAATATGAAACTCCATTAACTCCTTGACTCCGTAGTGATTAGGCGCATTCTACGGAGTTCGGGGAGTAAATGTATGCCCTCCTTATGTCAAAGGAGTGGGAGGGGACTCTGTCAGTTCAGCACGAGGGTGTTCGACGTGCGACGGTTGTTCACTTTCTCGAGGTCGCGCCGTGATACGGAGCCGCTGAAAGTCATGTTGATGCGGTATCCGCCGTGACGGCGCAAGGCGTCGGAGTAGTTGATTTCGGTTCTGGAGTCGGGACGGAGTTCGAAGTAGACGTTTCGGTTGTCGCTGTCGTTGCCCGAAATCACGAGTTTAGTCGCACCGGTGGTTGATGAACTGTAGGCGTTGGTTCGTGTGACGACGAACGACGCCGTTACATCCACCATGCTGGAGTTCGCGTTGTTGATGGTGAAATTGATGTCTCTCACTTCGTTGTAATAGAACGCGTTGGCGTTTATACCCTCGGTGGTCGTGAGCCCGTTTCTAACCGAGAAACCGTTGGTGATACTCTCGGTCTGGCTGTCGTCGTCGACCGATGAGCTGTAGTCGTCGCCACCGAGCCACATGAACAATCCGATAATGACGATAGTGGTTACGACGGCCGCGCCGGCGATGATGAGGATAAGCGGCAAGTTGCTTTTCTTCGGCTCGTCGTAAGGCTCCTCATAGGCTTCTTCGTTGTAGGGTTCATTATAAGGCTCGTATTGCCCGCCGTAAGCCTGTCCGGCGTACGGCTCGTAGGCATTGGGCATCGACGCCGCTGCGCGCGGAGCCGCGATCTGGGTCTTCCCGTCGATGTCGTCGTAAGCGCCGTTGTACGCGGCCGGCTGCGCTGCGGGCATATAGCCCGGCTGCGACGGCGCGGGAGTGTAGGGCTGAGCCTGCGATACGGGCGCGTTGTAGGCCGGTTGCGACGGGGTAGGGGTATAGACCGGAGCCTGCGATACAGGTGCGTTGTAGGCCGGTTGCGATGGGGTAGGGGTATAGACCGGAGCCTGCGATGCAGGCGCGTTGTAGGCCGGCTGCGACGGCGCGGGAGTGTAGGCCTGAGCCTGCGCAACGGGTTCCGGCGCGGGTGTGGGTTCGGGTTCCGGCGCGGGTTCGGGCGCGGGTGCTGCCTGCTCGACGGGCGGCAGTTCGTTGAGCTTTTTCATCACAGCTGCCACCGACTGCGGCCGTCCCTTGCGTCGCGGCGTCATCATCCACATCACCAGTTCGCGCATGGCGGGGCGGATGCCGGCCGGGAAGTCGAACGCCTTCTCGCCGTCCTCCATGATGTCGCCGGTCTTGGGCGGGATTTTTCCCGAGAGCATGGCGTAGGTGGTGGCGCCGAGCGAGTAGAGGTCGGTGTACGCTCCCCATCGGTCCTGCTTCTTTTCCACAATCTCGTCGGGCGAATAGCGCAGCGTGTAGCCCGACGGCAGTTTGAGCACGGTGTCGATGTCGGGCATCATGCGCCACACCCCGAAGTTGATGAGCTTCGCCTGACCGTCTTTGGTGATGAAGATGTTGCCGGGCTTGATGTCGAGGTGCAGCAGGCCGAAATTGTGCAGCGACTGCAGCGCCGTGAGGCATTGGCGCAGGATGTCGGCGGCGCGCTCTTCGTCGAGCGGGCTGCCGTTGCTCTCGAGCAGTTCCTCGAGGGTCTGTCCCTCGAGGTAGTTCACCACCTGATATGCTGTGCCGTTGTCCTCGAAAGCGTCCTGAATGGGAACCAGGTGGTCGTTGCGTACCGAACTCATGCGGCGCGCCTCGTTGATGAAAATCTTCTTCTGGTGGGCAAACAACGCCTTGTCCTGCTCGTCGCCGTTAACCTTGATGTACGGACTGCCGAAGTCGCGGTCGTTCAGCTCTTTATAGAACAGTTCCTTGACTATGCAGCGGGTCTTGAACGCGGTGACCAAAGCCTCGTAAGTGATGCTGTAGTCGCTCGAAGCGAGACACTTGACGATGCGGTACTTTCCGTTACCCAGTAATTGTCCTTCTTGTAGTAATACCTCAGGTTTTTTCTTGTTTCTGGCCATATCCTTTGTCGTGATTGTGCCGCAAAGTTAGTAATTTTTTGTCGATTTTTTTAAGATTTTTGCCATTTATGCGTTTTTTTATTTAAATTTGCGGTTGCTTCGGCTCAAAAAATAGCCTGAAGCCATAGTAAAAACCATTAGCAAAAGTAATACATTATTATGATTGACGAACTGAAAATATACTGTAAGAATACCGAGGAATATATCGATATCGACGGTGGCGACACCCTGCTCGACGTGTACGAGACCATACAGACGAGGCTGCCCATGAAACCGCTGTGCGCACTGGTGAACAACAAGGTGGAAGACCTGCGTTTCCAGCTGTTCCGGCCCAAGGTGGTGCAGTTTCTCGACATCAATAGCTCGATGGGCTACAACGCCTATCTGCGGTCGCTGTGCATGATTCTTTACAAGGCCATCGCCGACCTGCACCCAGGCCAACGCCTGCGCATCGAGCACTCGATAGCCGGCGGCTATTACTGCCGCATCAAGCACGACGACAACGAACTGACGCCCGAGCAAATCGCCGCCATCCGCACCCGCATGCGTGAGATTGTCGACCAGGACATGACATTCCGCCGTCGCGAGCGCCTCACGGTCGACGTCATCGAGATGTTCCGCCGTCAGGGCCTCAACGACAAGGTGCGACTGCTCAGCACCTACAACGAACTCTACACGACCTATTACAAACTCGACAACATCATCGACAGCTACTACGGCCCGCTCGTGCCCACCACTGGCATCATCCAGGTGTTCGACCTGGTGCCCTACAAGGACGGCATGCTGCTGCTCGGCCCCGACCGCGCCAATCCGTCGCAGGTGGCAAAGCAGGTGAAGATGGAGAAGATGTTCGGAGCCTTCATGCGTTACACCCATTTCAACGACATTATCCGCCTCGACGACGTGGGTACGCTCAACCGCGCCATTCGCGAGAAGAAGGCGCCATTGCTCATCGCCGTGGCCGAGAGCCTGCACGACAAGATGTTCGCCTCGATGGCCCAGGACATCACGCAGCGCTACCACGAGCAGGGCACGCGCGTGGTGCTCATCGCCGGCCCGTCGTCGAGCGGCAAGACCACGTCGTCGAAGCGCCTTGCCATCCAGCTCATCACCAACTATATCATCCCGAAGATGATTTCGCTCGACAACTATTTCGTCGACCGCGAGCATAACCCCCGCGACGAGAACGGCGACTACGACTACGAGTCGCTCTACGCTCTCGACCTCGAGCAGTTCAACAAGGACATGAACGACCTTATCGCCGGAAAAGAGGTGGCGATGCCCACCTACAACTTCACCACCGGCCAGCGGGAGTATCGTGGCAACACGCTGCAGCTCAACGACAACAACATCCTGCTCATCGAGGGTATACACGGCCTGAATCCCGAACTCACCGCCGCCATTCCCGAGCACCAGAAATACCGCGTCTATGTCTCGGCGCTCACCACGCTCAGCATCGACGACCACAACTGGGTGTCGACCAGCGACAACCGTCTGCTGCGACGCATCATCCGCGACAGCAAGTACCGCGGCGCCAGCGCCCAGGACACCATCGCCCGATGGCCGAGTGTGCGCCGAGGCGAAGAGAAATGGATTTTCCCGTTCCAGGAGAACGCCGACGCCATGTTCAACTCGTCGCTGCTCTTCGAGCTGGCCGTGATGAAGACCCACGCCGAGCCCATCCTGCGCGAGATACCGAGCAACGTGCCCGAGTTTGCCGAGGCCAACCGCCTGCTGCGATTCCTGCGCTACTTCGACCCGCTCGAGGAGAACGACATCCCGCGCACGAGTCTGCTGCGTGAGTTCCTCGGCGGCAGCAGCTTCGAGTATTGACCGCCGTACGCAACGCTGGCGAAGACAACTGTTTTTTTTGACAGTCCCTATGTTTGCTTTTGCGGCTGCAAACATAGGGACTGCCAAAAATGTATAATTGGGGTGTTGCAAACCCTCTTTTTATCTGCGGGGCGACGAGGTGCCGCCCAGGCGGGCGTCGCGCTCGTGCCGCCAGGCGTTGAACGTGTCGAAGACGTCGGTCAGCGCTATGCTGGCATTCATCACCTCGCTGCGGTAGAGGCTCACGCTGCCGGCCGTGTTGATGTTGCGCCCCTGCAGCGCGCCGCCCACGCCGCTGATGTCCTCCAGCAGCTTGAGCTGCAATTCAATCATGTCGTAGGCGCCTATGTCGGTGTTGTTGCTCGAAATCTGCTGCGGACGGTCGCCGCCCATCGTGGGCGAGTAGGGCAGGATGCCGTTGCAGCGGCGCCACACCTGACGGATGTCCTCCCACGAGAAGCCGTCGGGCAGTGCCGTCTCGGGATACATGAGCACTCCCTTGGCGCTGGCCTGCATGATGTGGTCGATGAGTGTGATGAGCCGGTTGACGTATTTCTGCTGGTCGATCACGTCCTCGATGAAGGCGTGTACCTCGCCGTCGGTCAGCGGGTAGAATTTCACGACGAACGGATGCAGGCCGTCGGGCAGCGGCGACTCCTGCTCGAAAAGCAGGTCGCCCATGGGCGAGTACCAGCGGCAGTGCCAACGCGTGACGATGTCCCAGCGCAGGTCCAGGCCCTTATCGCGCTGCAGCCTACGCAGTGCCGACACTGGCTCGACGCTCACCGTGGCCGTCTTGCGGTTGTGCGCCAGCACCACCTCGTGGCTCTCGAGTGTCCACACCTCGATGGCGCGGCATTTGTTGCCGTTGCCGTGCCAGAACTGCGTGCCCGTCGACGAGTCGGCGCCGATGGCTGTGGCGAAGTCGGCGGTACGGCCGTCGGCTTCGGTGCTGTAGAGACGGCGCACCCATGCCGCCTTCGCGCGGTCGCCGCGCGAGACGCGGCGCAGCAACTCGCTCACCGGCAGGTCGTGAAGCTGCCCTATGAGTTCGATGTCGCGGCCCAGCGGGTCGTTGAACTGATTGACGAAGAAGCGGTTGAGGTTCACGTTTGTCACCTGCTTGTTGTCGATGCGCTGGATGCAGCACCCCGAAATCAGGAATTCCTCCAGCGCGCGGCTGTCGAGTTCGTCGAGCGCGCTCACGTTGTCGTCGAGGTTGGTGACTCCCTGCTCGCTGTCGACCTTGGCGCCTTGATGTAGATACTGCGCGCGGAACCGCCCCACCACGGTCTTCACCAGCTGTCGGAGCAGGTTGTTGGTCACAGGCACCGAGCCGTCGGTGCTGAAGCGTTCGTAGTCGGTCACCAGCGCGCCGTAGTTGTCGCGGGTCACGTCGCCCCACTGGTCGCCGTAGGTGAATCGCTTGTTGCGGGCGCGGGACTGCCGCAGGCCCGCGGCGGCCTGCCACGCGTCGTAGGCCGCCCGGAGTATGGCCGAAGCCATTTTACTGCTGTTCTGTTTCATGATAATAAGGATAAATAATTAACAAATAACGTTTTGCGGCAAAGATATCGTAACAGCGCCTTTGCCACCAATATCAATTCCGCTTTTGTCTTCATGGTTTTGACAGAAGTGCAAAAGACATCAGCTGGCATTTCAATGCATTTCAAGCATTTCAAGAACACAAGAAAAACTCACATTTTACATATTACATCTTACATTTTACATATTTTTTTGTATCTTTGCGGCCGAAAAATGTAAAACCACTGAAAACTATGAAAGAGCTAAGCAAGGCAATAGCCAAAAAGTTGATAAAGGTCAGCTCCATCAAGCTCCAACCCGACAGCCCATTCGTGTGGCGTAACGGTTGGTCGTCGCCCATCTATACCGACAATCTGGTGACGCTGTCGTCGCCAGCCGTGCGCAACTATGTGAAAGTAGAGATTGCGCGCGTGATTCTTGAGCAGTACCCCGACGTGCAGCTCATCGCAAGCGTGTCGACACGCGCCATTGCACTCGGAGCGCTGGTGGCCGACGACCTCGGGCTGCCGTTCGTCTACGTGCGGGCCACGCCCAAGGACCACGGCCTCGAGAACCTCATCGAGGGCAACATCAAGCCCGGTGACAAAGTGGTGCTCCTCGAGGACATCCTTTCAACGGGAGCGAACCTGCTGCGGGCGTCGCAGACCGTGATGCTCGCCGGCGGTGACGTCATGGGCGGGGTGGCGCTCTTCTCGTATGAGTTCGACCAGGCTAAGCGCGCCATCGACGCCGAAGGACTGCCGTTCGTGAGGCTCACAGGCTTCAATGCCGCAATCGAGGTGCTGCGCGAGCTGGAGAAACTGTCGCCCGACACCGAGAGCATTCTGCATGAGTGGCACGCCGACCCGGCAAACTGGACCGCGAGTCCGCTCGATATCGATTAATCACTAAAAACAGTTTACTATGTCATCATATAAAAGCGAAAAGCGCAACATAGCACACAACATCAGTCTGGTTTACAGCAAACTCTCCAACCCCGAGGTGTTCCGGCAGCAACTCGACCGAAACTTCGAGCGAATGAGCGACGAGGCACGCGAGAACCTTGAGAAAATACGCTTCGAGGCCGACGGCATCAGCATCGACTCGCCTATGGGACCGGTGAAACTGCAACTGAGCGACTGTGTGGAACCCGAGCGAGTGAATTTTGTCACTCTCAACGCGCCTGTCGAACTCGGCCTGGCGATTGCCCTGAGCGACGCCGGCGACGACACCACCGACGTCGAGGCGGCCATCGAGGTCGACCTGCCGTTCTTCCTGAAATCGATGGTGGGCTCGCAACTCTCGGAGGCCGCGCAGAAACTTGCCGACATGCTTACCATGCTGCCCTACGCCGACCTCTGAGCAAACACGACGCGATAACTCTTTATCACCCGACATGAACAGCACGGTCCTCTTCCTCATCGGCCTGGCTTCGCAGGGATGCTACGGCGCGCGACAGCTCGTGCAGTGGATTATGACCGAGCGCTACCAGCGCGTGGTCTCGCCCACGGGCTATTGGGCGTTCTCGCTCGTCGGGTGCTGCTTCATGCTCGTCTACGGATGGTTCCGTGAGGACATCGTGATTCTTATCGGGCAGATGGTCTCGTTCTACGTCTATGTACTCAACCTCGACTACAAGGGCGCGTGGCGGCGGGTGCCGCTGCCGGTGAGGGTCGTGCTTTATCTGGTGCCGCTGGTGGCGCTCGCCGCCACGGTGTGGCATGCGCCGCAACTCGTCGACCGCTTTATCCACAATCCCGAAATACCCCTGGCGTGGATGATCTACGGCACGTGCGGACAGGTCGTTTACCTGTCGCGATACGCCTTCCAGGTCGTCGCCAGCGTGAAAAAGCACGAGTCGCTGCTGCCTCCCACCTTCTGGATGATTAGCATCATCGGGTCGCTGCTGATTCTCGTCTACGGAATTCGCCGTGTCGACTGGGTGCTCATCCTCGGACAAAGCGCAGGCATCTTCATCTACGCCCGCAACTACATCATTGGCCGCCGCCTCTCCAAGAAATCCCGCAATTAAAAGGCTGGTCCCGACGGTACGTACATCGTCGCACCTATCTGGGGTGTTCTGCGGAGTCCGGGAGTTGAGGGAGTTGTTTATAAAAAACTCCAAACACTCCTTGCCTCCGTAGCGATTAGGCGCATTCTGCGGAGTCCAGGGTTTATAAAATAAAACACTCCTTGCCTCCGTAGCGATTTTTTATGTTCTGCGGAGTTGTGGGAGTTGTTTATAAAAAACTCCAAACACTCCTTGGCACCGTTGAACGAAGTGGGGCTCCGCTGGCGTGGAGGAATTCTCAACACAAGCGGCTGGCGCAGCTTTTTTGGTAAAAATTGTGAATTCTTTATTGGGGTGTCGCGAAAAATTTGTATTTTTGCGAGCGAAAAACTATTCTTCTCATGCACATCGTTATCGCAGGTAATATCGGCTCGGGAAAATCCACACTCACCAAACTGCTCACGCAGCACTACGGATGGGTGCCACGCTACGAGTCGGTCGACAACAATCCCTATCTGGAAGACTATTATCACGACATACATCGATGGTCGTTCAACCTCGAGGTGTATTTCCTCAAAGAACGCTTCCGCGACCTGCTCGCCATCGCCCAGTCGCCAGGCACCATCGTGCAGGACCGCTCCATCTTCGAGGGTGTGTATGTGTTTATGGCCAACAACAAGGCCATGGGCAACCTCTCGGACCGCGACTACAACACGTTCATGGGGCTGTTTGAGCAGATGCTCTCGGTAATCAAGCTCCCCGACCTCATGATTTACCTGCGAGCGTCGGTGTCACACCTGGTCGAAAACATACAGAAGCGCGGACGCGAATACGAGCAGACGATGCAGCTCGACTATCTCGAGAACCTGAACCGGCGATACGAGGACTTCATCACAAAGCAGTACAAGGGCAGGGTGATGATTGTGGAGAAGGACAACCTCGACTTTGAGAACCGACCCGAGGACTTCAAGCAAATCACCCGCCGCATCGACGCATTGCTCTACGGGCTGTTCCCCATCGAAGAAATATCAAAAACACCATAACACCTTTACAATTATGCATATAGCTATAGCAGGAAACATCGGTTGCGGCAAAACCACTCTCACCAACCTTCTGGCTGAACACTACGGTTGGAAACCACGCTATGAGTCGGTCGACAACAATCCCTATCTTGAAGACTTCTACGCCGACATGAAGCGGTGGTCGTTCAACCTTCAGATCTACTTCCTCAACCAGCGATTCAAGGATGTGGTCGAAATTTCGAAGACCGACGACGTGATTGTCCAGGACAGAACAATCTTTGAGGACGCGCGCATCTTCGCACCCAACCTGCACGCGCAGGGGATGATGAGCGATCGGGACTTCAACAACTATTGCGACCTCTTCGAACTCATGATGTCGCTCGTCAAGCTGCCCGACCTCATGATTTACATCCGATCGAGCGTGTCGACGCTCGTAGGGCAAATCCAGAAACGGGGACGCGAATACGAGCAGACGATGCGACTCGACTACCTTCAGGGGCTCGAGCGGCGATACGAGGAATGGATTGAGACCTATCCGGGACAACTCATGATTATCGACGGCGACAACTGCAAGTTCGGTGACCGCCCCGAAGACTTCAGCCAGGTCACCAAGCGCATCGACGGCCTGCTCTACGGCCTCTTCCCGCTCGTGAAATAAAGAGGGCCTCGGCTCTCATTGAGGATGTAGGATAGGCAGTGTGATTGCTTAAAGTCCTCGGAAATCTCCGAGAAACTGGGACAGTTAACGCCTTCACGCCTTTGACGGCGTGGAGGCGTTAACTGTGTGTTTTTGAAAAATTTGCTGCGCTGCGCTTGCCCTTCGGGCTCCCCTCCGGGTCGCGAGCACTTCGTGGTTCCACCGTGCCAGCGGTGCCATTAGTTCCCGTTTTTTATTCATGACACACCATCAGTTTTAGGTCGAAGACCTAACAACCGGAGAAACCCCATGCACGCGCACTTGGGGACATAACAACTCCCCAAACTCCGCAGAACACAACCACTGTCCCGCACCGCATAACCATGAAAAATTTTGAATCAAATTTTGAAAAATTTCCACCGCGCCAGCGGTGCCATTAGTTCCCGCTTTTTATTCATGACACACCATCATCAAATTGCTATTGGCTGCCTGCGGCCTGTTGGGTTATGTTTGCGTGGTATTTATATAAACGTATACAGCTATGAAAAACACGAAACAAACCATCAGAATTGTGCCGCAGGCCGCGATTCAGGCCTGTAATGCGGAGGCCGCGCCAGTGGGTGTGGCCGCCGAGTGTGTTAACCTGCGCGAGTGTGACGGCGCGCTTGCCGTGGTGGGGACGCCAGCCGTGGTGGGGACGGCGGCGGCCGATGAACGCCTGCTGATTCGGGACGACGAACGCTTGCTCACGCTGCGCGGTCGCGAGGTGCGCTGCGGAGGGGTCACGGTGACGACGCTCACGGGCGACTGTACCGGCGCCTGCCGTCTGGGGCGCTTCATCGTGCTGCTCACCACCGAAGGACGGGTATACCTGCTGTGGCGCGGCACTGGCTATGCCGTGCTCAATCCGGCCTCGGCAGTGCCGCGTCTGCGTCTGCGGGCCGCCTCTATGGCCAGCCACACCGTCAACATTCCCGCGGTCACGTTCACCGGCGAATACACCCAGTGGCAGGCTCCGCTCGCGCCGGCCGATGTGGCGGCGGTGAGCGCTGCCGTCAACCGCGCGTGGGACGATGCGCTGGCGTTGGCGAGGCACGACCGCCGGTTCACGGGACCGGTGCTGGCGCGGTATGCCGTGAGGCTTTGGGACGACTCCCTGCTATGGGCAAGCGCGCCGGTGCTGATAGGGGGCGAACTGCTCACCACAAGCCGCATGGCGGTGGCCGAGGTGGTGCAGAGCGGGGGACGCTTCACCGGGGCCGACGCGGCGACAGCCTCGTTCCGCTCGTTTGCCGTCGAGCCCGAGGTGATCGCGGGAATCGACAGCGACTGGCACGGTCTGGTCAAGAGCGTCGATGTGTACGCCACGCCGGCAGCGCCGGTGGTCGACCTCGCCGCCACGGTCAGCTACCGCTGCGCCGTTTCCACGTCGGCGGGTACGCGGCGCTATCTGCTCGACACCGAGCCGGAGGCGGTGCCCGCACCAACGATGGTGTCGGTGCTCACCCGCTCGCGATGGCATCTCGTGGCGTCGACCACGCGGCTCGCCGACCTCGACCGAGGCGTGTTCAGCCTCGACCATGTATCGGCGTCGACCTCTGTCCCGGTGGCGTTCTTCGCCGCTGCCACGGCGGCGGCAGGTCATCGCCAGTGCGGTGGGTGCGCGTTGGCTTACAACGGACTGATGTACCAGGCGCCCGCAGGCAGGCAACTGGTGAACAGCTGGTCGCCTGAGCAGTACGGAGTGAGGGCCTCGGCCGCCGACACGCCGACAGCCGTCGTGAGCGCCGAACTGGCAACCGACCACGGCGCGGCTGTCGTCACCACGCAGTGGACCATCGATGCGCTCGACGCCCTCGGGCCGCTCGTCGCCTTTCCCGACTCTCGCGCCGCACGTCTCACAGTGGCCGTGGGCAACCGCGTGGCCACGTTCTCGCTCGAACCCTGGCACGACGCCGGGCTGGCGTTCTTCGTCAGCGCCGACTTGCAGAACAACGCGCTCTCGGCTGGCACACCGCCCGCGCTGCCCAGCAGTGGCGATATCGAACCCGCGACAGGCGCGCTCGTGATTTCGCGGCGGGCCAACCCGTTTGTTGTCGAACAGGAAACAGCCGCCGCCGGTAGCGAGATTCTCGCTCTCGGGGCCGCACTCAAACCCATCTACTCCGGCGGATACGGACGCTATCCGGTATATCTGTTCACGCGTGAGGGCATCTTCGTCATGTCGCAGTCAACAAGCGGCACCCTGGGCGAGCCGCGACTGCTCGCAGTCACCGTGCCCGACACGGCTGTCGCTCCCGTGATGGGCGGCGACAGCGTGTGGATGGTCGACACCGACGGGTTCCTGTGCAGCATAAAGGGCGCCGTGGTCACGCGACGCTGCCGGCTCGAAGCGCTCACAGCCATGGCTTGGAACGAGCGATACCGCGAACTGCTCATGCTCGAGAGCAACGGCACGCTTGCCGCCGTCGAGCCCTCAGGACGAGTGTCCCGGCGTACCGTGGCCGTCGTGAGCCTCTACAGCGACGCCGCTTGCTGCCTGGCGATAGAGCGCGACACGGGAAATATCCTCGACATGAAGGACGAGCGGCCTTCGGGCAGCGTCCACATCAGCTACCTCTCGCAGCCGGTGCCGCTACCGCAATGGCATGGCCGACGGCTCGACAGCGCCGAGTGGAACATCTTCGGCGAGAACCTCAACCTAAGTCTCGAACTGCGCGCCGAACAAGGACACTCCTGCCACGGAGCACTCGTGTGCCGATACAACGTCAGGGGCGTTCTCAACGCACCGCTGCCCGTCAGACTACTGTCCCACGCGCCGCGTACGCTGCGCATCGCCGTCTCCGGCCAAGCCCCCTCAGCCACCTTGCTGCAACCCACCGTCCTCCGCCTCCGAGAACCCTGAGTTCTCCGAGTAAGAAATCCCCCGGAATCGCTGTTTTTAAATCTAATTTTAAGTTAAAAAATGTAATTTTTTTATTTTTCGACTCTCTCCGACGGATGCTCCGAACGGGTTGTACATGGGAAAGTAAATCGTTTAACCCCCGCAACGACGGCCAAATCACAAATGTTTATGAATGTTTAAAGGGTTTGGCCGCTAACGCGATTTTGCACTACCTTTGCACCAGCAAACGAACAAAATCACTTTATTAACATTTAAAATAAGAACGCAACCAGCCCCTCAAAGCGGAAAGGGGCAGCGGCAAACAAATTAATGAACATTTTTTACAAAATTAATTCGAGAGTAAGAACTTCAGTTTTAGCATTAGCAATAATTATGGGAGTTGGAGCAGCACAGGCCGAGATTGCCGACGCAGCTCCCGAGGCAGCACCCGAAGCAGCACCAGGAATGGTGGACAACACGCTGCAAAGAATCATCGACGCGACAGCTCCTATCGATCGCGAACAACAAATCAAAAGAATCCTCGACTACGCCCACACCTTCCGTGGTGTGCGTTATCGCTATGGCGCTTCAGGCCCCTCGAGCTTCGACTGCTCAGGATTCACCAGCTACGTATACCGCAATTTCGGCTATGAGCTCAACCGCTCAGCAACTTATCAAATCAACGACGGTACAATCGTCGATAAGAGCAACCTGCAGCCCGGCGACCTCGTGTTCTTCAGCGGACGCGGTGGCGGCCCCAGAATCGGACACGTGGGCATCGTTGTCGGAACCGACGAAGGCGGTTTCTCGTTCATTCACGCCTCGGTACACCGTGGCATCACCGTGAGCCACTCCACCGAGTCCTACTACGCACCCCGCTATCGCGGTGCATGCCGTGTGGTCAACTAAGTAATTATTCTTAAGAACACCATACCGCCTCCTCTATTGCCCCCCCGGCATTAGAGGATTTTTAATTTTGTTAGGTCGGAGACCCAACACCCGGCGCCCCCCCACGCCCACAGCACCCATGCCCACTGTCCCAACATAGTCACGAACATAGTCACGAAAGATATATAGGTCGGAGACCTAACAACCGGCGAAACCCCATGTACGCAACGCGCACTTGGGGACATAGCACCCACCCCTCCCCAAACTCCGTAGAAATCCAATCCGAGCCAATCCGTGAAATCCGTGGTTAGATATCTTCCCGCCCTCCGCAGATAATTCAATTCGTATAAATTCGTAAAATTCGTTGTTCGTGGAATCCGTGGTTAGATATCTCCCCAACCTCCGTAGATTTGGGTAAAAAAAGAACACGACCGAAGTCGTGCTCTTGATGTTTTCACAACGGAAAAATTCCTTATTGTGAATTGCTCGAATTTTGTCCTGCAAAAGTACACATTTTTTACAATACCACAAAATTTGGGGTGTTTTTTTTTGAAAAAAACGGGGAAAACCTTTAATTTTGCGGTCTATTTCCAATTGTTATTGCTTAAAAAACATACCTTATGAAGAAAGTATTAGGACTCGATTTAGGCTCAAACAGTATCGGATGGGCCTTGGTCAACCAAGCAGAGAAACCCGAAGAGAAATCAAGCATTGCGGCAATGGGCGTAAGAATGAGCACGCTCACAACCGATGAAAAAGGCAATTTTGAAAAAGGTAAAAGTATTACAACTACCGCCGACAGAACTCTCAAGCGCGGAATGAGGCGGAATCTACAACGATACCGCCAGCGGCGCGACAACCTTATCGACGTGCTCAAAGACGCCAATATTATTAACGATGAGAGCGTATTATGCGAAGACGGGCCAAATTCAACTTTCGAGACCATCCAACTGCGTGCTAAAGCTGCAAGAAACAAAGTCTCTCTTGAGGAACTGGCCAGGGTGCTCATCAGCATCAACAAGAAAAGAGGATATAAGAGCAACCGAAAAGCAAAGAACAGTGAGGAAGACGGGCAACTCATCGACGGTATGGATATCGCGCGCAAACTCGCAAACGATAATATTACTCCCGGACAATACGCCTACAGAATTCTCCAAAGCGGGAAAAAGTATATACCAACGTTTTATGCAAGCGACTTAATCGATGAACTCGATAAAATATGGGGCATTCAAGCCAATGCTTATCCGCAACTCAACAACGAACTGAGAGAAAGCATTGCCAGCAAAACAAAAACCGCCACAATCTCCATCCTGAAAAAAGCGCTCGGAATCGACAATGCAGAAGTAAAACTGAAAGAGCGGCGAATCAACTATTACAGATGGAGAAGCGAAGCCGCAACCAAAACTATCGACCTCGCTCAGTGCATCACAGTTATTGGTGAGATTAACGGTGACATATCCAACTCCAGCGGCTATTTAGGCAAAATCAGCGATCATAGCAAAGAACTGGCATTCAATAGGATGACTGTCGGTGAATACATGTGGGAGAAATTAAGAAACGACCCGCATCACAGCTTCAAGAATGTTATTTTCTATCGCAACGACTACATCGATGAATTCAACACAATTTGGGATACACAACGGAATTTCTACCCCGAAATATTGACCGATGAATTGAAGGATAAAATATGCGACACCATAATATTCTATCAACGTAGACTACGCTCACAGAAAGGTCTTATCGCACACTGCGAATTTGAGTCGAAGGAAATTAGAGTAAAGACTCCCGAAGGAAAAGAAAAGAAGGTAATAAGCGGCCCAAGAGTGTGCCCTAAAAGTTCACCGCTCTTCCAAGAGTTCAAAATTTGGCAGACAATCAACAACCTTGAACTCAATGGCAAACCGCTTTCGATGGAGCAACGCAATGAACTTTATCGGCATCTGAATTGGGTAAAAGCCATCTCCGAAAAGGATGCGCTGAAAATACTGAATCTGCCATCAAAAGGAAACAAACTGAACTTCAAAAGTTTACCGGGCAATACAACTCAAGCCGCATTGATTTCGGCCTACAAACGCATTCTCGAAGTCTCTGGACACGACATCGACGACTTCGACAGCCGCACAATTGACGACCAAAGGCGATTCATTGTAGACGTTTTCACTGAGGTGCTCAATGTAAACGACATCAGTTTCTTGGATTTCGACGACTGTGCCGACAGCGACCTGATGCAACAAAACAAGATGTTCAGGCTATGGCATCTGCTTTATTCTTTCGACGACAACTCCAACGACGGCAGCAAGAAACTCATAAAGAAGTTGCAGGACCTCACAGGACTACCTGAGCAATATGCCTCAATTCTGGCTTCAACCGTTTTTGAGCAAGACTTCGGTTCGCTCAGCACAAAAGCAATGCTGAAGATTCTGCCGTTCATGAAGCGGGACGGGTTGAAGTATTCCGATGCATGTGAAAAGGCTGGATACCGACACTCAAAAAACTCCATCACCAAAGAGGAGAATGAGGCGCGACAACTCAAAAAATCGCTCGATCTGCTTCCTAAGGGATACCTCCGCAACCCTGTCGTCGAAAAGATTCTCAATCAGATGATTCATGTGGTGAATGGCATACTGGAAGAACTGCCGAAAGGCTCCGAACTCGATGAGATTCACATCGAGCTGGCAAGAAGTTTGAAGCAGTCGCGAGAACAACGAGAGAAAACCACCGAAAGCATCAACAAGGCAACACGTGAAGCCGAAGAGATAAAGAAGATTCTGGTCGATGATTTCGGCATTGCATCGCCCAGCCGCAACGATGTGATACGTTACCGACTATATCAAGAATTGGCGCCAAACGCTTACAAAACTCTCTATTCTGGCACATTCATACCTAAAGAGAAACTGTTTGGCTCAAGAGAGTTCGACATCGAGCACATCATACCGCAAGCAAAACTCTTTGACGACTCTTACAGCAACAAGACGATTGAATTATCCAGCGTCAATATCGAGAAAGGCGATTCTACAGCTTACGATTACATCAAAAACAAGTGGGGAGAAAAAGCTCTCGAGGACTATAAAAACAGAATCGCTTTTCTTGCCGGCGACAAAAGCACCCAAACCAAATACAAGAAACTTCTGGCAAGGGAAGAAAACGGCAAACTATTATATGAAAATGGAAAAGAAGTGGAAGGTTTCCTCAATAGAGACCTCAACGAGACTCAATACATCACACGCAAAGCTGCTGAACTGCTCAAAGACGTAACAAGAACCGTCGTTATCACAACTGGGTCTATCACCGACCGACTGCGGCAGGACTGGCAACTTGTAGATGTGTTGAAGGAACTCAACTGGAACAAATACAACGAACAAGGACTCACAAGGGAAACTGTGAAAAGCGACGGCTCGAGGAAAAAGGAAATCATCGACTGGAGCAAGCGTAACGACCATAGGCACCACGCTATGGATGCCGTAACAGTAGCTTTTACCCGTCTACAACACATTCAATATCTCAATCGGCTCAACTCAAGCAGCACCGACAAGGTCTTGCCTGAGGAACGGAAAGGATTGATCGCGGAACGGAAATTCCTGCCGCCTATTCCTCTCGATGAGTTAAGAGCTCAGGTGAAAAAACAACTCGAGCAGATTCTCATCTCAATAAAGGCGAAAAACAAAGTAGCAACGCCCAATGTAAACAAGGTGAGAAACAGCAACAAACGTCAAATCACGCTTACTCCAAGGGCACAACTGCATAACGAAACTGTCTATGGTAAGCGGTTCAGATATGTAACTAAAGTGGAGAAAGTGGGTGCTGGTTTCGATGAAGAAAAAATCGCAACGGTCGCTTGCAAAGCTTACCGTGAGGCCCTCCTGAAACGTCTACAGGAATTCGGGGGCGACGCCAAAAAAGCATTCACCGGGAAAAACTCTCTTGAGAAGAACCCGCTATATGTCGACCAAATGCACACCAAGAATGTGCCGCAAAAGGTGAAAACCGTCATGCTCGAGCAGTACTTCACTATTCGAAAACCGATTGACCCGAATCTGAAAATTGATAAGGTTGTCGACGACGGCGTTCGTCGTATACTTAAAGAAAGGCTCAATGAATTCGGTAATGCAAAGGCCGCTTTCTCCAATCTGGATGAAAATCCCATATATCTTAACAAGGAAAAAGGGATAACCATCAAGCGCGTCACTATCACTGGTGTGACTAACGCAATTCCACTGCATGAGAAAATCTCAAAAAGCGGCACACCCGTAACAAACGAAGATGGCACGCCCATACCCAACGACTATGTGAGTACCAGTAACAACCATCATGTCGCGATATTCCAAGACCCCGACGGAAACCTGCAGGAGCATGTGGTTCCGTTTATCGACGTGATTACGGCCGTTTTGCAAGGACATAGTATTGTCGACAAAACATATAACGCCGACAAAGGATGGAAATTCCTATTCAGCATGAAGCAGAATGAATATTTCGTGTTCCCCGATGAGGAAACGGGATTCTTCCCCGAGGAAATAGACCTGATGAACCCGGCCAACTATGCTGAAATCAGTAAACACCTGTTCAGGGTTCAAAAGTTCTCAACATGTAATTATGTATTCCGGCATCATCTTGAGACGAATGTGGAAGAAGTGAAATCCCTGCGAAACACCACGTGGATTCGAATTCAAACTGTCAACAATCTTAAGGGCATTGTTAAGGTCAGAGTTAACCATCTCGGGCAAATTGTTCATGTAGGAGAATACTGATAATAAGACATTATGGTCAAACGAACTCTATATTTCGGGAATCCGGCTTACCTTAGCCTCAAGAACTCGCAACTGATATTCCGCTCTACAAAAGATGAGAATGACGAAGCGCGCTCTTTCCCCATAGAGGACTTAGGGCTCGTGATTCTCGACAACCGGCAAATCACCATCACCCACGGTCTGCTCGACCGTCTGCTGCAGAACAACTGCGCGGTGATTACTTGCGGCACTACACATATGCCGTCGGGCCTGTTTTTGCCACTTGAGGGGCACACCAAACAGAGTGAACGTTTCCGGGCGCAAATCGACAGTTCTAAGCCGTTGCGAAAACAGTTATGGCAACAGACTGTACAGGCAAAAATAATAAACCAAGCCTATGCGTTGAGCAAATGTGTGCCGGGGTGTGAAACAAGCAATATGATTGCTTGGGCGAACGAGGTAAGGAGCGACGACGCCACAAACATCGAAGGGCGTGCGGCAGCTTACTACTGGCGGAACTTCTTTACTGGTGTCGAGGGGTTCAAGCGGGACAGGGATGGCGATTTCCCCAACAACTTGCTCAACTACGGTTACGCCGTGCTTCGCGCAATCGTGGCAAGAGCCCTCGTGGGGTCGGGTCTGTTGCCCACTTTGGGCATTCATCACCGTAACAAATATAATGCATATTGCCTGGCCGATGATATAATGGAACCTTACCGCCCATGGGTGGATGTGCTGGTCAAAACCATAGGTAATGAGAACGACATCGATGAAGAGGGGGAACTAACAACCGAACTCAAACGACATATGCTCGCAATACCAACTCTTGATGTTTACCTTGGAGAGCGACGGCGGCCGCTCATGGTCGCGGTGGAAATGACAACAGCTTCGCTGGCGAAATGTTTTGCAGGTGAGGCGCGTCTTATCTCCTACCCTCGATTTGAGCCACAAAAGTAAGATGCCGTTTGATTTGCTTGACAATACTCGTTATAGCCAGTACCGAACAATGTGGATTATGGTATTCTTCGATTTGCCCACTGAGACTAAACGGCAACGAAAACAATATGCCATGTTCCGTAAAAACCTCATGAGCGACGGTTTCACCATGATGCAACTGTCAATTTATGTGAGACACTGCGCAAGCATCGAGAATTCTTTTGTTCATAAAAAACGGGTGAAAAACATTTTACCTCCAGAGGGACATGTGATTATCATGACAATTACCGACAAACAGTTCAGCAACATAGAGATATTCCGTAGCAGCAAACAAGAGACCTCAAGACCGAGCGGACAGCAACTTGAATTATTCTAATTGCTTTCGAATTTTGTGATTTTGTGGACCATTTACAACCCAAACAAGCAGTCCCACAAGTCAAACATTGTTGTGAATTGCTTTCGAATTTTGTAATTTTGTGGACCGTTTACAACATTTGATTTATTTTTATGTGTTATTTAAGAGTTGTGAATTGCTTTCGAATTTTGTAATTTTGTGGACCGTTTACAACTGTGGAGCGAAGTGCTCGATTATCCATCCGTTGTGAATTGCTTTCGAATTTTGTAATTTTGTGGACCGTTTACAACCTATACCGCTGTCGTACATCGTTACCGGTGGTTGTGAATTGCTTTCGAATTTTGTAATTTTGTGGACCGTTTACAACCACTTCGGGGTACTGGGTGTTCTCGATACCGTTGTGAATTGCTTTCGAATTTTGTAATTTTGTGGACCGTTTACAACCCGAGTTAAGCTCATGCCGGACATGTTTAGTTGTGAATTGCTTTCGAATTTTGTAATTTTGTGGACCGTTTACAACTTGCAAAAACCAACCAAACAATTAAATACTGTTGTGAATTGCTTTCGAATTTTGTAATTTTGTGGACCATTTACAACTAACTCCTGATGATGAACTGTTCCAAAACCGTTGTGAATTGCTTTCGAATTTTGTAATTTTGTGGACCATTTACAACCGAGCTTGTTGTTTTTTGTTGCCATAATGTGTTGTGAATTGCTTTCGAATTTTGTAATTTTGTGGACCATTTACAACCCAGCGTTTTACGCACATTGACGGCCAAAAGTTGTGAATTGCTTTCGAATTTTGTAATTTTGTGGACCATTTACAACTAGATTGCGCCCGCGCTGATGCCGTCCGCGTTGTGAATTGCTTTCGAATTTTGTAATTTTGTGGACCATTTACAACGGTTTTACCCTCAATAAAATCAAGACATTTGTTGTGAATTGCTTTCGAATTTTGTAATTTTGTGGACCATTTACAACACTTACCAAAATACGTTTACCAATACGGTTGTTGTGAATTGCTTTCGAATTTTGTAATTTTGTGGACCATTTACAACATTTCGCTACCTCCATCCCAATAAGCGACTGTTGTGAATTGCTTTCGAATTTTGTAATTTTGTGGACCATTTACAACTAACATGGTTTTAAGCCGTTGCGACTCTACGTTGTGAATTGCTTTCGAATTTTGTAATTTTGTGGACCATTTACAACTTATACGGATTACCTCGCGATAAGGGTTGGGTTGTGAATTGCTTTCGAATTTTGTAATTTTGTGGACCATTTACAACTTTGGAGGCTATAGTGGCCACCAATAGCGCGTTGTGAATTGCTTTCGAATTTTGTAATTTTGTGGACCATTTACAACCACGGCCACAGAGGCACGA
>JBGUHM010000087.1:0-20214 GCA_045112115.1 Sodaliphilus sp. | reverse complement strand
CCTCTAATCCCAATCGGTCATTAGAAATCCTGTCATAACAGAGGTTATTATGAGCAGATTGCTGTCTGTGAAATCAAAGAAATAGCGGTCAATGGCAAGATTTCAATCACAGCAAGATGCAATTAATGAAAAAAAGACGCGGCCCGGTTGCGGGTCGCGTCGATTCGTTTAGTAGGTTGGATTAACCGATTCAGGGATTACTCACCTTTCTCAAGTTGCTCTTTGAGCTTGGCCAGTGCGTCGATGTCACCGAGGGTGGTCTTCTCAACGTTGCTGCTTTGAGCAACAGTCTGGTCGGCTGCGGGGCGCGGAGCGCGGGCCTTGGCGGCTGCGCGACGCTCGCTCTTCTGCTCATCCTCGAAGATACGAGAGTGAGAGAGAATGATACGCTTTGCGTCCTTGTTGAACTCGATCACCTTGAACTGCAGTTTCTCGTCCTGCTTGGCCTGTGAGCCGTCTTCCTTAACCAGGTGCTTCGGTGTAGCGAAACCTTCAACTCCGTAAGGCAGTGCAACCACGGCGCCCTTGTCGAGCAACTCGACGATGGTACCCTCATGGATGCTACCAACGTTGAAGACTGTTTCAAATACATCCCAAGGATTCTCCTCAAGCTGCTTGTGGCCGAGGCTCAGACGACGGTTCTCCTTGTCGATCTCCAGAACAACAACCTCGATGTCGGCACCAATCTGGGTGAACTCGCTCGGGTGTTTGATCTTCTTGGTCCACGACAGGTCGCTGATATGAATCAGACCGTCAACGCCCTCCTCCATCTCGACGAACACGCCGAAGTTGGTGAAGTTGCGAACCTTTGCCATGTGGCGCGAGTTAACGGGGTACTTGACCTCGATATCGGCCCACGGATCCTGCTTGAGCTGCTTGATGCCCAACGACATCTTGCGCTCCTCACGGTTGAGGGTCAGCACAACTGCTTCTACCTCGTCGCCCACCTTCAAGAAGTCCTGAGCGCTGCGCAGGTGCTGCGACCAGCTCATCTCACTCACGTGAATCAGACCTTCTACACCAGGAGCGATTTCGACGAATGCGCCGTAATCGGTCATGACGACAACCTTACCCTTAACCTTGTCACCCTCCTTGAGCTCAGCGTCAAGCTTATCCCAAGGATGCGGCTGCAATTGCTTAAGACCGAGAGCAATACGCTTCTTCTCCTCGTCGAAGTCGAGGATAACAACGTTCAACTTCTGGTCGGGCTCGACGATGTCGGCGGGGTTGTTTACGCGACCCCACGAAAGGTCGGTGATGTGGATGAGTCCGTCAACACCACCAAGGTCGATAAACACACCATAGGCAGTGATGTTCTTGACGGTACCCTCGAGCACCTGGCCCTTCTCGAGCTTAGCAATGATTTCCTTGCGTTGCTGCTCCAGCTCGGCCTCGATGAGTGCCTTGTGGGAAACAACTACATTGCGGAATTCCTGGTTGATTTTCACAACCTTGAACTCCATGGTCTTGTCGACGAACACATCATAGTCACGGATCGGCTTCACGTCGATCTGGCTGCCGGGCAAGAAGGCCTCGATGCCAAACACATCGACAATCATACCACCCTTAGTGCGGCACTTAACGTAACCCTTGATGATCTCGTCATTCTCAAGCGCTTCGTTCACGCGATCCCAACTCTTGGCTGTGCGGGCTTTCTTGTGGGAAAGTACCAGCTGGCCTTTCTTGTCTTCCTGGTTCTCGATGTACACCTCAACGGTGTCACCTACCTTCAGGTCGGGGTTGTAACGGAACTCGTTGTAAGGAATAATACCGTCCGACTTATAACCGATGTTAACCACTACCTCGCGCTTGTTGATTGCGATAACGGTACCTTCGGTTACTTCATTGTCCTTGATTGCGCCAAGCGACTTGTCGTAGGCGGCTTTCACTTCTTCATTGGATTTTTCCGACTGCATTTCACCTTTTTCAAAGGCATCCCAGTCAAAATCCATGATGGGAGAATTGTTTAATAATTCTTCGCTCATTTAATTGATTGTTAATAAAATAAAGTTAATAATCTCTATCCGCCAGATTCGTTCCCGGCGAAATCAGCCGCAAAATTACAAACAATTTCCGAATTATCAAGCATTTCCACTATATTTTTTTAAATAATTAATTATAAAATTCAAATTCAAATTTCAAATTCAAATAAATAAAAATTAAAAAAACGGCGACGCTGGTAATTGCGTCGCCGTTGTATGGTAACAATCAACTATTCACTGTCATTATTGTCCCAATATTATTCCGTAGAGGGTGGAGACATCGCCGATGTTGATGTTGCCGTCGCCATTGAGGTCGTACAACGAGTCGGTAGAACCGGCCAGCAAAGCGGTATAGAGTGCGCTCACATCGCCACTGTTGACAAATCCGTCACCGTTGAGATCGCCCACCAACGAGGTCTCATAATAGAACCGGTCAGGCAAAGACGACGATGCAGGCAGGCGCAAATAGGCCGTACCGGGTGCAAAGGTGCAAGTGCCTTGAGCGGTAACTCGCTGGAAGCAAGGTCTTCCGCCTACATATTTGTGGGTATAATAAATATAGTTGCTGTTGAGGGCCACATTCTCGTTGTTGTAACGGCCCAGGCTGTTGTCATATTCGCCAGTGGCGGCCATGAGGTAGTTTGGCGAAGGCATTGCATATGGACGGTTACTCTCAATCAAGCATTCTTTCTCTTCATTCTCATCCTCTGGAACATAGATGTATCCGCTGTTGGCGGCGGCCGCAAAATAAAATTCGCTGTTGGCGCCAGGTGCCGGCGTGAGGAACAATATTCCTGTTGAAGCGTTGTAGCCCGATACGGTGTAGATGGCGAGGCTCTCAGGAACATCATTGCTCTTCATCGACGAGAAGGTGTTGTTGACGCCGTGGCGTTCGATATAGGTCATGAGCTTGGTCGCATAGTCGCCGCCCCATTGTTCGGCCGTGTGGTGATAGTAGCCGAAAGTGGTGTTAGTGACATACACTTTCAAATAGGTATTGTCTTCATCCCAAACCTCCTGCGGCATATCAATTTGAGAGTCGGGCAGGAAAATCATGAAAATATCAGGACAAGACGAAAATGCATTGTGGCCTATTGTCGTCAACGTCAGAGCATCCGACAAATTGACTCGACCTGAGAGTTTAGAATTGTAGAATGCGCGTGCGCCGATGGTTGTGAGCGACGACGAACGGAGGAAAATGTTTTGTAGACCCTGATGGCCATTAAACGCGTCATCCTCGATGCCGGTAACGATGAACGTGCGCTGATAATTATCGGGCTCCTTGTACGTATCGGTGAGGTAAAGCGAGCCTATAGGATCGTTCACACCGTCGATGCCGTAGACACTGTTTTTAGCGTTTACCAAGCGTACGCATCCGGGGGCGTCGGCGTTCACGCTCAAGCCGTAGTATTTGTCGGTGTTGAGGAAGTCGTAGGCACCCTCGGTTATGTGGGTGCGGTAGGCTCCGCTGTTATAAGGTGAGCAACTCGTGTAATCTCTGAGTGCGCCATGTGGAACACGTATGGTAAGATGGCCGTTGTGGTTGATGTCGAGCCATTTGCCATCTTCTTTGACGATGGGGGCGGCGATATTGAGCACGAGGTCCTGAAGCTGGGAGCATCCTATGAAATGATTGTCCCCATAGAAATTCTTCACCGAACTCGGAATTTCGATGATACGAGCCTCCGAGTTCTCAAATGCGCCCTCTTCAAAACTCACCACACCGTAAGGCACTGTTATGCGTTGGTTGCCATGATAACTGGCAAAAGCGTATGCTCCGATGTTTTTCAACACCTCGTTGTTGTGGAAGTCGGCCATTCCGTTCTCAAGCGGGTTCGATGGCGGGCAGTGCAGCAGTTTGCCGCGGTTCTGCGTGTAGAGGATTCCGTTCACAACCGAATAGGGGCTATATGAGCCTCCGCGGAGCATCGTGTATTTTTCCATGTTGAGGCAATTTTCGAAAGCACGGTATCCAATTTCTTCGAGCAAATCTCCGTCGAACACCACCTCCTTGATGAATTTGTTGTTTTTGAATGCATATGCACCGATTCGCGTTGCCTTATCGAGCATAAGCTGATTTTTGTTGATGGCGCAACCGTAGAAGCAGAAATCGTCGTATTCGGTGGCCGAATTGTCGGTCACGAGCGACGTTAAGTTTGAACAGTTATAAAACGCGCGTTTGCCGATGCGCAGTTTGCTCGGCTGGTTGATGATGTCGACCGAGGTCACGGCTGTCTTATTCATGAACGCACTGTCGGCCACTGCGGTAACATCGTAATACTGAAGGAACGAGCCGCCGTAAGTATTGCTCAACAAGTCGTACATCTGCCGAGGAATGCGCACTGAGCCGGTGGAGTATCCCACAAGCATTGCCTCGCCACGGTAAGATATGGGGTTGGCTTCATCGAGTTGCTTGGTGACAACAAAGTATCCTTGGGAATTGTCGGCGTCGCTTAAGGCAATGTCGTGTGCCTTCGTGGCGTCGAACACAATGTTCGAACTTTGAAAAGCCGACGATATAGCACTGTTTGAACGGAATGCCGTAACTGAATTGCGGTAAGCAACATAGAGTTTTGCGCTGGAAGGGATACCGGCGAAAGCATCCTGGTCAAAGTCGGTAAAACGGACACGCGGCGGTGTCTTGATGGCCCAGGCAACATAGTTGAGATTGGAACATCCGTTGAATGAATTGCTACGAATCATTTCCGTCGTACTTGGTATCCTCACCGATGTGAGAGAAGTACATCCAGCAAAGGCTTGATTGTAGATGACTATAATACCGGGAGCAATGCTCACAGTTTTGATGTCGGTCCTGTTATTGAAAGCATTTGTTTCAATGGCGTTGATGTGGTAATTCACATTATTATACCTGACATAACCGGGGATATTGACATTTGCGACCGTTGAAGGGGCCGAACTGCTGAAACCTATAACCATGGCCCTGTTGAGAGTGCTGCTGTTCACCTTGAAGGTTAAGTTCCCTACAGAGAACGTGTCACCCAACGAGAGAGCGTTGGCATTGAAACCGAAGGCTGTGCCAACAATCAGAGCACAGATGCTGATGAGTCGAGTAAAGGTCTTCATGATGTTTTTGGGGTTTTGGTGGTTGTTGTGTTAAATTTCAAGCAAAGCATTCACCTCGGCCGCATGGCGTCCTGGCACAATGATGTGGTGGTTGCCGATAGGGCGCGTGAGGAAATAACGGGCATCGGCGGCATGGTCAAGACGAATCACTTGCTGGGTGCGGCATAGGTCAGGGTTGGCTTCATTGCGAAGCAGTGTGCCCTCAGCCACAAAGTGACGCTCGAGGTTGCCTGATACTTTGAGAATGGTCACTGGTCCCACGGGCATATATCCACGGATTGCGATTCCTATGCCCGATTCGTAGTGAGTGTCGAGTTCATAGTCGCCCGCCAGATCAAGGGGTATTGTACAGTGGGCGAATGTGATAATACCCTGCTCGGGGTCGATTTGAGAAGGATTTGCCTGGAATCCGCTGGTTCCAGTAAGTGCACGAGCCACAGCCATCGACAGCATAGCTGGAACATCGCCCTCACACCCCGCTACACGTCCCTCGCTATTAATCATCGCTAAAGCCCAACAGCCCGTATTGTGGACTGCGGTAAGCAAGTCGAAACAGCGTATCGTGAACCCATCAAGGTTATGTGAGTCGGCTACGTGTCGCATCGCCATGTAGAGCCGATGTGCGTCGGTAGTGGCTTTCATCAACTGAGGGGTATTGGCTTTTGCCAGCAACTCTTCCGGCACTCGTGCAACGGGAGCGTTGTCAAATGCTTGTTGAACCTCGTCGATAGGAATGTCTATCAGTTCGATGCCCAAGACGCGTTTCACAGCAGCGGCGTCGGCCATGCTCGATATCAGCCAGTCGCTGGGACGGCCCACCACACCGAGGCGCATTCCACGAAGAGTGGCAGCAGCTTTGTTGCGTCGCTCAAGCACACTTATCCTGTTGCTTATGTATGCGTTATCGCCATGAAGTATTTCTCCTGAGATATCGTGCTGGTTCAGGTAGGATAGAATTTCCATCGACGCAGCGAGCGAATTACTCTTGCCATTGGTGAGCAGATAGATAGGCTTGCCCTTTGCTTTCTCGATTTCCGGCAGCGCTTTCAGGAAGTAAGCCTCGCTGCCACCGGTACGCACATAGATGAGGTCGAGGTCGCTTTGACCGTATCGTTCGAAGTCGTTGCCCTCGTATCGGTATTCGATATCGAGACTGTCGAGAAATTCTTTTGTCACGCGGCTCACAGCCGTTTCGTCGTGGAGCGACGATGTAAGAGTGAAGATGGAAATCATAATGTGGTAAGCATTTGAGGGTTCGTATTTCGGTTATCGGCCACGGCTCTTGCGGTAGCCGTGTTCGAGACGGTATTTACGGACATCGGCGAAGAGGTCGGTTGCATACACGAAGTTGTTCAGGTCGTCGTTGTCCACGTTGTAAATCTGGTCCTTGTTTCCGCTCCAGCCCATATGTCCCTTGTTGATGAAAATGATGTTCTCACCTATTCCCATCACCGAATTCATGTCATGCGTATTGATGATAGTGGTGATGCCGAACTCATGGGTGATGTCGCTCAACAGGTCGTCGATAACAATAGAGGTCTTCGGGTCGAGGCCCGAATTAGGCTCGTCGCAAAACAGGTATTTGGGGTTCAGAGCTATAGCGCGGGCGATAGCGGCTCGTTTCTGCATGCCACCGCTTAGCTCACTTGGGTATTTATGCTCACTGCCGGTAAGGTTCACACGGTCGATGCAGAACTGCGCGCGGTCAATCTGTTCGGCGCGACTCATCGACGAGAACATCATCAGCGGGAACATCACGTTGCCCATCACGGTCTCGCTGTCGAAGAGTGCCGATCCTTGAAACAGCATACCTATCTCCTTGCGAAGTTCCTTGATTTGATGGCTGTCCATCTTAATGATGTCACGGCCGTCGTACAGGATTTCGCCGTTCTCGGGTTTGAACAATCCCACGATGCTCTTCATCAACACTGTCTTACCGGAACCGCTCTGGCCGATAATCAGGTTGGTGATGCCGTCGCGGAACGTGGCGCTCACGTCATGGAGCACTTGTTTGGCTCCATTCTCAAAGAATTTGTCGATATGTTTTACTTCAATCATTGGAGCATAAGTTTTGTCAGTATCACGTCTACTACAAGTATCATAATGTTGCTCATCACAACAGCGTCGGTACTCGACTTTCCGACCTCCACCGAGCCGCCTTTCACGGTGTAGCCATAGAATGATGAAATGCTCGAGATGATAAATGCGAAAAACAGCGACTTGATCAGAGCAAACCACACATACCACGGGATGAACATCGTCTGGATACCGTAAAGGAATGTCGTCGGCGTCTCAATTCCTGTGAGCACACATATTCCCCAGCCGCCGAAGAGGCTGGTTGCCATACAAATAATAACCAGGAACGGCATGATGGTGATCATCCCCATGATTTTGGGCATAATCAAGTAGTTGGCACTGTTGATGCCCATGATGTCGAGTGCGTCGATTTGCTCGGTCACACGCATGGTTCCGATTTCGCTGGCGATATTCGACCCGATTTTACCCGAGAGTATAAGGCATAGGATGGTCGACGAGAATTCCAGCAGAATGATTTCGCGAGTCGACAAGCCCACAGTATACCTCGGCAACATCGGGTTGTTTAGGTTGATTTTAATCAAAATGGTACAAAGCGAGCCAATAAACAGCGAGACTATAAGTATCAGCGGCACCGAGTCGATGCCGAGTTTGTAAATCTCGTTGACATAACGCTTGAAAAACTCGCGCCATTTGTCAGGAATGCCTATAGCGTTCCACATAAGCATCCAGTAGTCGCCGAAACTGGCGAGTGATTTACCTATCATCATAATTTCTAAAAATCTTACGGATTGATTGATATGCCGCTATTGCGATACGGAATTAGTCTTCCACGGAAACTGATGTTGCCCGACCCCAAGGTTGGAGTGACCATTACCGAGGCCATGTCCGAATTCTTGTGCAGCGTGATGAAAACCGAGGCATTAACACGGCTTCCTACCATCATATACCGCACCATAACATCGTCCTGCGGATTCTCGCTGCGATCTATGTCGACCTGGCGAACCTCGCCTTCCAACGTGATGCCGCCTAAGCCATTCAAACCCGGGTCGGCACGCAACGCGGCAATCTGGAACATGCTCCTATCGTGTTGAAGCAATAGAAAATTGGCATTTCGGTCAACTCCAGTCAGGATGCCTCCGTATGAGTTGGTAACAGTAGTGGCCTGTATCACGAAATAGCCCTGTTCCACGGCTTGAAGCGCCTTAAGATGAGCAACCGAGTCGACTTGACGCTGAAGCTGTGCTTTGGCACTGTCTTTGGTGCTTGAACATGAAGCCAACACAAGCGCCATCATCATTATCACCAGTAATTTCTTCATCGTTGTATGTTTTTTTGTCTGTTAATTAACTGCAAAAATAGCTATTATTATTCAAATAGGTACAATAAAACGCTTTTTTTTTCGCTATTTTTATAAAATCACTGTGAAAATGGTTGACAACACAACTGAAAATCGCCAGATGGGTATCGGCAAGCGATGGTTTATTTTGTTCGGCGCTTTCTTCGCCGGACTGTTCTTGGCTTCGCTTATAGGTTCCATGGTGAGGCTGATAACATCAGGAACCGCTGGGCTGCTTGTAATCCAGGTGGTTCAGAATATTGTGGCGTTTATTCTGCCCGCGGCATTTGTGGCGGCGCTGGCCCGTCGTGCTCTGCTTGTCGACACCCGCCGTTGGTCACCTGAGTTGGCACTTGACAAGGGACTGTCATGGCGTTGGGTGGCGATAGTGCTGTTGTCATATGTCGTGACACTTCCCGCCATGAACTGGCTTGTTGCTTGGAATGAGAGTATTCACCCGGTTGTATTTGAATCGTGGTTCCGCTCAATGGAGACCAACGCACGGGCTATCACCGACCAGATTCTGGATATCGACCAGTGGTGGCAACTTGTAGTGGTTGTGCTTGTGGTGGGTGTGATTACAGGAATTGGAGAGGAGTTCATTTTCCGCGGGGGTCTTCTTAACCCCGTGCTGCGTTACGGCAAGCGGCACCATCTCGCCATCTGGTTGGTGGCGGTTATCTTCAGCGCAAGCCACGTTCAGTTTTTCGGCTTTGTGCCTCGTATGTTGCTTGGAGCATGGCTTGGCTATTTGCTGCTTTGGAGCCGCTCGCTTTGGGTGCCGATTCTGGCACATGCGCTCAACAACAGTTTGGTGGTCATCGCATCGTTTTTGGGCAACCTCAAGCTTGTCGATTCGAAAGCACTCGACACTTTTGGCGTTCCCGAGCACGGCGATTTTCCCTGGATTGCCATCGGTTCCGCCCTGTTGTGGCTTTTGTTATGGATTTTTCTTAACAAAAAATGTAAAAATTAATTCATTATTAAAGGATAATTACTAAATTTGCACCGCTTAATACAAAAGTATTTTTGCCAACTGCTTAAACTTCCACTTAATGTTTCGCATAACAAGACACATTATATCAATTGTTTGCGTACTTACTTTTTTCAGTACACAAGCAGCTAATCCGACAGAATTCGACGTTTCAGGCATTGCTTACCGCGTTATAGGCGCAAACCGTGTCGAGGTCGTGGCACGGGGAACAGTGAATTACCAGGGATTGGTGTCGATTGCAATTCCCGCCACCGTATCCTACGGCGGACAGCATTACAATATTTTTTCAATCGGCGACCGTGCGTTCAGCGGTTGCGAAAGTTTACAGCGTGTGGTTCTGCCAGCCACGATTACGTCGCTGGGACACGCTACTTTCGAGGGATGCAAATCATTGAAAACCATAAATATCCCTAAAGGGGTCACATCGATTAGTGATCGTTGCTTCAACGGATGCTCCGCTCTTGAAGGAATAAAATTGCCGTCCTCGTTGACAACCTTGGGCAGCAGGGCTTTCGCCGACTGCGTTTCACTAAAAGAAATCTCCCTTAATGCCGGGTTCATCGATTACTACGCTTTCGACGGATGCCGCGCGCTGGAGTCAGTAAACTTGGGGCAAAGACTACGCGATTTAGGTAAAAGCTGCTTCCGCAATTGCACAAAATTAAAAGAAATCGAGATTCCTGATGAAGTGGTGGAGATTGACGATAGCACCTTTTACGGATGCCAAGCGCTGCGCAAAGTCAGCATAGGCGCCGGAGTCGATTTAATCTCACTCACCGCTTTTATCCATTGTCCATCATTGGAAAGCTATAAAGTTAGTGACTACAATTATTATTACTCAAGTGTCGATGGCATGCTTTGCGACAGCACAGCAAACACTCTAATTGCTTTTCCTTCCGGCAAGGCCGTTGAGTACAATCTTTCGAGCAGCACTATTCGACGCATTGGCAAGTGGGCATTCCGCGACAATGCAAAACTTGAGATTCTTAATATAAGAGGCGTGATTCTCGACGTGGAGGAAGAGGCTTTCTTAAACTGCCGGTCGTTAAAGACTCTGGAACTACCGTTGTCGACTAAACGTATATATGACCGGGCATTTGCTCAATGCAGGAATCTCAAATTTGTGCGCATGCGCACTTCAATTAACTATTTGGGGCACAACCTATTTAACGGATGCAACGCCCTTGAACAACTACATTGCCGACAGCGCCATCCCGACATCGTACAGATTGAGAGCGATGCCTTCTCCGGGGTTCCTGCTACTTGTCCTCTTTACGTGCCGCTTCGATACGGCGACGCCTACCGTTCTATTGCAAAATGGAATGACGCATTTTCATCGATTGTCGAAGAAGATGTTATTATTCCGGGCGATGTTAACGACGATGAACTCTGCAACGTGTCGGATATCTCCACTTTATACGCCTACATTATCGATCCAAATTCCAACATTTATATCGACACTGAAGCTGCCGACATGAATGGTGACGGCAAAATAAACGTCTCCGACATCTCGATGATTTACGAAATAATCATCAAATAATCACATCATGCGCTTCACTCCAGAGCAAAGCAGAGAGATTGCACAGATGATGTCGGGCGAAATCTATGAGGCAACCGACAACAGCGCGCTGCTTGAATTGCGTGACAGATGCCAGAATCTCTGCCACTACTATAATCTTCTTCGTCCCACCGACCTCGATGGGCGTGATACTCTCATAAGACAGATTTTAGGACGCACAGGCTCTCGCATACAGGTTATCCAACCGTTTTTCTGTGACTATGGTTTCAACATTGAAGTGGGTGAACGATTCTTCGCCAATACCAACCTGGTAATTCTCGATGAAGCGAAAGTGACATTTGGCGACAACGTGTTTATCGCGCCAAACTGCGCCTTCTATACAGCGTGCCACCCGGTGGAATGCGAAGCGCGCAATAGCGGACAACAATTCTCGCTTCCCATCACAGTGGGCAACGATGTGTGGATTGGGGGGAATGTTGTTGTACTCGCTGGTGTCACCATCGGAGACCGTAGTGTCATTGGGGCTGGATCAGTAGTCACTTGCGACATACCCCATGACTCTCTTGCCGTGGGAAATCCATGTCGCGTAATCCGAAAAATCAATAACGGTAAAGCCTGACCTGACCACTGTCCCGCCACAGTGATAAAACCGTAAAGCAGTGACAGCTAAACGGCCTATTGCCTACTGCAGCAATGCGAGAAACTCATCCTCATTTATGATTTTAACACCTAACTTCTGAGCCTTCTCTAACTTTGCCGGACCCATGTTCTCTCCGGCAAGCACCATTGAAGTGGCCTTCGAAATCGATGACACGTTCTTGCCGCCGTTTTGCTCTATCAAGGCTCTATACTCGTCACGCGAGTGATGGCGGAAAACGCCGCTTATCACAATCTTCTTGCCGGCCAGGCGGTCGCTCATGCCCTCTAACTGCTCTTCCGAGAGAGAGAATTGCAATCCGGCGGCGCGCAACCGTTCTATCTCGCGGCGGTTTCGTTCATCAGCGAAAAACGCTACTATGCCGTTGGCTGTTTTCTCTCCTACGTCGGGAATGGCTGCCAGTTGCTCAGCGTTCATGGCCATCAGTGCATCAATGTCTTTGACACTTCTGGCTATGGTTTTCGCGGTCGTTTCTCCGACCTGTGCTATCGACAGTGCGAAGAGTACGCGTTCGAATGGCACACTTTTCGACTGCTCAAGTCCGTTAAGCAGTCGTTGGGTGGCACGCTCACGGAACGACGGCATATTGTCCATGATTTGCTCGGCTGTCAGGCTGTAGAGATCGGCCGGTGACATCACACCGCAATGCTCGTACAGGCCTTGCGCAACCTCGCTGCCCACACCGTCGATATTCATCGCATGACGCGCCACAAAATGCTCGATACGTCCCACAATCTGCGGTGGGCAGTCCAATGAATTGGGGCATAACCAGGCAGCCTCACCCTCGACGCGCCTCAACGGTGTGCCGCATTGTGGACAGTGTGACACAAATTCCACGGGTTTGCTTCCCTCTACCCTCTTGTTATGGTCCACTCCTACGATTTTAGGGATTATCTCACCACCTTTTTCTACATAAACCGTGTCGCCGTCGTGAATGTCGAGTGAGCGGATGATATCTTCGTTGTGTAACGAGGCGCGCTTGACCACTGTACCAGAGAGAAGCACAGGCTCGAGGTTCGCCACTGGCGTGATTACGCCTGTACGGCCCACCTCGAACGACACGCTCTTCAGACGAGTGGACTCACGCTCGGGAGCGAACTTATACGCGATGGCCCATCGAGGAGACTTAGCGGTCGAGCCCAACTGCTCCCATTGATGAACGTCGTTAAGTTTGAACACCAGTCCGTCGGTAGCCACCGGAAGATTCTTCCTCTCGATGTCCCAGTAAGATATAAACTCCTCCACAGCGGCAATGTCGGGAAGGAGTGTCAATTCTCCAGTCTTAAATCCCCATTGGCGAAGGGCCTCCATACGGCCGGAATGAGTGTCGGCTGGCAGGTTGTCGCCCAGCAGGAAGTATATTCTGGCATCGAGGCCGCGCTTGGCAACCTCGGCGCTGTTTTGAAGCTTGAGAGTGCCGGCGGCAGCATTGCGTGGGTTGGCAAAAAGTGGCTCCTCATTGAAGGCGCGCTCTTGGTTCAGCCTCTCAAAATTCTCCCACGGAAGCAAAATCTCGCCACGGGCCTCGAAGCGTTCCGGCCAATTGCCCGGCTGAAGCTGAAGTGGTATGCTGCGTATGGTTATGACATTCGCTGTGACATCATCGCCGGTAGTGCCATCGCCACGAGTAACGGCACGCACCAATCGACCGTTCTCGTAAGTGAGTGATATCGATGTGCCGTCGTATTTCATTTCTCCAACAATATCGATGGGCTGCTGCGCGTCCTGACCAAGTCCAGTAGCAGCGCGCCGCAAGAAATCTTGAACCTCGGCGACGCTATAACTGTTTGCCAACGACATCATCGGGCGTTCGTGACGCACCTGAGTGAAACCCTTGGTCAGGTCGCTACCCACTCGCTGAGTGGGTGACAACGGATCGGCATACTGTGGATAGGCCTGCTCAAGGTCTTGTAGTTCACGCATCAACTCGTCAAAACGCTGGTCACTTATTGTCGGCGAGTTTAGGACATAGTAGTTATAGTTATGCTGATTAAGTTCGTCCCTTAACTGTTGTATCCGTTTTAAAAATAAATCCATGTCATTTTGCTTTGAGGGTTATTTCACATCGAGGTAACGCTGTTTCAAAGATGTATAGTACGATTTCGTGCGGGCGTCCTTGAGCCAGTGGTTGAGCGTGTCACACAACGCTTGGTTATCCTTCTTCAAAGTCATAGCTTGGAACTGTGTGAATGAAATCTCAGTACTGATGTCGATGTTACGGTATTTCTGTTTCATTCGGCGGGCAATACTCTCGTTCACCACCGCCATCTTTATGTCACCGGTAGAGACCATAATCACCAGCTGCTCTGGGCCGTATTGCGGGTCATGGATAATGTGGATGGTATCGCCAATCTCGCGGCCCAGACTACGGATGCGCTCGTCCATGGGAGAATCCTTGACTACTACCACAGTATCACCGGCTAAGTCGAGCTGAGATGTGATGGCTGGCTTGCCGTTGGACTTGAGACGCTGAACAAGCACTTGACGATCAAGATAAAGCTCATCGGTAAACAAGTAGTTCTGTTTATTCTCACGGGTAACTGGAAACTGTGCTACCAGCACATCGTACAGTCCGTCATCAAGACCTTTCAGTCCTTTCGACAACGACACAACAGGATGGAATTTCACTGGGCGATTATGGTCGGCTGACATTTGCAGCAACAGGTCGTGACAGAAACCGCCTAACGTGTCGTCATAGCGGTACATGAACGTAGGTGAGTATTCTATGGCGATATCGATGGTGTCGCCGCCACTGGCATGCGGCGCTCCAACTGACTGTATTGCCGGTGGATTGCAGTTTTTCAACGAAAACATCATCGCTATTACCAATATGAGTAATGCGGAGTAAAATATTAGCTGTCGCGTTTTGAGTTTCTTTGGCTTTTTCATAGCTTATGCTGGTTTCCAAAGCCACAAATTTACACAAAAAACATAATTCATTGGCAATATCTTGCTTTTTTTTGAAAAAATTTGGCCGATTCTCAATTAAGTAGTAATTTTACCCGCTTTTTTGGGGCAATACATAAACCATATAATATTTATTTTAGATGATGAAAAAACTATTTTTGTTAGTTCTTGCTTCGGTGATGTGGAGCGTGGCGATGGCTGTACCAGCCAAGCCTGGCATCTACACATTTCAGCAAAGCGACGGCACTACAATCCACGTGAGCCTTATAGGCGATGAGTGGAGCAGCAGTTTCGTCACAAGCGACGGGCTTACAGTAGCTCGTGATGACAATGGTGATTTCTATTACCGCAACGCAGAAGGGATTACTACCATGCGAGCTCACGACCCTGCGGTGCGCAGTGCCGATGAGTCCGCTTTTGTTCTAACCAACAAAGACCAATGCAAGTTAAGCAAAATTGCTGAGGCTAAAGTCAACGAACCTGGAGAGCCAGGCAAGTTGCGCAGCGTGCGACTCAAGGCAAATCAAGCCATCAACCCCATTGGAACACGATACGTCCCTGTAGTGTTGGTTGAGTACAGCGATATCAAGTTCAAAGACTCCGACCCCATTGCTACGTTCCAATCGTTCTTCAACAGCGGATCAACCTCGGTTTATCAGTATTTCCAGGATCAAAGCGATGGACAGTTCGACCCGCAGTTCGAAATATTGGGCAAGGTGACTCTGTCTGGCAACCGCGCATACTATGGCGGACATTCCTCAACATGGGGCAATGATGCTCGTGTTGGCACCATGGTGGCACAAGGTTGTTTAGGCATTGCAAGTTCTGTGGATTGGACAAAGTTCGATAACAACAACGACGGTTATATCGATGCTGTTATTGTGATTTATGCCGGAGTCGGCGAAGCCAGCAGCGGTGTGGAAAATGCGGTTTGGCCTTGTCGCTGGCAAATCTACGGCAGCGACTATGGTTATAGTTACGTAACTGTTGACGGCAAAAAAATCAATGACTTCGGCGTGTTCAATGAGTTGAGCGGTTACAATACTTCTAAAATCGATGGTATCGGAACTGTGTGTCACGAGTTCTCACATGTCCTCGGACTGCCCGACTATTATGACACCAACTACGCTAACCACTTCGGCATGGGAGACTGGAGTCTGATGGACGGCGGTTGCTACAACAACGACGGTTACACACCATGCGGATACGGTTCATATGAAAAAATGTTCATGGGATGGCGCCAACTCGAAGATGCTGTTCCAGGAACCACATATACTATTGAACATACTGCAAACTCAACAGCTCGTGGTATTAAAGTACCAACAAACAACCAGAATGAGTACTATATCCTCGACAATATCCAGAAAAAAGGTTGGAATGCTTACGCTCACAATTCAGGACTACTCGTAACGCACGTATACTACAGCTCGTCGGTGTGGAGTAACAACTCTGTCAACAACACCGACACGCGTCGAATGACAATCATCCCGGCCGACAACTCGCTGAAGATGACCCTTTCCGATGGATATTACTTCGCCGACAGCAGCGACCAAGCGGGTGACCTGTATCCTTACGGCGGCAACAATGAACTCACCGACGAGAGCACTCCTGCGGCTGCAATCTACACTGGAACGAAACTCATGGGCAAGCCCATCACCAATATTAAGAAAAACAGCGACGGCACTGTATCGTTTGTGTATATAGCCAGCGCGGCCTTCGGTGGTGACGCACCCACTATTGCAGTCGACGAAGCAACTATTGGCCCCGACGGCTTCACTGTCAACTGGGAGGCAATGCCTAACGCGCTTAGTTACAAACTGCGTCTGCTCCCGTTCACCGCTTCACTTACAGAGTCGTTCAAGAAATGCACCACTACAGTGGAATCGGCTCTCAACGGCTCTATCGACCAGTATATGGACAATAGCGGTTGGCAGGCTTACCGCGCAAGACAGGTTGAGGGCGGTTTGCGCCTGGGCAATTCTGGCACCAACGGCACTCTCGGTTATATCTACAACAACACTCTCGACTTCACCGAGACATGCGGAAAAGCTGTGGTCGAGGTTACCGCCTACAGCTATGACGACGACAGTGCAACGATGAAAGTCACTTGCGGAGGAAAGGAGCAGACAGTGGAACTGACTCGTACTCCCACAACGTTCACTCTTTCGTTCGATGAGATAAATGAGGCTACTTCACAGCAACTGCGATTCGGCAATGCACAGAACGGAAAACGAGTCGTGGTAACTCACGCCGTACTTTCTCTGCCTTCGGGCGGCTCTGAACAAATCGTCGATGGCATTACCGGCACAAGCTACACCTTCACTGGCCTTGCTCCGAAAACCACCTATCTCATCGACGGACTTGCCACATACTCCGGCGGCGACAGCGACTGGAGCAACAAAGTGAGCGCGACCACTAATACTATCGACAATTATATTCTGGGCGATGCGAACCTCGACCAGACAGTAAATGTCTTTGATGTGGTGACTACAGCTCTTTATGCCCTGCAACAGGCGGTAAGCCCATTCTGGCTGCCGGCTGCCGATGTCAATGCCGACGGCATTATCGACGTAACTGATATCGTGGGTATCGTCAACATCTCACTCGGTGCTGAGCCCGACGCTCTTCAGGCGCCCAAGCTCGAGGCCAAGAACATAAGTGGTCCCGACCTTGTACAGCTTTCAGTCGACCCGTTCAGCCTCAAAGCAGGCGAGACTCGTGAAATCGCTGTAAACCTCAGCAACAGCAAGGCAAAGACAGCTCTCCAATTCGACATCCTGCTGCCAGTGGGTGTAACCCTCGACAATGTGTCGCTTACAGGACGTAACGATGCACATGTAGTATCAGAAGCTACCGTCGAAGGCGGCAAGCACCGTATTCTGCTTTACTCGAACGACAACTCAGCTATTCGTGGCAACAACGGTGCTGTGCTCAATATTACTCTCTCGGCAGCCGACTTTTTCACCGGAACTGGCGAGTTGGGATTCGACAACATCGTAATTGCCGACCGTGACATGAATCGCATCGCAGCTTCTCCGTTCAACGTGCTTATCGGCAACGCCATCACGGCAATCGACAATGTCAGCGCTGGCACACGCATCTATCGCAATGGCGACAACATCGTAGTGGAATCACCTGTTGACCAGACCGTGACCGTAACCGCAGTGAACGGCATGAGCCACACCATACGTGTGAATGCCGGCAAGACCGCAATCACCCTACCCGACCACCGTGGTATTTATATAATAAAGGTGGGCGACAAGGTGACCAAAATCAGCAGATAATTTTTAACAACATCAACTCAACGGCGGCAACGTGTCTTACAGTACACGCTGCCGCCGATTTATTATCACGAATTCTTTTTATAACTCACCACGGCCCACACCGACATTGTCAAAGCGATAATCGCCAGCGCCATCACCTGGTGCGAGATGCTTGAGAAGGTGCCGCCACGGATAAAGACGGTGCGGATGGCATCGACAAAATAGTGCATCGGGTTGACATAGGTGGTGAGATATGCCCACTGAGGCATCGACCGCACAGGTGTGAACAATCCGCTGAGCAGCATCAGCAGCACCACGAAGAACCACATCACAAGCATGGCCTGTAGCAATGTGTCGCTATAATTTGAGATAATCAGACCCAATGACGAGAAAAACAACGCAAGCAGCATGGCGATAAGATAGACAAGAAGCAACGGACCTTGGCAAGTGATGCCATACACTGCCCACGAAAGGATAAAGCATAACGACATCACCACCATGGCGATAATCCAGTATGGAATAAGTTTCGCCAGAATAAACGTCCACTTCGACACCGGTGTGACATTGATTTGTTCGATGGTGCCGGCCTCCTTCTCCCCAACAATGTTCAACGCCGGCAGAAATCCGCTGAGCATCATCAGCAGTATGCCCATCAGCGCCGGAATCATGAACAACTTGTAATTCTGGTTCTTGTTGTACAGATTCAATGTCGTTACTTTAGATAGTATGGCGGCCGACGAAGGATTCACGGAAGCCGTTACAATCTGCGACATATAGGCTGCACCCATGCCTCCCTTTGTTCCGTTGACGGCGTTGGCGGCTATCAGAACCTGCGGCGACTCTCCGTTGACAATGTCTCGGCTGTAGTTTGGAGGAATCACCATTACCAAGTCGGCCTGCGAGTGTTCTATATCGTGCAATGCCTCGTCGTAGGACGGCCTCTGCCCACCGAAGATGAAATAGTTGGAAGCCTCGATGCTATGCAGCAAGCGGGTCGACTCAACAGAGCGGTCGTTGTCGACAACTTCCACCACTATGTTCTTCACCTCCATATTCATCACCCACGGCATCACGCACATCACCATTATAGGGAAGATAAAAATAATCTTCGGCATGAACGAGTTGCGGCGCATCTGCAGGAACTCTTTACGGATAAGATGTTTCAGAACGCTCATAGGTCAAGGCGGTTGTTAAATTTCTTCAATGCGACAAAAAGAAACAGGATGGTCATACCCGACAACACTCCCACTTCGGTAAGCACCTCGTCAATGCCCACTCCCATAATCATGAGTTTGCGCATTGCCTGAATGTAATATCGTGGTGGCATTACCGCCGAAATCCATTGCAGTACGGTTGGCATCGACTCTACAGGGAACAACAAACCCGACAGCATCACCGTGGGGAGCAACAGCACCATCGCCGACACCAGCAACGCCACAAACTGCGTTTTTGCCACGTTGGAAATTAGCAGTCCCAATGATAGCGCCAATAGGATGTAAATCATCGACACCAGCACTATCCAGTGCAGCGAACCGGTGAGCGGTATGCCGAGTACGGTGAACGACATAAGAAGAATGATGGCCAGGATGAGCAATGCCTGAAGAAAATACGGCACAGCCTTTGCGATGATAATCATGAGCGGTTTTACGGGCGAAACCAGCAACACTTCCATGGTGCCACGTTCCTTTTCCTTGACGATAGCCACCGAGGTCATCATGGCGCAGATAAGTATCAGCAGCATACCCATGATGCCCGGCACAAAGTTGTAGGCACTCTTCATTTGAGGGTTATACAGCATTTTCGTATTGACAGGCGACGTTTCGGGATTGAGTATCGTCTGGGTGGCATAGTTGGTCCATTGCTGAGCCATATTCGGGTCGGAACCGTCAACCATAAACTGCATTCCGCTTCTGCGCGATGCGAAATCGTTGCCGAAGACTATAGCTAAGTCGGCTTTCTGTCCGCGAATCATTTTCTCGGCTTCCGAAGGTGTCGCCGCAGTGCCTACTATTACAAAATATGACGAAGCGGCCAGACGGTCGACGGCTTGACGTGTGAGATGGTCCTGTTGCGACATAACGACAACAGTGCGCACATTCTTCACGTCGTTTGTAATCGCAAAACCGAAAATCAGCATCAGCAGTATAGGCATCACAAATAGGATGAGCATCGTCCGCTTGTCGCGGAAGATGTGTTTGAATTCCTTTATTACAAAACTGCTAAACCGTCTCATATCAGTCTTAATCGTTTCGTGTGGCCTGGCGTGCCAGAAGAGTAAACACGTGGTCCATATCGGGCTGGCCGTACTCTCGTTTTAGTTCGTCAGGCGTACCCATGGCTTTGATTTTTCCGTCTACCATAATCGAGATGCGGTCGCAATATTCAGCCTCATCCATGTAATGAGTGGTGACAAATACTGTGATACCTCGCGACG
>JBGUHM010000086.1:0-6504 GCA_045112115.1 Sodaliphilus sp. | reverse complement strand
AGGTTCGGAGAAGACCCTCTACTACCGCAACAAGCTGGAGTTCACGTTCTCCTGCAAGTCGTGGCTCACGCCCGAGCAAATGGCCAGTGGCGAGGTGATTGACGACCGTAATGCCCTCGGATTCCATATTCCCGGCGCCTTCGACAAGGTGCTCAACATCGACTGCTGCTATCTTCAGGACGACATCTCCAACCGCATACGACTATTCCTCCGCGACTATGCCGCCGGCAAAGGTTATGCGTTCTACGACCTCCGGGCCAACAGCGGTGTGATGCGCACCATCATGGTGCGCACGGCGAGCACGGGCGAGCTGATGCTCGTGGTGGTGTTCGGCGAGGACAAGCGCGACGCCATCGACGACGTGATGGGCGCTGTGGCGGCCGAGTTTCCCGAGATCACCTCGCTGCTCTATGTGGTGAACACCAAGCTCAACGACTCGCTCACCGACCAGACGTTCCACCTCTACCGCGGGCGCGACTACATCGAGGAGGAGATGGAAGGGCTGCGATTCCGCGTGGGTCCGAAGTCGTTCTATCAGACCAACTCGCTTCAGGCCTATGAGTTGTATAAGGTGGCGCGTCGCATGGCGGGCTTGACCGGTAGCGAACTCGTGTACGACCTCTACACCGGCACGGGGACTATTGCCAACTTTGTGGCGCGCCAGGCTCGCCAAGTGATTGGCATCGAATATGTTGCCGAGGCTATCGACGACGCTCGTCTGAACTCCGCGCGCAACGGCATCGACAACACCTTGTTCTATGCCGGCGACATGAAAGACGTGCTCACCGACGAGTTTGTGGCTCGTCACGGCACGCCTGATGTGATGATTGTCGACCCACCGCGCGCCGGAATGCACCAGGACGTGGTTAACGTGATACTGCGTGCCCAGCCGCGCCGCATCGTCTACGTGAGCTGCAATCCGGCGACGCAGGCCCGCGACATCGCCCTGCTCGACGAGCACTACCGCGTGGCGGAGGTGCAGCCCGTCGATATGTTCCCGCACACCCACCACGTGGAGAACGTAGCCCTGCTGACGCTACGCGGCTGACGGACAATTAACATCTCGAAAAACGACCAGAACACACCATTTATTCAACTTTGTATCAATTTTTTGAGGGAATCTTTTATGTGTACAATGTTGGAATAAATGTCGGGATAAATGTCGGGATAAAAGTACTCCGCAGGGACGGTTCTTACGGAGTACTGGCCACTGGGAAATCAACGACTAAAAGAGTCGGCACTTGCAGTTAACTCTTTTGCTCTTTTTGCCTATTTTGTGATTGGATTTAAACATTTCCCGGTTTTTTTCGCTAAAATGCAGCTCGTTTCTGGGAAAATGACTATATTTGCACCTGTTTTCCGGATCAGGGAAGCAAAACATCGTGGGTTAAACTTTTAGCATTCGCTATTATTTCGCGTTCAGCCAAAAAGCCTCGCAAACTTATTTGGAAATAGATACGCACCGAAATAATAGGTGATAAGGTATTCGTATGGAGTGCCTTGTCCATCAAATATTAGCGATGCTTCACGCTTAGGCGTGATGCATACTTATTTGATGGGCTGAGGTTTCCATGCGAGGCTGCCTCAAAGCTGAACGCAATAAGTGCATCACGCTCTTTTTGCGTCTTGGCGTGATTGATAGTGGAGTGCACAAACTACTGTCAATCATGGCTAATAAACGATTGAACGACGCCAAACTGGCGAAAAAGGACGAGTTCTACACACAGCTCACCGACATCGAGCGAGAGCTGCAACACTACTGGCCGCACTTCCGCGACAAGGTGGTGCTGTGCAACTGCGACGACCCCTACGAGAGCAATTTCTTCAAGTATTTCGCCCTGCGCTTCAATCAGTTGAGGCTCAAGAAGCTCATCTGCACCTGCTACAACGGTTCACCCGTGCAGGGCAAAGAGCTAATAATAGACTTTGGCGACTTCAACTCCGAGCCGAAGAAAATCGCGTTCAAGGTCGAAATAACCGAGGTGCGAGACCTCAACGGCGACGGAGCAGTCGACTTGAGCGATGTACAGTACCTGTTGAAGAACGACAAGAACGTCATCTCCATCCTCAAGACGGGCGATTTCCGCGACCCCGAATGTATCGCCCTGCTAAAGCAGGCCGATGTTGTCGTCACCAATCCGCCCTTCTCCCTCTTCCGCGAATATGTCGCCCAACTAATGCATTACAACAAGAAGTTCCTGATAATAGGTCATCAAAACGCTATCACTTATAAAGAAGTGTTCCCGCTTATTAAAGAGAACAAGATATGGCTCGGTTATGGTTTCAAAGGAGGTGCAACCCATTTTACATCGCCATACGAGGATTTTGCTACAGCTGGCGACCACCGAAAAGATATGATACGGGTTTCGGGCGTTAATTGGTTCACAAATCTCGAAATCTCAAAGCGTCATGAGGAGCTAGTTTTGGTGTGCCGTTATTCTCCCGAAGGCTATCCTACTTACGACAACTACGATGCAATCGAGGTGGGAAAAACAGCCGACATCCCAATGAATTATGAAGGTGCGATGGGAGTTCCAATCACATTCATTGATAAATATAACCCAGAGCAATTTGAAATACTTGGAATGTGCGAGAATCTTGACATATATAATCTAAAAACGAAAATCTACTCAAGTGAAGAGTGCCGTCAAGCGTATTTCGCTAAATTTCAAAAGCAAGGGACTTATGACCTTAATGCAAGCGGCGTTCTCATGAAAAACGGCATTAAAGAAAAAGTATATCAAAGGATATTAATTCGCAATAAACATCCGAGGAAGTTATGATGACGATAAAGCAGATTGAGGTGACGGTGGGAGATGTCACCCGTGGATATGTGAACAACGAGGAGCAAGGCGTGCGTGGATACGACGGACAACTCGACATTCGACCGCCTTACCAGCGGGAGTTCTTCTACTGTGACCGCGAGCAGGAGGCAGTCATCAACACTGTCCTGCACGGCTATCCGCTGAACGTGATGTACTGGGTGAAGCGCAGCGACGACGCCGACTGCCCTTATGAGGTGATGGACGGCCAGCAACGTACGCTTTCGCTCTGCGAATACGTCGCGGGCAAATTCGCTTTCGAATTCAAGAACTTCTTCAACCAACCAGAAGACATCAAGCAGCGTATACTCGACTACCGGTTGACGGTATATGTGTGCGAGGGTGACGCCAGCGAAAAACTGGAGTGGTTCAAGACCATCAACATCGCCGGCAAGCCCCTAAACGAACAGGAAATACGAAACGCCATCTATGCCGGACCGTTCGTGAGCGACGCGAAACGGCATTTCTCAAAAAGCAACTGCGGAGCCTACCGACTTGGTAAAGAGCTCGTGAAAGGAACACCTTTACGCCAAGACTTCCTCAAGTGCGCACTGCAGTGGATGGCCGACCACGAGACGCGCTGTGGACACACGCAGAACGTGGTGGGATATATGGCCGAACACCAGCACGACCCCAATGCCAACAACCTATGGAACTACTTCCAGACGGTGCTCAACTGGGCCATCACGAACTTCGACCTGAAGCGGTTCCGTAAAATCATGAAAGGCCTCGACTGGGCGAGACTGTACGACAGATACGGCTCAGCGACCCTCGACACGGTTGCGCTTGCAAAACAAATCTCTACACTCGTGCGCGACAGCGAAATACAGAAACCCTCGGGAATTATTCCCTATGTGCTCGACGGTGACGAGCACCACCTGAACCTGCGGGCCTTCCCCGACGACATCAAACTCGCCGTATGGGAAGAGCAAGGGCACCGCTGCAAGTTATGCGGCAAAGAGTTCGACATCGAATTAATGGAAGGCGACCACATCACACCCTGGCGCGAGGGTGGTCGCACCGTCCGCGAGAACTGCCAAATGCTCTGCCTAGAGTGTAACCGCCGCAAAGGCAGCAAATAGGTGCAACGAAGGAGTTTGGTAAGAATCAGTTACAAGTTTTAATGCCTTCACCTCGCCATTGTGTTTTTTGATTGAATTCAAACTGTTTTATAATTATCAACCATGAGATTACTTAGGATTAATAAAATATATAGCCAATGAAAAAGTTTAATTATTTGATAGCACTATCAATTCTATTCCTCTTTTTTTCATGTTCTGGAAATGGGGAAGTTAGTTTTATGGGCAAACCCATTAAAACACCGAAAGAGCAATTCATCAAGAATTTAGAAAAAAACGGATTTGTTGACAATGGTGGTTCATACAAGGGTAAATATTTCAACGAGGAAGTTCTTGTCTTGATGGGTGAGGAAAAAGATGGGTACTATAATCTTGTTGCTGTTTCAACCGGAATGCTTGACTCTTCTAAATCAGCAGAATACTATAGAAAGGTAACAAGTTCATTAGAAGAGGAGTATTCTAAATACATGAAGTATGAAAACTGCTCAAATGGAGTAACGACTCAAGAACTTATCAAAAAGGATGGAGGCTCAATAAAAACAACAATGGCCATAAAATATGGTTATGGCATGGTTGTAACTGTGTATAAAGCAGAATAACAAATTACGAGTCGATAATCCAGAATCGGTCATTAGGCTGATTTTTTGGGTGCTTTTCAGCCGGCAAAAAACCACCAAACTGAAAAAATGTGAATGGTGGGCTTAATTCGGTGGGAGTCGTTTGAGTGGTGATGAACGACTTGCACCCGCTTACGCAGAAGATATACGATAATTAGGCGGCGGAACAGCTATCGCACTGCGAGTCGAAACTGGTTCTCGAAAGCGATTGCATCATGGCGACATTGGTTGAGTGAAGATTCAGGGATAGTTATTCTGGCTTCACTTTTTTCTTTTTCGCCAGTCGTCATCAGGGAAAGCAGTAGAGGTGTTGCCGCTGGTGTGCGACTGATTCGCTCAATTCGTAAAATTCGCATTTAGACATCATCGAGGCATCGCGCGGCGTTCTCAAAACATTTTACATCTTTCATTTTACATGTTACATTTATTTTGTGTACTTTTGCGGCGTCAAAACAAGGAGATATAAGGAAATGAACAAACACAGCAAACTGATAACCAGTCTGAAAGACTATGTATTCATAGTCCTGGGACTGCTGATTTACGCGTTCGGCTACTCGGCCTTCATTCTTCCGGCGAAAATTGTCACCGGCGGTGTTACCGGTCTGGCGTCGCTATTCTACTACTCGCCACTGCATTGGAATGTGGCCGTGGTGTATTACACCATCAACATCATCCTGCTTGCGATCGCCTACCGCACTGTGGGGCGACAGTTTGTGCTTCGCACCATCTTCGGAGCGACCACATGCGCGCTGATGCTGGGAGTGCTGAAGCCACTGTTCCCTGAGCCCATAGTCGACGGTCCATTTGTCAACACCATCCTGGGCGCAGTGCTGAGCGGCGTTGGCATCGGCATGGTGTATGTGCATAACGGCAGCAGCGCCGGCACCGACATCGTGGCCGCGATGGCCACGAAGAAGCGCAACGTGTCGTTCGGCCGCATGATGATGTACTGCGACCTGGTGATAATCGGGTTGAGTTACTTCGTGTTCCGCAACGACGGCAACGTGGCCGAGAAAATCGTGTACGGAGTAATCTTCCTGGTGCTGTTCGCACAGGTGAGCGACATGTTCATCAACAGCAACCGCCAGGCCGTACAGTTCTTCATCTTCTCGAAACACTGGCAGGAGATTGCCGACGTGATTACGAGCAACACCCACCGCGGCTGCACCGTTCTCGACGGCATCGGCTGGTACACGAAGAACGACGTGAAGGTGCTGATGGTGGTGTGCCGCCGTCTCGAGAGCGTGAACATCTTCCGCATCGTCAAGTCGATCGACCCGGATGCATTCATCACGCAGGCGGCCGTGCGCGGGGCCTACGGCCAGGGCTTCGACGAGATGAAATTCAAACCACTCAAACAAGAAGAACTGCATCTCGAGAAACATGCCGACAACAACGACTAAGACCATCCCCGTGTTGGGGATGATGTGCGCGGGCTGCTCGGCTGCCGTGGAACGGCGGTTGGCGGCCCTCGACGGTGTAGAGAGCGCGGTGGTGAACCTCGCCGGGCGCACCGTGACGGTGAGCTACGACGCGTCCCAGGTCACCCCCGAGGCGATGAAGAAACACCTGGCCGCCGTGGGCTACGACATGGTGGTCGAGAAAGACCGCGAAGTGGAGCAGGAAGAGCGCCGCGCGCTCGTCTCGCTGCGCAAGAAAGTGATAGTGTCGTGGGTGCTCGCCGCCGCCGTGATGTGCATCACTATGGGGTGGCTCAAGGTGGACACGCCGAAGGCCGCGAACGTCACCGCGATGGTTCTCGCCGTGGCCAACCTGGTGTACTGCGGCCGCCAGTTTTTCAGCAACGCGTGGAAACAGATAATCCACCTCAATCCCGGCATGGACACACTTGTGGCGATGAGCGTCACGGCGTCGCTGGGGCTTAGCGTGTACAACACCTTCTTCGGCGACTCGACATGGGGCGCGGGCCAGTGGCACACCTATTTCGACGCCTCGGTGATGATTATCACGTTTGTGCTCACCGGT
>JBGUHM010000085.1:0-23627 GCA_045112115.1 Sodaliphilus sp. | reverse complement strand
ATAACTACAACTTATTTGGGTGCGACTAATTATGAAGCTATAAAAAGACTTGCATCATTGGAAAATACCGAAATAAAGATTTCCTATAACTCATCAGTTGATAGACTTCATGCAAAATCATATTTATTTTTACGTAATACAGGATTACATACAGCCTTTATTGGATCATCAAATCTTTCTGAAGCAGCGCTCACAGAAGGTTTGGAATGGAATGTTAAGGTAACACAGATTGAATTACCAAATATAATTAAAGAGATACGTCATACTTTTGAATCGTATTGGGCAGATTCACATTTTGAAACTTTTAAGTTGGGACAAGACGACGAAAGACTTAAAAATGCTCTCAAGGGTGATAGTGACTATAAATCGATAGATTATAGTTATCTGGATTTGATTCAGGCTCATGATTATCAAGAGGCGATTCTTGAAAAGCTTAGAATGGAACGTGAGGTTTTTCATCACTATCGCAATCTTATAGTTGCCGCTACAGGCACTGGAAAAACTGTTATAGCAGCATTCGACTTTAAGCGATTCAGAGAACAAAACAAACGAGATAATTTCTTGTTTATAGCACATAGGGAGGAAATATTGAAGCAATCGATAAGGACATTTAGAGCTGTTCTTAAAGATGAAAACTTTGGTGATTTATGGTATGGTGGAGAAGAGCCCAAATCAATGACTCACTTATTTGCCTCCAAGGATCTGCTAAATAATAGATTAGATAATCTGCAACTAGCCGATGATTTTTTCGATTATATAATATTTGATGAGGTACACCATATTGCGGCCAGTTCATATCGTAAAATACTTAACCGCTTTAAGCCTAAAATACTGTTAGGCCTTACAGCAACACCCGAACGTATGGACGGGGAAGATATCACACAAGATTTTGACGGCAAGATTTCGGCTGAAATTAGATTGGATGATGCCTTGAACAATAATTTGCTCGCACCTTTCCACTATTATGGCATAACCGATAATGTTGATCTGCGCGATGTAAAATGGCAAGGTGGAAGATACGTTATTTCAGAATTGTCGAAACTATATACATACAATGACCTTCGCACAGGGTTGATTCTTAGAAAAATTGAAGACTATCTTCCGAACTACAATCAAGTTCGTGCCCTATGCTTCTGCGTGGACATTGATCACGCAAAGAAAATGGCAATGAAATTTCAAATGGCAAATCTGAAAGCAGGTTTTCTCATAAGTGAAAATAGTTCTGAACGAGCAAAGATGTATAGGTCGCTTAAAGAAAAGAAAATAAATTATCTTTTCGTAGTAGATATGTTCAACGAAGGTGTCGATATACCAGAAGTAGATACAATACTCTTTTTGCGCCCAACAGAGAGCCTTACCGTTTTCCTTCAGCAGTTTGGTAGAGGATTGCGCAAAGCCGAAGGGAAAGAATTTGTAACCATTCTTGACTTCGTAGGTCATTGCAATAAAGAATTCAATTATGCCGACCGTTTCAGACGTATCATAGGCCGCACATCAATGAGTGTGGAGGAGGAAGTTCAAAAAGACTTTCCGCACTTACCTCTTGGCTGTCATATAACACTTGAGTCAAAGGCTAAAGAGTTTATTTTAGAAAATATTAGATATTCAATCAATGCTTTACGTAAGAGTAAATTAATTAATTGGGCCCAATCATATCATATTGATTACAATGTGCCTTTCACACTGTCAAACTTTTTAAGACTCCATCAGATTCCTTTAGAGAAGTTTTATAAGTCGTTTACTTGGAATTCTTTAATGGAAGCCGCTGGAAAGAGTGTCAAGAGTTCGCGTTTTGAAAGAGAGTTGCAGCGTGCTGTTTATAAGAAATGGCTTTCTACTGATTCATACTCATATTTTTCATTTATTGAACGCGTTGCACAAAATAGAATGAAAGTGAATTATGAAACATTAAACACGGTTGAAAAACAGATGGCATTGATGTTGTATTATGACTTATTTCAAAATGCTGGAGTGTATATATCTTTACAGGAAATGTTTAATGATTTATCAAAAGACAAACTGTTTTGTGATGAACTCATTGAAGTTATAAGATTATTGAAAAACAGATGTGAAGCATATGAATTACAAGATAATTCGAGATTGATACATTTCCCTCTAAAACTCCATGGCGTTTACACAAAAGATCAAATCTTTGTAGCCATTGGTACATCAACATTAGAAAAGAAGTCTTCGAATCGTGAGGGTGTAGAACGAAACAAAAATCGGAATATTGAAGCCATGTATGTTGATATCATAAAAGATAGAGAAGAAGGCTCGAACACGGATTATAATGATTTTGCCATTAATGAATCATTATTTAACTGGGAGACACAGAACAAGGTTAGTCCGCAATCACCAGCAGGACAAACATACATAAAACAAACTCAAACCATGTTATTATTTGTCAGGCAACAGTCCTCTTTCCCTGATGATAAAGGCCGTACAATGGGTTACACTTATTTAGGCGAAGTTAAATTGGTGAAGTGGCAAGGTTCAAAACCTATGGAAATTGTATGGCGCCTTAAGACACCAATGCCTGCATCGCTCCTCAAGATTGCTCGCCACAGAGCTATCGGTTAATATGAAGATGTGCGTGCGCGATAGCGACTACTTCGCAGTCGCACCAGCAAGCCTCACATCTTCCGCGAGCGAAAGCGAGCGATTCCCCAGGCGGCAAAGCCGCCGATTCCCCAGACCGCTTTGCGGTCGATTCCACAGCGCGCAGCGCGATTTGTCAGCGAGCGAGAGCGAGCGTTTATCAGCGCCGCATGGCGCTTTTATCAGCACCGCAGGCGCTTCATTTCACTCTATCTGGGTGCTGGGCGATGAATTTTTTCCAGGAGGTGTGGCCTTTTGCGAGTTCGGGTTTTGCGCTTTCGTAGTGGTGGCATAGGGCGGCGGCGAGGGCGTCGGTGGCGTCGAGGAAGTCGGGCATGTCGTCTTTGGCAATGTTGAGAATGCGCTGCAGCATGGCTGCTACCTGTTCCTTGCTTGCCGCACCGTTTCCGGTGATGGCCATCTTAATCTTGCGCGGCTCGTATTCGTGGATGGGCACCTGTCGTGCGAGAGCGGCGGCGATGGCCACGCCCTGCGCGCGTCCGAGTTTGAGCATCGACTGCACGTTTTTCCCGAAGAACGGTGCCTCGATTGCCATCTCGTCGGGCAGATACTGTGTGACGAGTGTTGTGACGCGCTCGTAGATGCGGTGCAGGCGCATGTAGTGGTCGTCGAATTTGTTGAGTTTGAGCACGCCCATAGCGATGAGCTGCGGCTTCTTACCTTTGATGCCGAGAATGCCGTACCCCATGACGTTGGTTCCGGGGTCGATACCGAGCAATATTTTGTTGAATTCGTCGTTCATGCCACCGCAAAGGTAGTGAAAAAATTCGATTTTGGGCGCCATTGCGGGTAATATTATATGTTTAAAAACATAAATTGCAAAAAAATCGCGAATTGATGATGCCGAACTACCAAATATTTACTATATTTGCGGGTTATTTTTAGAAAACTAAACGGCATGAAAAATATATTGGTAATAGGGTCAACCGGCCAGATTGGTTCGGAGTTGACGATGAAACTGAGAGCAAATTACAACGCCTCGGGCGTAGTGGCAGGTTATATACCGGGCGCAGAGCCCAAGGGCGAGTTGGCCGAGTCGGGTCCGGCCGAGGTGGTCGACATCACCAATGCGGCCCAGATTGCGGCTGTGGTCGACAAGTACAAGATCGACGCGATCTACAACCTTGCTGCGCTGCTGTCGGCAGTGGCCGAGAACAAGCCGCAGCTGGCATGGCACATCGGCATCGACGGCCTGATGAACGTGCTTGAGGTGTCGCGCGAGAAAGGCTGCGCGGTGTTCACCCCGAGTTCGATAGGCAGTTTCGGTCCGAACGCTCCGAAGGACGGCACGCCTCAGGACACCATCCAGCAGCCGAAGACCATCTACGGCGTGTCGAAGGTCACTGGCGAGCTGCTCAGCAACTACTACAACCTGCGCTACGGCGTGGACACGCGTTCGGTGCGCTTCCCGGGCTTGATCTCGTATGTGACGCCTCCCGGCGGCGGCACCACCGACTATGCCGTCGACATTTACTACTACGCTGTCCGCGGCGAGAAATTCATCTGCCCGATAGCAGCCGGCACCTACATGGACATGATGTATATGCCCGACGCGCTTCGCGCTGCCATCGAGATTATGGAGGCCGACCCGACGAAGCTGCATCACCGCAACTCGTTCAACATCGCGTCGATGAGTTTCGACCCGGAGATTATCTACAACAGCATCAAGCGCGAGATCCCGACGTTCGAGATGGAGTATCAGGTGGATCCGCTGCGCCAGGGCATCGCCGACTCGTGGCCCAACAGCCTTGACGACACCTGCGCGCGCATGGAATGGGGCTGGGAGCCTCGCTACAACTTGGAGTCGATGACGAAGGACATGATAAGCAAGCTCCGCCAGAAGTTCGGCATCCCCGAGAAATAAGACAGCAAACATTGACCATAGCATTTTGAGACATAAGCCGTCGCCCGCGCAATAAAGGGCGGCGACTTATGATTTTTTGGGCATATGACAGAATAGTTCTCAAAAAATGTGTAATTTTGCGGCCTGAAAAACGATAGAGAGGATTTTATAGGTCATAATGAAGTATATAACAAAAGTTTTGAAATTCCTGCGGTGTTTAGGCGAGCCAGTGCTTAAATGCTACACCTTTTTCTTTTCGTTCTGGGCAATAATCACCAGCAGCAGTTTCGGCTATATGTTTGCCTATCTGACGTCGTGGCCGAGCGTGAAGGACGCGATCAAGTATATCTGCGTGGGCGCTCTTATCTCTTACCTGGCCACGGTGCTGGTGGCGTGGGCCCGCAAGGGCTGGCCGCGATTCACGGTGAAGGCTGTGTTCTACGTTGTGGCGCTGAGTTTCATGGCGGTATACGCTTTCCTGTGGCAGAATTTCGAGATGAAGATTTCGCCGCACACGCTGACGCTGGTGATCGAGACCAACAGCAGCGAGACCAACGAGTTTTTCGATTCCTACCTGTTCAACAGCCACAGTTACATAGCCTACGGCATCACGGCGGGAGTGCTGTTGCTGCTCGGTCTGGTGGAATGGAAGACTGGCGCGATCAACCGTTACGTGAGGACGCACCTGTGGACGCGCTACGCTGTTCGCGGCGTGGTGGGCGTGATGTGTGCCGTGGGCCTGTTCAACGTGGACCTATATCCCACGCTGACGCAGTGCCGAAACAGCAAGCAGCTGACCGACTGGGAGACTAAATACGAGCCGTGGCCAGCCGACCTGCTGACGTCGCTGTACTACTCATACTACGCAGTGCGCGCGGCCCAGGGCGATATAGAACTGGCGACGAAAGCGACGAAGGACGTGTTCAAGACCAAGACGACGGTGACCGAGCCCGACTCGCTCGACGTGGTGTTTGTCTTCGGCGAGAGCTACATCAAGTGGCACAGTTCGCTGTATGGCTACGACCACAAGACCACACCGTATATGGAGCGCGAGCGCGACCGCGGCAACCTGTTTGTGTTCACCGATGTTATTTCGCCGTACAACGCGACGTCGGTGGTGGAGAAAAACACCTTCTCTTGCAACAGCATGTGCCACGGCGAGAACTGGTTCGAGCTGCCGATGTTCCCGACGGTGTTCCGCCACGCGGGCTACAACGTGTACTTCTGGGACATGCAGCGCAACTACCAGAAGCATAAGATGTACACGATGACAGTGAATGCGTATGTCTACAACCCGGAGATTTCGCGGATGACCTACAACGACACGGTTGTACGTCACTGTGTCTACGACGGCACGCTCATCGACAATTTCCGCGACAGCTCGCACGTCACCCCGGGTAAATACAATCTGGTGATGTTCCATCTGCTGGGTCAGCACGTGAACGCCAAGGACCGTTATCCCGACCTGAAGAAGTTCAAGATTTTCACGAAGGACAGTGTTACGATCAAGTGGGACGGCATCACCGACGACATGCGCCAGTTCATCTCGGAATACGACAACGCGACGTATTATAATGATGTGATTATGTATCGCATCTTCAACATGTACCGCTACCGTAACGCGGTGGTGGTGTACTTCAGCGACCACGGCGACGAGGCATACGACTACCGCGACCAGAAAGGGCGTTTCGGCCATGAGAACCCCGACTGGCAGCACCTCAAGTATCAGAACGACGTGCCGTTTGTGATTTGGTGCAGCGACATCTATAAGCAGCGTCATCCCGAGGTGATCAAGGAGATTCAAGCCGCTTTGGACCGTCCGTTTATGATCGACAACGCTTGCCAGGTGCTGTTCCATCTGGGAGGCATCAAGACACCGTATTACAAGAGCGAGCGCGACCTAATCAGCCCCGACTTCAAGCCTGTGAAGCGGAAGGTGTACTACAAATACGACTACGACTCACGCCGCTGGCCCAAGGGCAAGGGAAAAGATGGAGGCAAAAAGAAGAAATAAGGTGTATATCGCGTTGGGCTCTCTGGCTGGCGTGGCTGTGGTTGCGGCGTTGTTTTTTCTGACGCCGCACGGCCGTCAGGTGCTGAGCCGCTTGAACAATGACACGGTTGCCGCCGACACGACGAAGCGCCGTGTGAGGCCGCAGTATGAGTTCGGCCAGCCGGCCGACGTGCTCGCTGAGCGTTCGCCCATGGCGGCCGCCATGGTCAAGCAGGCGAGCGACCGTCAGGAAGAGGGCGACACGCTTGCGGCCGCAGCGGGCAAGGCCGCCGACGGAGCGCAGGCCATCGAGGCTCGCGTGAAAGCCGCCCGCGCTCATTACAAGCAGCTGCTGAAAGTGAACGAGGACTACCGCAAGGTGCCGTCGCAGGCACTGCGTGAGCAGGGCCGCTCGTTGCGTGAGCAGGTGCTCACCGAGGTGTCGGGCCTGATGCCGCTTGCCCGTCGCTACAACTACCAGAAGGGCATCGACGAGGCGCAGGAGATGCGCCGCAAGGCCCTTGAGATGAACTTTAATTAAACTCGGATCGGCGATTAGGCCGGGCGGGTGTGGTGTTTTCCTAATCAATTTTTGGTAGAAAAGCTAAAAAGTGAAGAAAAAAGAACCGTCCCTTTTTCTTCACTTTTTTGTCGGCTCGCTATGGCATGATTGCTATTGGGTGAGGTGATGGTCTGCGGATATCTTTGCGGTGTATTGTTTCATTATTAATAATTGCACCGTTATGATTAGCTATCAAGACAACCCTATGTTTTATGAGTTGACGGGAGAGGAGATGCTCGACATGGTCAAGCGTCAGAATCTGCTGTCGCCTCAGCGCCGTGACTGCGTGCTCGAGCGCGACGACGGCATCGACCTCGACGATTATCTTCAGGAACGCATCGACCGTTGGTACGCCGAGCAGTTGCTCACGGCCGAGAGTGCGCTGCTGCCGGTCGAGGACGTGAGAGAGAACGTGTCGCTCACTGTTGCCTCCGACGGCGTGGTGACGGCCACGCTGCCGCCGCGCGCAGTGCGTCCCGTGGAGTTCCGTCTCGCGGGGTGGGGCAGGGCCGTGACGCGGTTCCTTAGCCCCGACGACCCGGCTTGCGCCCTGCAGCACAACCCGTTCACGCGCGGGCGCAGCGAGTCGCCCGCCGCCATCGACTACGGCGACTGCCTGGCGCTCTACAGCGCGACCTCGGGCGGCGGCACGCTCACGTGCGCGCGCTGCGTAGTTCGTCCCTCGTCGGGGCACTACATTTTCCACCGCTCGCTTCTGCCGCTGCTCGCGCTGTATTAAATTTTTTGGTCGAAATTTGCTGTTATTCCCGATTGTGGTTGTAATTTTGCAGCCGCAATCGGGAATTATTATAACCGTGAAGAGAGAAATTACGACACATACACTGGACAACGGACTGTCGCTGGTACACCTGCCGAGCGACCGCCCGGTGGCTTGGCTCGGCTTGGCCATCGACGCCGGCAGCCGCGACGAGGACGACAACGAGCTTGGGCTGGCGCACTTCGTTGAGCATACGCTGTTCAAGGGCACGCGCCGTCGTCGCGCATGGCATATCAATAGCCGTATGGAGCGCGTAGGCGGCGAATTGAACGCGTACACGACGAAGGAGACGACGATGCTCTACAGCGTGTTTCCCGCGCGTCATCTCGATCGGGCGTTCGACCTGATTGCCGACCTGGTGACCGACAGCCAGTTCCCCGCCGCCGAACTCGAGCGCGAGCGCGAAGTGGTTCTCGAGGAGGCTGCGAGCTACCTCGACTCGCCTGCCGACGCGGTGTTCGACGACTTCGAGGACATCCTCTTCGCCGGCAGCCGCCTGGGGCACAATATCCTGGGCAGCGAGCCTTGCCTACGCCGCCTGGGCACCGACGACTGCCGCCGCTTCCTCGCGCGGTTCTACACCCCACGCCGCATGACTCTCTACTGTCTGGGCGACTACAAGCCAGAGCGAGTGATAAGGCTGGCGAAAAGATATTTCGGCGCTATGACCGACCGCAACGACGTGCGCACCATGCAGCGCGTGCTGCCTCCGCTCACTCGTCCCGACCGCGTGGAACGCGTGCTGGGCCTGCATCAGGCGCACACCATTGTTGGCACCCGTGTGGGTGGCATGCACAGCGACGACCGCTTCGCCATGGCGTTGCTGAACAACATCCTGGGCGGTCCGGGCATGAACTCGCTGCTCAACGTCGAGCTCCGCGAGCGCCGTGGCCTGGTGTACAGCGTGGAATCGTCGGTGACGGCCTATACCGACTGCGGTGCGTGGATGGCATACCTGGGCTGCGAGCGCGACAAACTTGACAAGGCGCTGGCAATAATAGGCCGCGTGGTTGCTGAACTGGCGGGAACGACGCTTTCGGCGCGTCGTCTCGACGCTTACAAGAAACAGTATTGCGGGCAATTGCTCGTTGCCAGCGACAACACCGAGGCTGTGGTCCTGGGCGCAGGGCGCGCGCTGCTCTATGACGGCTGCATCAGCACCCTCGCACAAAGCATCGAGGCCATCAACGCCGTGACGGCCGAGCAGTTGCGCCAGGCCGCGCAGCAGCTGGTGATGCCTAACTGCACCACCCTGACCATGCGTTAGCCTTGAGTTACTTGCCGTTTATCGATCCGAGAGTATGGTTGATGTTTTCGATAATGCGGGCGATTTGAGTGTTTTTCGGGTCGAGGGCAGCGGCTTTTTTGAGATATTGCAGCGCTTCGCTGTAAAGCGGTCTCAGCTGAACGGCGAGTTCCTCGACGCTTTTATCAGGGTTCTTATTGACGATGTCGATGCCCTTGACATACATCGCCCGTCCCAAGTTGTACAAACCGCTGGCATCGTCGGGATTCTGTTCGACGATACTTTTATATAAGGGCAAAGCCTCGGCGGCACCTTTTTGCATCTCGACGACGAAAGCCTTCATTCCCAGAAAATTGGCATCACCTGGCTGGTCTTTGAGGGCTCGGTCGATTAATGCGTTGGCCAGGTCGTACTGTTCGGCGCTGATCATATTCTGCACAACGTTTCCGAACGATGCTTTCTCGCTGTCGCCCATCTCTCTTGCGGCAAAAATCTGATAGTATCGAGCCTCGGCAACCTCGTCAACACTTGCAATAGGCGAGGCATACTCACAATATAAGTCCAGCAAACGGTAGGCACCGGCATAATCCTTGGCAAGAAAGAGTTCCATCGCCGTGAGTTTGAAATCGATGAGATTGCCGTCGATCTTGGCCTTGAATTTTTTAATGTCTTTGGCGTGCTTGCGTTTTCCGCTTAGCGAGTCGAGCTTCATCGCCTTTGACAAGTACTCGCATCCGTCGATTAACGCGTATCCTTTCTCCTTGACGTCGGCCTTCTGTCCAGAGAGCATTTCCTGCATTTGGAGCTGCTCGTAGAGTTCGAAACTCACTTTTGCCCCCACGATCCACACTTCCGGGTCGTCGATTGTCGTGCCTTGTGCCAAGATGTTCTTGAACTGGGCTTGAGCCTGACGGTACTGGTCGATTCCCGCCTGTTTCGCCGAAGTCGTGCGCTTCTCTTCAATCACTTTTATTTGGGCGTTGACGTTGACACTCATTGTCATCATAAGTGCTACGACGGCGAATTTTAAAAATGCATTCATAATGAGGGGCTTTATGGGTGAGTCACTTGATTTTTCTTGCGAAATGAATCATTTCGAGAGCTGCGGCCGCCGCTTCGGCACCCTTGTTGCCGGCAATGCCGCCAGCCCGGTCGAGTGCCTGCTGCTCGTTGAGAGTGGTGATTACACCGAACAGCACTGGAATCTCGGCCATTGCGTTGAGCCGCGTGCATCCGTCGGTTACGCTTTGGCACACATAGTCGAAGTGAGGCGTGTCGCCCTTGATTACGCATCCAATCTCGATGATGGCGTCGTAGTCTCCGCTCTCAATGAGCTTGGCTGCGGCGAAAGTCAGTTCAATGGTGCCTGTGACGAGAAAGACGTCGACGTTCTCGTCGTCGTAGCCTTGACTCTTGAGGTAGTCGACTGCGCCGGCTGTGAGAGCGCCTGTGATGTGGCTGTTCCATCGCGCTTGCACGATTGCCACGCGCAGGTCGTTCAAGTGCGGGATATTAATTGCTTGTGCTGTTGCTTGCAGAGTGTTCATATGTTCTTGAGTTATTGGTTGTTATCGTTTACTGGCTTTCCGTCCCAGATATCCGCCGTGATGCCTCAGAGCGTATTGCTCACGGGTGAATCCGGTGGCTTTCATCGTGGCCACGACGAGCACGTCGCCCATCACGGTCATGGTGGTGGTGGAAGTGGTGGGGGTGAGCCCCAGCGGGCAGACCTCAGGCGCGCCACCGGTGTGCAGCACGATATCGGCTCGTGCCGCCAGTTCGCTCTCGGGCGTACCTGTGATGACGATGATTTTCATCTCGGGATAGAGGTTGTGGGTGAGTTCCACGAGCGACACAATCTCGTTGGTGTGTCCTGAGTTAGAGAGCAGTAGCATCAGGTCGTTCGGTTGCAGGACACCGAGGTCGCCGTGTTGCGCCTCGCTGGGGTGCAGGAAGATTGCCGGAGTGCCAGTTGATGCGAACGTTGTTGCGATGTTGTCGGCAATCTGACCGCATTTCCCCATACCCGAAGTCACGAGCTTACCTCCACGGCGGTGCACGTGCTCCACAATAAGATTGACGGCATCTTGGTATCCGTCGGTGACAGGAATGTTTTTTACCGCTTCGCTCTCGGCGAGCAGTATCTCTCTCATAGTCTGTTTTATATCGTCCATAGTATAGTCGTGAAAATGGTATCAACCCCTTGCGGGCGCCGCAAAGGTACGAAAAAAAACGTAAAAAGTAAGAAGAGAGATGGAAAATGTGAGAAGAGAGATAAAGAAGGCTGGTTGTAAAGGCTGGTTGCGTGTGTCGTATTTCAAAAGAAAAAGTGTGAAAAAAACAAAAAGGGGTTATGAAAATTTGGTCAAATCGTGATGAATGAGTAATTTTGACGATTTGATAGCGCTTGTTGGGGGCTTGATGCATTGTCATTTGCCCTGTTACAAGTGTGGACACGAGTGAGTTAATATATTGATAACAAATTGATTTACTAAGCGTTTGAAAATTGTTAAATACATATTCCTGCTGCTGTTGTGGGGCCTGATGATAGGAGGAATCTATTGGGCTCGCGGCAAGTCGCGCGACGTGAAGTGCACTGGCATCAAGGTGGAGGTGGTCAACGAAGACAACCTGCCTTTTGTCACGCCTGAAGCGGTGAAGGAAGAGCTCAAACGCAACCACCTGTCGGTGTTGAACAAGCCGTTGTGGCAAGTCGATGTCGACAAAGTGGAGATGACCCTCACCCGTTCGCCCTATATCGAGCATGCCGACTGTATGCTCACTCCCGAAGGCGTGCTGCTTGTCCGCGTGAGCCAGATTGTACCTGTGGTTCGCGTGTTCGACGGCGAAGACTCCTATTACCTCAACAAGAACGGAAAGCGCATGGAAGCCCGTCACGACTATCACGCCAACGTTCCCATCATCAAGGGTCACTTCACCAAGAAGTTCCCTGCAACCCGTTTGCTTCCGCTGGTGAATTTCGTGAACAACGACTCAGCCTGGAGCTCGCTGGTGACGATGTACAGTGTTCGCGACAGCAACAACATCTATCTGGTTCCGTCGATTCACGGGCATATTATCAACTTCGGCAGCGTGTCGAACATCGAGAATAAATTCGCCAAGCTGCAGTTGTTCTACAAGAAAGTGATGCCTCAGCGGGGTTGGATGACCTTCGACACCATAAGCGTGAAATGGGACCACCAGGTGGTGGCGACACGTCGCGCCAAACGAGTGGAGACGGTGGTGGAATACACCGCCGAGGACGACGAGGCCGAGGCCGACATGGAGACCGTGACCATGGGCGACGTCCCTGCCAAGGCCGAGCCCGACAAGAAGAAGGAGGAGACCAAGAAGAAAGAAGAACCCAAGAAGAAGGCCGAGCCCGAGAAGAAAAAGGAGGAGAAGAAAAAGCCCGACAAGAAAAAAGAGGAGCCGGCCAAGAAAAAGAAATAACTTAAACACTAACATAAAAAACTTCAATATTTCACATTTCAATTATGGAAAATACCCAATATATAGTGGCATTGGAAATAAGCAGTAGCAAGATTGTAGGTGCTATTGCCGAGAAGTCGGCCTCGGGATACGTTCAAGTCCGACACCTCGAGGAAGTACGTATTCTCAATTATGTGCGTTACGGCGGTATCGTGAACGTGGAGAACGTGAGGGGCAACGTGGCTCGCATCATCAAGAAACTTGAGAACAGCATTGACGGCACAATCACCGACGTGTATGTTGGCCTTGCCGGGCGCTCGGTCCACAGTGTGCTGAGCGAGGTGAACCGCAATCTGGACCCGTCGGAGCAGATTACGGCTGAGATTCTGGAAAAAATCATCCGCGACGCCGGCAACGACCCGATCAAGAACTACGATACCATCGATATTGTCCCTCGTGAATATCTTGTTGATCGCAAAAAGAGCGACAACCCGGTTGGCGCATACGGAAACAACATCAACATCACGGTGAACCTGATTGTTGCCAAACCGATACTCAAGACCAACCTGTCACGTGCATTGCACAATGTCACCCATGTGAAGGGTTTCCTGATAACCCCATTGGTGGTTGCCGAAGAAATTCTGGACGAGTCGGAACTTCGCCTGGGCGTTATGCTTGTAGACATAGGTGCCGAAACGACAACAGTAGCAATCTATCAGGAGAACAAGTTGTATTACCTGACCACTTTGCCTTTGGGCGGCCGCAATATCACGCTCGACATCGCCAACGGACTACGTACGGTTGAGGAGAGTGCAGAGCGTGTAAAGAAAAACATCAACAACCCTATCAGCGGAAAGGTGGAGTCGATGAATATCGACGGTATCAACAGCGCCGAGGCTGCAAACTATATTGAGGCTCGGGCCGGGGAGATTGTAGCAAACATCACCAAGCAGCTTGAATATGCCAATGTGGACCCGACCGACCTGAAGTGCATCGTGCTTGTTGGCGGCGGCGGCCAGTTGCAGGGACTCGACCGTTTGCTGAGCGAGCGTACGCAACTGCGCGTGAGAATGGGAACTGCGCCAAAGACCCTCAATATTGTAGACCACAGCATCAATCGCAGTGATTACATTGAGATTTTCTCATTGTTGTCGAAAGCCGCCGAGATTATCCCCGAGGGTCAGAGTTGCGTTGAGCGCCACAACTATGAGGACGGTCCCGAAATTAACGAAGGCCCAGGACTGAATGGTCCCGAGCCCGAGGAACAACCCAAAGAGGAAGAAAAGCCCGAAACCGGTAAAAAGAAACGTAAGTGGTGGGAGAAGGTGAAAGAACAGGCATCACAGTTGCTCGGTGAAGGCGACGAAGGAGAGTTTTCATAATTGAGAAAAAACCGAAACAATAATCAAATCAAAAATACAGAGATATGCCAAACGACGCTAAAGAATACGACAACGGCATCTTCAGCCAGCTTGACGAGAACTCCGGATTCCAGGAGGTAAAGAGGACCCCGACCATCATCAAGGTGGTAGGCGTGGGAGGCGGTGGCAACAACGCCGTCAACCATATGTACGCACAGGACATTAACGGCGTGTCGTTCGTGGTGATAAACACCGACCGGCAGGCCCTTGAAAACTCTCCCGTTCCGAACCATCTGCTCATCGGCCCGAACACCACCAAGGGTTTGGGCGCCGGCGATGTGCCAGAGGTGGCGAAGCGCGCCGCCGAGGAGAGCAGTGAAGAGATAGCGCACCTGTTCGACGACGGCACCCAGATGGTGTTTATCACCGCCGGTATGGGTGGCGGTACGGGAACCGGCGCGGCGCCCGTGGTGGCCCGCATCGCTCGCGACAAGGGCGTGCTGACCGTGGGTATCGTCACGATTCCGTTCCTGTTTGAGGGCAACAAGAAGATTCTGAAAGCCCTGAAGGGCGCTGACGAGATGAAGAAGTATGTTGACGCCATGCTGGTGATCAACAACGAGCGCCTGACCGAGATTTATCCTGACCTCGACTTTGTGAACGCCTTCGGCAAGGCCGACGACACGCTGAGCATCGCCGCCCGCTCAATCAGTGACCTGATTACAGTGAACGGTCGCATCAACCTCGACTTCAACGATGTGAACACCACGCTTCGCGACGGCGGCGTGGCCATCATCAGCACCGGCTACGGCGAGGGCGAGCACCGCGTGACCAAGGCTATTGAGGACGCATTGGAGTCTCCGCTGTTGAAGAACCGCGACGTGTACGGTTCGAAGAAAATCCTCATGAACTTCTATTTCTCATTGAAGAGCGAGAATCCGTTCAAGATGGCGGAAATCGAAGAGATGCGCAAGTTCATGGTCAAGTTCAACAACGAAGTTGACGTTATTTACGGTGTGGCCTTCGACGACACGCTGGAGGACAAGGTGAAAATCACCATCCTTGCAGCGGGCTTCAACGTATCGCTTGAGAAAGAGGCCCCCGAAGACGCACCGTCGTCAGGAAATCAGCCTCAGCTCAACGAGGAGGAGATTGCACTGAAGAACGCCGAGCGAATGGGCCTTGAGTATGGCCGCGACAAAATCAACAAGCAAGAGCAGGACAAAGCCGCCGCTAAGTTTTACATTCTCGATCCGGAAGACATCGACAACGACGATATGATTGAGTTGCTCGAAAAGACTCCGGCCTACAAGCGTCCCACCAATATCAGCCGTGAGATGAAGGAACTGAAGTCTGCAGTTCGAGTGGCCGCCGCAAAACCGGCACCAACGAAGCCGCAGGCACCTTCGGGCAGCGTCCAGCAAATCAACTTCGGCGGCGACTAATAGCGTTGACTATGTCGAAAAAACTGATTTTCGCCACCAACAACGCCCACAAGCTCGAGGAGCTTCGCGAAATAGCGGGCGATAAGTTTGAGATACTGTCGCTGGCCGACATCGGCTGTGACGAGGACATCCCGGAAACGGCGCCGACCATCGAGGGCAACGCGCTGATGAAGGCCGAGTGGATACACAACCGCTACGGCATCGACTGCTTCAGCGACGACACGGGCCTCGAGATTGACGCGCTGGGAGGCGAGCCGGGCGTGATGAGCGCACGCTACGGCGGTGTGGCGCACGACAGCGAACGCAACATCGACAAGGTGCTGCGTCTGATGGAAGGCGTTCCGCAACCCGAGCGCACGGCTCGCTTCCGCACCGCCATCGTGCTGATTATGAACGGCGAGACCCACACCTTCGAAGGAAAGGTTGAGGGCGAGATTATGACCGAGCGTCACGGCGAGGGCGGATTCGGCTACGACGCCATCTTCCATCCGTTTGAGAGCGACCGCACCTTCGGTGAGATGAGTTCTCACGAGAAAAACGCCATCAGCCACCGCGGCCGTGCCGTGGCGTCGCTGATGCGTTTTCTGCTTGGCGAGTGATATATTTAACACTATACAGGTGGTAATGACAAAGATGAGAAAAATACTATGGATATGGGTTGTGGCGCTGCTGGCGGCAGCCACGGCATGCTCGGGCGGCGGCTCGATTGAGAGCGTTGTGAAGGACGCGTTTATCAAGGGCGACACCACGCAGGCGCGCTTCGACTCCATCGCCGCCATGATTCGCTCCAACCCCGAAGCCAACAGCCGTTTCCTGCTCGATGGCGACGAACTCGACATGAAAGCGCTGCAGGAGTATGTGAACGAAATAGGCCAGTCGCTGAGGCCGCCCATGACGTGGAACATCATGAACTACGGCGCCGGCTCGCTCTCGCTCGTGGTGTATTTCGAGCGCAGCGGTTCGATGATTCCGTACGACAGCAAGAGCGGCGGCGGCCAGCTGAAGAAGACGGTAAACGACCTTATCAACTTCTTCCCCGACGGCACCTCGGCTACCATCAACATTGTGAACGACAACATCTATCCATACAAGGGCTCGATAGAGTCGTTCCTTCAGGACCGCGACATCTACGCCAGCACCGAGGGCGTAGGCAACGCGGCGTTCACCGATTTCCGCCTCATCTTCGACAAAATCCTGAACGCGCAGAAGCCCGGTCAGGTGAGCGTTCTTGTGACCGACATGATTTACTCGCCGAAGGACACGAAAGACCTGAGTGTCGACAAAATCTTCAACGAAGAGAATTCGCTGGCAACGTCGATTTTCAAGCGCAACAACGGCAAGTCGCTCATCATCTACAAGCTTCAGGGCGACTACAACGGCAAGTACTACCCGTATAACCAGGCGGCTGTGGAGTATCGCGGCAAGCGGCCGTACTATGTGCTCATCATCGCCGACGCGAAGGTGCTCGACCGTATGGCAGCTGACAAGGCCTACGAGCGCTTCCTCTCGCCTACGGGAGCTGTCGCCAGCTACCGTTTCAACCAGGCGCAGAGCGATATTGCCTTCAATTTTGTTCTCGACTGGAAGGACGACGCGGGGCGTTACCGTCCGTCGCGCGACGACAAGTCGACACTGACCCACTGTGAGGGCGACCGCACCACGGGTGTGCTTAGTTTCACCGTTGCGGTGAACCTCGCCGGCTTGGGCAAAAGTGCCGACTTCCTCAGCGACGCCGCCAACTACGACCTGTCGTCGCAGTCTGATTTCCGTCTGACTGTGAAGCCCGTCGCGCAGAGTGACATCACCAACAACAACCGCAAGCAGCTCGAGGGCATGACACATCTGCTGACGTTCACCGGAAAGTTCAAAGGCTCGTCGGACGACATCACGGTTCGCCTGCGCAACGACTTCCCCGAGTGGATAGCCACCTCGAGCAGCAGCGACGACACCTCGACCAGCTCCTCGTCGTTTGCCACCACCACGTTCGGCCTCGAGCATTTCCTCCGTGGCATTGCAGCCGCTTATCCCCAGAGCGACTACGCCACGCTAACCATCCACCTGAAGAAGTAACAACTTAAAAGGAATATCGTTATGAACAAATCGCGGAATTTCATACTGCTGGGAGCGGGAGCAATAATCTCGTTGCTGTTCATTATCTTAAGCGAGAAGATTTTCGAGGCGCTGTATTATCAGGCGAGCTTCAGCGACGCCATGCACAACAACTCGGTATACACCAAAATCGCCGGTATCATCTTTGTCATGACCTGGGGCGGCGCCGCGCTTTACTATTATATCATCAACAGTGTGCGTTTCGACCGTTGGTTCCACTGGCTGGCGACTGGAGCGGCAGTGACTCTGCTGACCGGAGTGGTCGGGTATTTCGCCACCAAAGGTTCCCTTCCGGAATTTGAGGACCACGGCGAACTCTTCGGGTTCACCATCTATGTCCTGATTATCGCCGCTGTGATGTTTCTCATCGCATCGTTCTCGATACGCTGGTGGAGCAGCAACTGCCGTCACACCCCGATTCCGCAGTGACCCCGACTTTAAATTTGCAAGAAATCTTTGCAGATTTAAAATCCAACTTTAAAATTGCAAGAAAAGTTTGCAAATTTAAAAAGAGAATGCGCTTACGTCGAGGGTGGTGTATTGCGGAGAAACGAGCATTACCACGTCGCATGGCGAGTTGGTGGCTTGGAATGATTTCTGAAGCCGGATTAAACGGAACGAGAAAAATGCAGTCTACATATTATAAACGTTTTAAATAAACTACATTATGAAGAAAAAAGGACTTTTGATGATTGTGATGTGCCTGACGATGGCTCTTCTTGGCTCGGGCACAATGATGGCGAAGAAAAAGGTGACCAAACCGCGCAAGCCTGCGAAAACACAGGTGGTAAAACCTGCGGCAACGACCTATTACGCCAATATCGACTTCCGCACAGTGCTCAACGACAACATCGGGAAGAAGTACAACACACAGCTCATGCGTAACCTGATGAACTGCGAGGAGTTTGTCAACCGTTGCGGATTCAACTCGTTCAAGCCCAACGTGGAGCGCCTCTCGGGCGACGTGACAACTCACAACTTCGACGGACGCCAGGTGTTGATGCTGCGTTTCGCCGACATGTACAACCCCGTCGAGGAGCAGATTGTGTTCTTCGATGTGAGCAACGACACGCTGGTGAAGACCACATTCACCAACGGCTCGACATGGGGCGAGCTTGACTGCCTCGAAGAGGGATGCACGCCGTTCCTCACCACCGAGGACGCCAACAAAATCTACTGGTCGACTTTCACCGAAGAATAAGCAGTAGAAAAACGGAAACAAAACAGTCCCGCCGGAGCAACCTCCGGCGGGACTTGTGTTTGGTGGAATTGTGTCAAGCCTTCTTCACCCGGCGGTTAGCTCCGCTAGATTGTTGGTGTCGGCTGGTCCAAAAGCGAAAAATGAAGAAAAAAGAACCGTCCCTTTTTCTTCACTTTTGCTCAAAATAAGTCAGAATGAGTACCTGTACCGGTGAATAGCAAAAGAAATTCTGTGTCATTCTGTTCCCAAATCAATAACCAATCAGCTTTCAGATGACACTCCCATGTCCCACTAAAATTGCCTGACAACTTGTGTGGTCTGAAAGATTGCGGTAATCGGCCCTCTAATTCAAGCAAGCGAATCGCTTTTTTCAAAAGCTCCATATCATAACCGCGCTTACGACATCGTTCCGCATCCTTACGAAACGTTTTGGTCATTCTAACTATATACATAATTCAAATGCCAAGCGATTTGAACATTTCTTCCGAAGATGAGAAGGTCTCTATTCGCCCAGCCTTTTTATCTTCCTGGGAGCGGAGATAACTGCTTTTAGCTTTCGGTGTTGTCTTTTTCACCAGCACTCCCAATGCTTTCAGATACTCCATCAGAGCCTTTCCGCCAGAGGTGCGTTCGTCCAATGTTATCGTATATGTAGCCATAATAATATGATTTTTAATTATACCGAACGCAAAGGTACAACTTTTTTCGGAAAAACTGCTAACACAACGTGTTTTTTTGTGTCTTTGCAGAATAAAACAGGTTGTTATGGAAATTCTGCATCAATATTTCTACCGAAAGTGGAAGGTCGTAATGAAAACGGTGATTAATTCGCTGCTGTCATTCATATTCTGTTGGTGTCGGCTGGTCCAAAGACGAAAAATGAAGAAAAAAGAACCGTCCCTTTTTCTTCACTTTTGCTGATGGGTTTTGGGGCGGGTGACGAAGTGAGAAAAAGAAAACAGTCCCGCTGGTGGTTGCTCCGACGGGACTCGTGTTTGGTGGAGTTGTGTTTTTCATTTTAAGGTCAATCAGATTCTTTTCACGATGCAAAGATAATACCGTATGCGGGAAAAAATCACGCCCATGAGCGTAAATAAATCTAAAAACGATGAATAATGCCGCCGAAAACATTAATTTTGTAGCGTAAAAACAATATTCACGACTATGAAAAAACTGATTTTTGCTATTGTTATGACTGTTTCAAGCATATTTTCGGGGGCAGCGCGGCCGGACGACCCGAAGGCTCCCGCATTCCTGAAACCCGGCGACAAGATTGCCATACTCTCGCTCTCGAGCAAGGCCAAGCCCGGCACTATCGAGGCGGGCACCGAGGTGTTCCGTCGCTGGGGATACGAGGTGGTGGTGGGCGAGCACGCGCACGGCGAGTGGCGCACCTTCGCCGCGCGTCACGAGGACCGTGCCGCCGACTTGCTGAAGGCCCTTCGCGACCCGGATGTGAAAGCGATTATCAGCAGCCGCGGCGGCTACGGCAGCGCCAATGTGCTTGCGCTCATTCCTGTGGACACCCTGCGTAAGTATCCCAAGTGGATTATCGGCTACAGCGACATTACGGGTTATCTGAGCGCCGAGGTTCGCGCCGGAAACATGGCCATCCACTCCAATATGTGCGGAGCGCTGAAGAAATTCGACGGCAACGACTACGCCAGCCAAGTGCTGCGTAATATTCTCGAAGGCAAGGCGATGCCGAGCTACGACCTGCCCGGCAACAAGTGGAATCAGCCCGGCGAGGCCACTGGAATCGTGGTGGGCGGAAATATGTGTGTCTACAGCGACCTTGCCGCGTCGCCCTACGATTTCCTCGACCCGGCGTTCACCGACGGTCGCGACATCATCCTCTTCATCGAGGACGTGGGCGAGGGGCTGGCGCGCATCGACCGTATGATTCAGCTGCTGCGTCTGCGCGGCATCCTGCATAAAGTGAAGGGCATAATTGTGGGCCGCTTCACCGAGTACCAGACCTCGCGCGGCTATGCCGACATGAGCGAGATGATACACGACAACCTCAAGGATCTCGACATCCCGGTGTGCTACGACTTTCCCGTGGGCCACGACGAGACGTGGAACTACCCGATGGTGGAGGGCGCTCGCGCCAAACTGACGGTCACCAAGGACAAGGTGACACTGGTTTACTAAATGTGTCAATGCGGATTGAGAAGCTAAATATTGTCAATTACAAGAACATCGGTGAGGCTGAGCTCTCGCCGGTGCCGGGAGTGAACTGTCTGATAGGCAACAACGGGCAGGGCAAGACCAATGTGCTCGACGCCATCTACTGCCTGAGCATGTGCCGCAGTTTCACCAGCGGAGGCGGCGAGCGCGCCATCATCCGTCACGGCGAACAGTTCACCATGCTCCAGGGCCGCTATCACCGCCGCGATACCTACGAGGACATCACGTTCTCGCTGCAGCGCGGAGCGAAGAAGGTGGTGCGTCGTGCCGGGAAGGAATACAAGCGTCTGAGTCAGCACATCGGGTTGCTGCCGGTGGTGATGATTTCGCCCATCGACTGGGACCTGATACGCGGTGCCGGGGAAGAGCGCCGGCGTCTCATGGACCAGATAATCTCGCAGGGCGACAAGGAATATCTCGACGCGCTCATACGCTATAACAAGGCGCTCGAACAGCGCAACTCGATGATACGCCGCGACTATCGCGACCCGCTGCTTTACGAGAGCGTGGAGCAGGTGATGTCGGCTACGGCAACGCTTATTCACGAGCGCCGCGCGCAGTGGACCGCCGAGTTCACCCCCATTTTCATGGATTACTACGCCGCCATCGCCGGCGAGGGCGAGAAGGTGGCCCTCAGTTACCGCTCGCACCTCAACGACGACACCATGGCCGCCAACCTTGAGCAGAGCCGTGAGCGTGACTTGGTGCTGGGATACACGTCGCGCGGCATCCACCGCGACGATATAGAGCTGCAGCTCGACGGCTACTCGATGCGCCGCACGGGCTCCCAGGGGCAGTGCAAGACCTATACCATCGCGCTGCGGCTGGCGCAGTTCGACTTCCTCAAGCGTTCCACCCCGGTGACGCCCATACTGCTGCTCGACGACATCTTCGACAAACTCGACGCGCAGCGCGTTGAGAGCATCATAAAGGTGGTGACGACCTCTCCCGGCTTCGGACAGATTTTCATCACCGACACCAATCGTACACATATCGACCATATCCTCTCGCGGTCCAGCGGCAGTCACGCACTGTGGCACGTGGAACAGGGCCGCGTGACACTCGACACGCAGCAGAGATGAAACGACGCAACGCACAGTCGATAGGCGAGGTGATTGCAGGCTTCATGCAGCAGGAATACTCCTCGCAGGCCGCTCTCGAGATGAGAGCCAGCGCACTGTGGCCCGAGGTGGTGGGGCCCGGCGTGAACCGCTACACCACCAACCGATGGGTGCGCGACGGCGTGCTCCATGTGCACATCTCCAGCGCCGCCCTGAAGAACGAACTGATGATGACTCGCCACAGCCTCATCGCGCGCTTGAACGAACGCGTAGGCTCCGACGCCATCAAGGAAATCGTCTTCCACTGAAATATCAGCAAAACAAGGGGATTCGTAGCTGATACAATTTGATGAATAGTTTTTATAGTGGGGGCAGCTATTGTATTGTGGCACTGATTTATAGGGCAGGGGCTAAATTCCCAGCTGCAAGCACCACTCGTAAACGGGTTGGATTGTGATTGTGTGTCCTGAGAGGCTGGTCGACGCACTCTCGTGGTCGGTGAGCAGTAGGAGGTTGTTGCATCCGGTGAGTTTTGCCGCCAAAAGCAATCCGTTGAATTCGCGTTTTCTCGTTTTTGGTGAAGAGATGTCGTAAGAGACCTGAATTGCCTGTACCACCTTGTTGCCGTGGCAAACCAAGAAATCACACTCTCCGGCGCTTTCGTTCAGATAATATATGTCCATTCCGTCGATTTTGCATTTCCTCACCAGGTGGTTAAGCACCACAGTCTCTAGTCGGTGCCCCAGGTTCTCACCGGCGAATGCGTTTTCGCGGTAGTTCATCATAGCCACGTCGGCGGCATAGACTTTTTCTTGAGAAAGCCTTATCCGGCTCTTATGAGAGTATTTACGAATACTGATTATGAGAAACGCCTGTTTCAAGTAGTCGACATAATTTTTGGCTGTGTGTGACGATTTAAATTGGAAAGTCTTGGCAAGACTTGTGCCCACGACGATAGTAGGCGCGTTGTTCAGCATGTGTTGCGCCATATTCTCGAAAGCGGCCTTGTAGGAGACTTTATACCGCTGTTCGATATCGCGTTTCAGAATGTTGTCTACCAAGTTTTTGACGTATTTCTTGTTGTCGTGGATTAGCAGCATTTCGGGTAATCCGCCTTGAAGCATGTATTCGTCGAACGCTGTTCGTCGGTATGCTTCGGCCTTTGTAGTGCGACTGTCGATGTCTACCCCCTTCATTGTGCAATACTCCATGAAAGAGAATGGGAAAAGGTCTATCTCCTTGCTTCGGCCAGAGAGGTGTGTAGCGAGTTCTCCGCTCAGTAGTTTGGAGTTCGACCCTGAAATAACGACACCCATTTTCTTTCTGAGCAGTCGGTTTACAAATAGAGGCCATCCTTCAACGTTCTGAATTTCATCGAGAAATAGATGGCTGAAGTTGCCATAAACCATGTACAGCACTTCCAGCACGTCGTTCAACTGCTCCGATGTGAGGTTTGCGAGCCGTTCATCATCAAAATCGGCGTAGGCATATTTCACCTTGCTGTTCTGTAATGCCTGGTAACATAGCGTTGACTTGCCACACCTGCGCAGCCCTATCACCACCTGCGCCTGGGGGCTTGACAATTCGACAAGAGCCTCCTCTTTTCTTGAGCATAGCGTCTCTCTCGCCCGGCTCATGATTTCTTCCCGTTGGTCGGCCAGGATAAATTCCAATGTCCTTTTATCGATCATAGCATCAAATGTTTTATGGCCGCAAAATAACAGAAAATTTTTCTAAAATGCAATAAATTGCTGATTTTAACATTTCAAAATGCAATAAATCGCGGA
>JBGUHM010000084.1:0-35829 GCA_045112115.1 Sodaliphilus sp. | reverse complement strand
GAGCGTGGCGGCGTTGAGGATGACAGCGGGCAGCGGCTCATAAGCGGTGACAGCGCTTGCGACGGTGAGTGTCGCATTGCGGTTGAACGTTCCGGTTGAGGCGCCGATGTTGAACACGCCCTCCGTTCCGTTGCTGGTGAAGAGACCGTTGGCATCGATGGCGCCGCCCTCGGCGGTGAGCACGACGGGGTCGTCGGGAGTGATTTCCATGCCGAACTGGTCGAATACCTTCACCTTATAGTGTACAGTACCGGCGGTATGGTTCACCACGTTGTCGAACGTTGCCAGGGTCTGGCTGGCATAGGTGCGCATCTTCTCGGCATCGGCCGCCGAAACGACCGTCGGAGCGTAGTTGATGGTAGCTGCGTCCTCGCCGAAAATCACTTGATACTCCATGCAAGCGGCAAGGTAGGTCGACTTGTCGGTCGGATGGCGCTCATCCTGGAACCATGAAGCCAGAGCGCTCTGGCCTTCAGCCTCATAAGCGCGCTCGTAAGCCACACCCACCGGGCACAAGGTGACGCCCAGTTCTTGGGCCACAGCACGGTAGTTGTCGATGAGGACCTGGTTGAAAGCCGAGAAGTTCTGCCAGTCGTCGATCAAAGCCCAGTTCACCGGGAGGATGATCACTGCGTTGGGATTGGGGCAGTACTCGCGTATGTAGTTCACCCAGCGGGTGACGTTCTCGCGGAACGCGGCGAAGTCGGTGCGCGGCAGCACGCTCTGTTCCTGGAGGATGATATGGCTCCAAGCCTCGGTGCGGACAAGCATTTTCGCGCCGGGCAGTCCATCGCCAGCCAGACCGTCGCCCTCATCCCAGTGGGTCTTGAGAGTCTTTCCGAGCAGGGTGTGTTTCTTCCAAGTGGCGTCTTTGCCCATGGCCTGAGCTATGGCGTTGAACACTTGATCCTGGTCGTTGTAGTGGATGAGGCTGTTGTTGAGCGAGAGCACCTTCACCGTTGCCGGCAGTTGCGGCACGAGCACGGCGTTGGCTGGCTCAAACGTCATCTCGGTGGGTATGGAGCCGAGCAGTTCCATCGCAAATTCGCCGGTGGTGATGTTGAAGGTCACCTGATAGGTGCCGGCGAGAGTGCTCATTGTTCCCGTGCTGCCCTTCTCAAGCAAGCCTTGGGTGTTGTTGCCGGTTGCGTCGTTTCCGCCCGGGTTGCCCCAGACGCCGCTCATGCCGAGTCGCTGGTAGAGTCTCCAGTGGCAGTACTCGTCGCCGGTCGGCGCGCTCATGGTCACTTGACCGGAGAACACGCCCTCTTGGTCGGTGAGTGCGAGTTTTCCGCTCTCGTCCATGTAGTTCCAGCCGTTGTTGTCGCCAATGATGTAAACGGCCTCGAGGTCATCGTCGTTGTTCTCGCTCTCGAGCAGCAGCGTGGCGTTGCCGTCGGCGATTGTGAGAACGATGCGTCCGCAGGCGTAGGTGTTGCCGCCGCAGGTGATGTTGTCGTTGGTGCCGAGCACCAGTTGATAAGGCATGTCGAGCGCGGCCGAGGTGCCGTTGCTGCCGTAGTTGCATGCGCTGCTCCAGTTGGCGTCGGCCACCTTGAAGCTTCCGCTGAGCACCTTGTCGTAAAGCACGTAGGTGCCGTCGCCCTCGTTGCTGAACTCCCATTCGGCAACTGCGCCCCAGCTGTTCACTTCTCCGCGGAGGTAGATGCCCGAAGCAACGAACGGCGGGCGTGTCGGATCCACCCATCCGGTGTAGTTCTCCGGGTCGGTGATTTCGGTCACTTCGTCGGCAGTGACACACAGGAAGTGGTCGCCGTCGGCGGTGATGTCGGGTGCGGTTACGGTTTTGGCTGCGCCGTTGGAGAATTCCACATGGTGCGTGGCACCGTCGGCGGGCATCTCGAAGTACTTGTACGACACACCGTTGACGTTGGCGCTGCCCGCAGGTTCCACGAACGGCCCGCGGTCGATGGCCATCAGCAGCGATTTCCATTTCGTCACGTCCTCAGCGTAGATGCCCACGGTATTGCTCTCGCCGGCAAAGGTGAAAGCCAGGTTCACATTGTCGATCGACAGGCCCGGGGCCTTGTTCGGACTCGAGCCGCTGGCGACAGTGATGTTCCATGCCAAATAGAGCGACGCGCCGCTGTTGACGCGTACCCGAAGCGACTTGCCGTTGACGCTGGTGGTGCTTATAGGCACGTCGGCCGCACCGGCGGTTGTCGCGTCGGCGTCGAAATGCGTCTTGAAGTCGTCGCCGGCGTTGATCCAGTTCACGCCGTCGCTCGAGTAGTAGAGCTGCACGTCGAATCCCGCCGCATTGTCGCCCAGGCGGTATTTCTCGATGTCGTAACTCACGTTCACGTTCTCGATGGCAACCGCCGCGCGGTTGACCACCTGAGTCATCACGCTCACGCATCGTGTGCCGTTGTCGACAGTTGTCGACAGTCCGCCCACCGCGCGGTCGCCCGGAGTGCTGCTGGAGCCGAAGTTCCAAGTGCCGTTCTTGGCGTTGCTCGCCAGCGACACGCCTCCGGAGTACATCACTTCCTGTGCCGCCGTGCTCCACGGTCCTACGGTGCGCGGTGCCGACATCTGTCGGTCGATTCGCCATCCGTTGGGCAGAGCCAGCGTTGCTTCAGCGGTGTTGTTGTCCCACATCGAGTCGAAATTCTGGCTCAGCGTGGACGAGGTCTCGTCGACCTCCAGCACCGCCTGCGCGCTCATTCCCGCCACACAGGCGAAGACGAGCACCAGTAATAGCTGTAATCGTTTGGTCATTTGTAGTTGTTTATGGTTTATAAAAAAATGGATTTCAGAAAAAAATTTTTCAAAATTAGAGATTTAATTCATTATACCCTTTAAATGAACTGTTAATATTTGTATAATGACTTGTTTTTTACCAAAAACAATGGATATTTAACCAAATGAATCGTTTTTCGGAATACTCAAATCGATTGTAACGAGAAAAATATAAACGAAAGTGACAATGTAAGGTTTTTTATTGCTAATTTTGCGCGGCAAAACGTAAAAAAACATAACCGTACTTATGATTTCATTCGTCATTTCAATAGTGTGCCTGGTGCTGGGATATTTCATCTACGGCGCCGTTGTAGATAAGATATTCGGTCCCGACAACCGGAAAACGCCCGCCATCGGCCATCCCGACGGGGTCGACTATGTGGCCCTTCCCACGTGGAAAGTGTTTATGATTCAATTCCTGAACATAGCCGGCACCGGTCCCATCTTCGGCGCCATCATGGGTATGCTCTACGGTCCTGCGGCCTACCTGTGGATAGTGCTGGGGTGTATCTTCGGCGGCGCAGTGCACGACTATCTGACCGGAATGCTCTCGCTTCGTCACGACGGCGCCGGCTATCCTGAGCTTGTTGGCAAGTATCTAGGCAAACCCGCTCGTGGCGTGATGGTGTTCTTCACTATTTATCTGATGATTATGGTTGGTGCGGTGTTTGTGGCGAGTCCGGCCCTTATCTTGAGCAAGATTTGGGGCGGCAAGACGATGTGGATTATAATCATCTTTGTCTACTATCTGGTAGCTACGCTGTTGCCCATCGACAAGGTGATAGGCCGCGTCTATCCGCTGTTCGCCTTATCGTTGCTGTTTATGGCCGCTGCGTTGATGGTGGTGCTCTTTGTCAAGCATCCCGTGTTGCCCGAACTTTGGCACATGGGCGACATGTCGTCGTGGGACACCGGTGGCAAGGCCGTGGGTGCCAAGATGTTCGGAGTGGAATCCATGCTCAATACCAGGCCGTTGTTCCCATGCTTGTTTATCACTGTGGCCTGCGGCGCCATCAGCGGCTTCCATGCCACACAGAGTCCGCTCATGGCCCGTTGTATGAAAAGCGAGCGCTTGGGTCGCCCCATCTTCTACGGAGCGATGATAACCGAGGGTTTTGTTGCGCTCATCTGGGCTACCATATCGTCCTATTTCTTCTATTACGGCGGCTGGCGCGAGATAGTGCCCGCAGAGATGATTGCCGATTTCAACAACGCATACGCCACCAAAGGCCAGACGGTCATCCAGTATTTCGACGCGCCGAAGGTCGTTAAACTTGTGTGTGACAACTGGCTCGGAGTGGTGGGCAGCATTCTGGCGTTGCTCGGAGTGGTGGCGGCACCTGTGTCAAGCGGTGACACCGCGTTGCGCAGCGCCCGTCTGATTATCGCCGAGACGTTCCACGTCGATCAGAAATCTATCCTGAGCCGACTGACAATCGCCGTTCCGTTGTTTGCCGCCACCACCGCACTGCTGTTGTGGCAACTGGCCGACAACGACGGTTTCAACATCATCTGGAACTACTTCGGTTGGAGCAACCAGACCCTTGCCGTGTTCGGTTTGTGGACTGTCACGGTCTACTTGGCGCAAAAGCGCAAGCCATACATTATCACGCTCCTGCCGGCGGTGTTCATGACGGTGGTGTGTACCACCTTCTTCCTTGTGTCGCCCAGTTCTATGGCTCTGCCGATTTCGCTCACTCCGTGGATCTCGGCCGCCGTGACCATCATCGCCTTCGCGTGGTTCTTCACCTGGAAAACGCGCTACGACCGCAAGCATCCATCGCTCTCGCCGGAATAAGGCGTATTGACTGAAAAAAAGTAAGCGTCGCGGCCTTGTGGGCTGCGACGCTTGTTTCTTGGTTTGAAAGGATTACTTGCGGATACCGAGCTCTTTCTTAGCGATGATTGCGCGGTAGCGCTCGATGTCGGTACGGATGAGGTAGTCGAGCAGACGACGACGCTTACCTACCAACATTTTCAGTGCACGTTGAGTGGTATAATCCTTCTTGTTGACCTTCAGATGCTCGGTCAAGTGGGCAATACGAACCGAGAATAATGCAATCTGGGCCTCGGGAGATCCAGTATCAGTATTACTCTTACCGTAAGTGCCAAAGATTTCCTTTTTTCTCTCTGGATTTAAATACATTGTGATAAAAATTTATAGTTATTTGTTCAAAAAGCGGTGCAAAGGTACAACATTTTTCCAAACTGGCAAGCGTTTTGCCCGATTTTTTTGAAAATAATCTTTTCTAACACCACCTCTAAAACTCCTGTAGGACTCCAATTTGTATTTCAAAATATAAATTGTACCTTTTGGTGTTACCAGCTGGATATGTTTTTTTAACATTAAGGGCTGGGAAGCGACTTCCCAGCCCTGATACTATATTTTCACTTGTTGTTATTTCCGTTTAGCGAGGTTGTAGCCGAAGTAGTCGAGGTTGCCGGTGACGTCCTCGATGATGCGGATGAAGGGCGGCACGTTGATGTCTTCTCCTTCGACGATGCCCTTTGTTCCCAGAATCACGAGGCCCTCGAGCTCTCCGCGATAGGTGTCGACCTCGAAATATTGTCCTTTCCAGATGAAGCTCTTCCGGTTTTTCTCGATTACTCTGCGTGACGGGTCGCGCAGGCTGAGCATCATCTCGTAAAGGCTGTAGTTGATTTGTCGTTCGGTGACGAGCACTTCCTGTTCCGAGATTTTCTTCTTTGTGGTGTGCAGGTAGAGGAATTTGCCGTTCATGCCGCGCTTGCGCAGTCTCACTTCAGTGCCAGGCTCGCTGTTGAGGTAAGTCTGCTCGATGTCGATTTCGATGCAGTCGGCGGGCAGTTCGCCTGTGATTTCGATGCGGAACAGTCGTTCGTGCTCGATAGGTTGCGGCAGTTCGAGCACAGCGCTTATCTCCCTGATCACGCGTTTCATCTTGGTGTCGAAGTCGTCGTGGTTGTTGATTACACGCAGCAGCGGGTGTCCTGTCCAGGCTTTGATCACCTTCTTGTCGAGCATGCGCGCAATTCGCAGCCCCTCTTCGTTCATCTGCTCGTACCGCTGGGCGTTGTTGGCAGTGGTGTAGTACTGCTCGGCACCGTCGGCGGCCGACACGAGGTGGAGCACGGCGTCGTAGCGTTCGCGCAGTTCGGCGCTCGATGTCCCTACGGACTGCGTGAGGCTTTCCCATGTCTCGGGATCCATATAAGCCGAGATGTCCATTGCTCCGCGGTCGCATACAATCACACACGGCTCGCCTGTTTCCATCGCCATTCTGGTGAACTTGTCCTCGAGAGCCAGTTGGATTTCGAGCGTGGCTTTCTCACCCTCGTAGAAATATGATCGGTTTGAAGTGAGGTAGTTCATGCCGGCTGCGGTGAACATGGTTGGCACTTCGGGCAGTGTAAACACCTGGTATCCTAAACTTGAGAAATGCTCGACAATGCGAGCCAACGCGGTGGTTTTACCTGCGCAGGGACCACCGGTGAGAACGATTCGTTTAATGTTATTTTCCATTAATTATAAGGAGATAATGTTGGGTCTCTCAAAAAAACGGTACAAAGTTAGCACAATTAATTCAACTGAGCAAATCTTTGCGGCGCAATTTATCAACATCCGCATTTTTTATGTGGATGGCGGGCTGTTGAGAAAAAGAAACGCGGCCTATGAGAGATCGACTTCCTTGCCCATGGCGTATACTGCGACGAGGTTCAGATCTTGGTCGACGATGACCACGTCGGCGTCCTTGCCTCGTTGTAGCGACCCTTTCCGGTCGTAGATGCCCATGATGCGTGCCGGTGTTTCGCTTACCATTCGGCAGGCGTCCTGCAGCGGAATGTCGGCGACGGTGACGGCAGTCCGCATCAAGCGGTCCATGGTTGCTATTGACCCTGCGAGCGCCGAGCGGTCGGCGAGTTTGCACACTCCGTCCTCGATGATGACACGCGGGTCGAACGCTCGTTTGCTGTTGCTGGCTGCCACTGCGAGCGCGTCGGTGATGAGAGCAGTGCGCTCCACGCCTTTCATGTGGTAAACGAGCCGCAGGATAGCGGGTGGGACGTGTATTCCGTCGGCAATCACTTCAACGGTCATGTTCTCCATAAGGTACACGGCCTCCACGGTGCCGGCGTGTTTGAACTCGCGGACGTTGTGGAACCCGGGCATGGCGTTGTAGAAATGTGTGGCGTGGCTGTATCCGGCATCGTAGGCCGCTTTCACCTCGGCATATTCGGCCTCGGTGTGCGCTATGGCCGGCAGTACGCCCTTGTCGAGCAGGTAAGGCGCCATGTCGACGGCACCAGGCATCTCGGGAGCAGAGTCCCACCGCTTGACGCAGAAGAAGTTCTCCACCACTTGGCGGTACTCGTCGGGGTCGGGCAGCCTGATGATGTCGGGCAGCTGCGCGCCTGCGCGGCGCGGGTTGAAATATGGCCCTTCGAGGTGCAGCCCCATCACGGGCGTATTGCCCTCGCTCATGATGTCGTCGCACACTTGCGCCGCGGCCTCAATCATGGGCAGCGTCGCGCTCGATAGGGTAGGGAAGATGGCAGTGGTGCCGTGCTTCAGGTGTGCGGTCACGGCGCGGTCGAAGGCCTCTCGTGTGCCCTCCATGAAATCGCTGCCTCCTCCTCCGTGGCAGTGCAGCTCGATTCCGCCGGGCACCACATGGTTGCCGTGGGCGTCGATATGACGTATTGCACGAGGCTCAAGGTGGGAATTCTTGCGAATTTCCACAATGCGCCCGTCCTGCATCAACAACGAGCCTCCATTAATCCACCCGCCGGGTGTAAGAATATGGCCGTTGTAGATTTGTGTTAATACATTATTATCCACTGCTTTACCTTTCCTTTTACCTGCTTAGAGGCATAAATTACCTATATTCAACTCACAAAATTACAAAAAAATCGGCAAATCGGCGTCAAAAAAACCGCAAACAATCTATAATAAATGTTAAAACGTTCGTAAGGGTGGGTAGAAAGCGTTGTCGTAGAAGTCGATGTCGTAGGTCCCTGCGTCGTTGTCGTGAGTGATCACCATCACGTCGTAGGCTATTTCGAAGTCGATCGAGTGGTAGTTGACATAGGCGTTGGCTGCGTTGATCAGGTTGCGCTGTTTCTTGCGGTCGACGGCGTCCATAGGGTCGAAGTCGTCGACGGTTGAAGCGTCTCTGGTCTTCACCTCTATAATATGTATAACATCCTGCTCCTGCGCCACGATGTCGAGTTCGAGTCGTCCCATGCGCCAGTTGGTCTCGCGCACGGTGAGTCCGCGGGCAATGAGGAAGTCGCGAGCCGCGCGTTCGCCCTCTGTTCCCACTATGTTGTGTACAGCCATAACTCCTGTGTTTAGTGATTTATGTCGCAAAGATAGCAAATAATGATTATTCGACCAAAAATGATGGCAGAAAATTCACTTTTGGAATTGGTGCACCGCTGGCGCGGTGATTCAAGGCTCACAAGGGGGACACTTTTTTGCTTCCTCTGTTTTACAATCGACCTGTATCCCGCCACCGAGGCTCCTAGAACTCCTAGAACTCCTAGAACTCTGACAACAAGTGTCCCAGCCAGTGCTCATGCATGAATTACATCCTCCATCTTCCATGTTACATTTTCCATGCGCGCAGCGCTCACGCATCTTCCATGCGCGCAGCGCAAAAGCTGTTGCTTTCCCAAAAATATGCCTTGTTAATAACTTTTATTGGAAAAGTGGGCATGAAGTTGGAGGAAATGAGTAATTTTGGAGTCCGAAAATTGTAAAAACCTACATAAAAGATGATTCCATTCGTACACCTTCACGTTCACTCACAATACTCTATCCTCGACGGACAGGCCGATGTCAAGGCCCTCGTCGACAAAGCCATTGCCAACGGAATGCGCGGTATGGCGCTCACCGACCATGGAAACATGTTCGGCATTAAGGAACTTCACGACTACGTGAATAAGAAAAACGGCGAGGCCAACGGCAAGATCAAAGACCTGAAAAAACAACTTGACGGAGCCGATGAAACAACCGCCGCGACCATCAGAGAGGAAATCGCCAAGGCCGAAGAGTCGCGATTCAAGCCCATCTTCGGCTGCGAGGTGTATGTCGCCAACAAGAAACAGACTGAGCACACCGACAAGCACGACATCGGTCGTCACCTGATTGTGCTGGCCAAGAACGAGAAAGGCTACCATAACTTGTTGAAAATCGTGTCGAAAGCATGGACCGACGGCTTCTACTCCCATCCCCGAACCGACAAGGAGCAACTCGAGAAATATCATGAAGGTCTCATTGTGTGTTCGGCGTGTCTTGGCGGCGAGATTCCTCGTCTGATACGCCAGGGCGACATCAAAGGCGCCCGCGAGACGGCCAAATGGTTCCAAAGCATTTGGGGCAAAGACTACTACTTTGAGTTGCAGCGTCATAAAGCCACCGTACCGCGCGCCAACCATGACACTTATCCTATGCAGGTGGAAGTGAACAAGGTGCTGATGCAGTTGTCGCAGGAACTGGGCATCAAACTGGTGTGCAGCAACGACAGCCACTTCGTGAATGAGGATGACGCCGACGCCCACGAGCGTCTGATATGTCTGTCGACCGGCAAACGTATCGACGACCCCGATGTGATGCTTTACTCCAAGCAGGAATGGTTCAAGACGCAAGAGGAGATGAACGAGGTGTTTGCCGACGTGCCCGAGGCGTTGCAGAACACCAACGAGATACTCGACAAAGTGGAGTTCTACTCCATCAACCATGCGCCCATTCTTCCCGACTTCCCCTTGCCCGACGGTTTCGACAACGAGGACGACTACCTGCGTTATCTGGTATACGAGGGTGCGAAAGAGCGTTGGCCCGAACTCGACGACGAGAAGCGTGAGCGCCTCGACTTCGAGCTTGAGACCATCAAGAACATGGGCTTCCCAGGTTACTTCCTCATTGTGCAGGATTACATCAAAGCGGCTCCGAAGCTGGGCTGCTCGGTGGGACCGGGCCGTGGTTCGGCCGCCGGTTCGGCTGTGGCCTACTGTCTGGGCATCACCAACATCGACCCAATCAAGTACGACCTGCTGTTTGAGCGTTTCCTCAACCCCGACCGCATCTCGCTGCCCGATATCGATGTCGACTTCGACGACGACGGCCGCGCCGAGGTGCTTAAATACGTTACCGATAAGTACGGAGCTGAGAAAGTGGCGCACATCATCACCTACGGCACCATGGCGGCAAAGATGGCCATCAAGGACGTAGCCCGCGTCGAGAATCTGTCGATTCCCGAAAGCAACCGTCTGGCCAAGTTTATACCGTCGAATCCCAACGACATGCCCGACGACCCGGCAAAAGCCGGTAAGAAATATAAGGTGACAATCAAGAACTGCCTCAAGGCGTTCCCGGAATTCGCCGCCGAACAAAACAACAGCGACCCGCTCGTGAGCGACACCATCCGCTTCGCCGAGAAACTCGAAGGCACAGTGCGCTCGACAGGCGTCCACGCTTGCGGAGTGATTATCGGGCGTGACGACATCACCGACTGGGTACCGGTTTCTACCGCTACCGACAAAGACGGTTCGAAGCTTATCGTCACGCAGTATGAAGGCAGCGTGATTGAGGAGACGGGCCTTATCAAGATGGACTTCCTGGGACTGAAGACACTCTCGATTATCAAAGAGGCTTTAGAGAACATCAAAGCCACTCGCGGCATCGACCTCGACATCGAGAAAATACCCATCGACGACCCAGCCACCTATCAACTGTACTGCGAGGGCCGCACCACAGGCACGTTCCAGTTTGAGTCGCCCGGCATGCAGAAATACCTGATACAACTCCATCCGAGCACCTTCGAGGACCTCATCGCTATGAACGCGCTGTACCGCCCGGGCCCCATGGACTACATTCCGCAGTTTATCCGCCGCAAACACGGCGACGACCCCATCGTCTACGACATTCCCTGCATGGAGAAATACCTCAAGGACACTTACGGCATCACGGTGTATCAGGAGCAGGTGATGTTGCTCTCGCGTCAACTCGCTGGATTCACCCGCGGCCAGAGCGACACGCTGCGCAAGGCCATGGGAAAGAAGCAAATCGACAAGATGAACCACCTCGAGGGACTGTTTTACGAGGGCGGTGAGAAGAACGGACACGACCGCAAGACGCTCAACAAGATATGGGAGGACTGGAAGAAATTCGCGTCATACGCTTTCAACAAGTCGCACGCCACGTGCTACAGCTGGGTGGCCTATCAGACGGCTTACCTCAAGGCCAACTATCCCTCGGAATACATGGCTGCTGTGTTGAGCCGCAACCTCAACGACGTGACTAAACTCTCGAAGTTTATGGACGAGTGCAAGGCCATGGGTATCGAGGTCAAAGGGCCCGACATCAACGAAAGCCGCAAGAAGTTCAGCGCCAACAAGAATGGTGACATCCGTTTCGGCTTGGGCGGCATCCGCGGCTTGGGCGGCAACGCCGTCGACGCGATTATCGCCGAGCGCGACAAGAACGGAGCGTTCCAGAGCCTTTACGACTTCGTGGAGCGCGTCAACCTCTCGGCATGCAACCGCAAGGCGGTAGAGTTGCTGGCACTCTCGGGCGCGCTCGACACCTTCAGCGAGGTTACCCGCGAGGCGTTTTTCGAGCAGAACACGAAGGGCGAAGTGTACAGCGACGTGGTGGTGCGATACGGTCAGCAGTTCCAGAACGACAAGGCGTCGCAGGTCAACTCCCTCTTCGGCGCCCTCGACCCGATAATGATATCGAAGCCGGTGATTCCCAAAGCCGAGCGATGGCCCGAGATTGAGCGCCTCTCTCGCGAGCGCGAACTCGTGGGAATGTACTTGAGCGCGCATCCTCTCGACCCGTATTTCTTGGAGATGAAATTCGGATGCAACACCAACCTCAAGCGAATGAAAGCCTACAAGGAATTGAGCGATGCCAGCCGCGGTGCCAACCAGCAGCAGGAAGGTGAGGATCAAGAGGAGCGCGAGGCTCTTCAGCTGCCCATCGACCAGGAGCTGGTGTTCGGCGGCATCGTCGTGGAGTACACCGAGCGCCCGTCGAAGAAAGGCGGCAATTTCGGCATCTTCAAAATCGAGGATTACACCGACTCGTTTGAGTTCGCCCTGTTCGACAAGAACTTCATCAATTTCCGCAACTACGGCGTGGTGGGCAACTCTATTGTGGTGCGCGCGTCTTATAATCGTCAGCGTTACAATGCCGAGAAGGTGATGCTCAACATCAAGTCGATTGAGCCGTTGAACACCCTCAAGGGACACATGATCAACAACATGCGCATCAATCTCAACGAAGACCAGCTTGCCTTTGCTGGCATGATCAAGGACCAACTGACCGAAGCTACCGACAACCGTTGTGAACTGCTTTTCCGCATCCACGATTCGAAGAACAACCGTAACGTGGACTTGCGTTCGCGTTACAAGATACCATTGACGAAGAAATTCCTCAACTCGCTCGACGAGATGGAAATTAAATATGAAATAAATGTATAAACAATAAAAAAGACAGAATTATGGCATTTGAATTTACCGACGACAATTTCAAGAGTGAAATCGAGAAAGGACAACCAGTAGTAATCGACATCTGGGCCGAGTGGTGCGGGCCGTGCAAGGCCATCGCGCCCATTGTGGAGCAACTTGCCACCGAATATGACGGCAAAGTCATCATAGGCAAGTACAACGCCGACGAAGGTTTCGACCTCCCGGCAGAGTTCGGTGTGAGAGGCCTACCCACGTTGCTGTTCTTCAAAGGCGGCAGTATGGAGCCTGTCGAAACCCACACCGGCTCTATCTCGCACGACGCGTTGAAAGCCAAAATCGACGCCTTGCTCTGAGCGGCTCCCTCCCCAGGCATTTGCTAAACGGAGTCAAGGAGTTAAGAGTTTAGTCATCACGATTAATAAAAACTCCCGATACTCCTTGACTCCGCGATGATTGTGTGGAAACTTGGCGTTGAGTGGTGCCGCATATACTTTGACGGAAGAGCATAATCGGTTATGCTCTTCCGTCAAAAGTCTATTGTAGTAAATGTGATTTATATCTTGTCGATGGCGTCGGCGATGTCGGCGAAGATGCCGTCGATTGTTCCCACGCCGTTGATTGCCTTATATAGTCCGCGTTCTTTGTAGAACTGCTGAAGCGGCGAGGTCTGGTTGTGGTAGACCTCGAGACGGTTTTTGATTGTGGCCTCGTTGTCGTCGCTGCGTCCGCTCTCCTGGCCGCGTTTCAACAGTCGAGTGATGAGTTCCTGCTCGTCAACTTCAAGACCGATGACGGCATGAACCTCGGTTCCGCGTTCGGCGAGCATGGCCTCGAGCGCCTGCGCCTGCGGTATGGTGCGGGGATATCCGTCGAAAATCACGCCCTCGCTCCATTTCTCGCGGTTCTCGTCGAGAACCTGCGCGAGGATGTCGATAATCAGTTCGTCGGGCACAAGTTGGCCCTTGTCGATAAATTGCCGAGCGGTTTTTCCCAGCTCGGTTCCGCGTTTCATGTGGTCGCGCAATACGTCACCCGTTGAGATGTGGAACAGATGGTAGCGCTCGATGATGCGGTCGCTCTGTGTGCCCTTTCCGGAACCCGGGGCACCGAAAATTACGATGTTAAGCATAGTTCTGATAGTTTATAGTCGGTTTTATTTCTTTTCTTTCAACACATAGATCTCCGGCAGACCGCGAACCTGCCCGTCGAGGTCCAGACCGTATCCGATGATAAATTTCGATGGAATCTCGAAACCCACATACTCCGGAACCTCGCCCGTAGTGAGCGACGCCGGCTTGTAGAGCAGAGTCGCCAACTTCAGGCTCTTGGGTTTGCGCTCAAGCAACGTTTTCCGAAGCTGCAGCGCTGTTAAGCCGGTGTCGACGATGTCCTCAAGAATGATTACTTCGCGGTCTTCGATGTCCTCGAGCAGCCCCATGACGGTGTTGACGACGCCAGTCGATGAGGTGCCTTCGTAACTCTTGAAGCGGATGAACGTGATTTCGCTCTCGGGCATGTTCACTTCGCGGTAGAAATCGGCGGAGAACATAAACGCGCCGTTCAACACGCATACGAACAGCGGCGACTTCGTCAAGCAATCGCGCCGCACTTCCTGCGCCATACGTTTAATCTGTTTTGCAATCTCGTCTCGTCCGATATACGGCTCGAACGTAAGCCCTTTTAATGTAATGTCAGCCATGATTTCGTTGAAATTTGCGCAAAGTTACTAAACAATCGCACCATCGCCAAAAAAATGCCGCTATAATTTTGAAAAAAAAGTTTTTTTGCACTTTTACCCTTAAAAATTTGGCCAATCGGAAAAAAGTGTCTACCTTTGCACCGCGAAAAACGCAAATGAGGTGGATTCGTTAGCTCAGCAGGTAGAGCACATCCCTTTTAAGGATGGGGTCCTGGGTTCGAGCCCCAGACGGATCACGAGGGCGGAGAGGCTACGGTTTCTCCGCTCTTTTTTTGCCGTGATTTTGTGAGGCCTCATTCAATGTTTTTGTGATTTTTGGTGGATTGTGGGAAAAGTGTTATATTTGCGGGGTTGTAACCTATAAAGAGAGAAAGATAAAAGATATGAGACAAAGAACAGGATATATGCCGCGGGCGGTAGTGGTTGCGATGAGTCTGGCGCTGTGTGTGGCAGCCGTAGCCGCTCCGCACAAGACGCTGCGGGAGTGGGGTTTTCCAACAGGCATTTTTGAGCCTGGGCGTTATAATGCCATCACCGACGTTCCTGGCGTTGCTGTGGGTCATGTGACGTGTGTCGCGGGCGATAGCATCCGCACTGGCGTGACTGCCATCGTGCCGCATCAGGGCAATCTGTTCCGTGAGAAAGTGCCGGCTGCCATCTATGTGGGCAACGGCTTCGGCAAGTTGGCCGGTGTGACGCAGGTGTGTGAATTGGGCAATATCGAGACGCCTGTGATTCTGACCAACACGCTGAGCGTTGCGGCAGGCATTGAGGGCGTAGTTCGCTATACCTTGCAGCAACCGGGCAACGAGGACGTACGTTCGGTGAACGCCGTGGTGGGAGAGACCAACGACGGCCGATTGAACAGCATCCGCTCGATGTATGTAACGCCGCAGATGGTGGTTGACGCAATCGAACAAGCCCACGGCGGACCGGTGGAGCAGGGTAGTGTGGGTGCCGGCACGGGCACCATCGCCTTCGGTTTCAAAGGCGGCATAGGCACGTCGTCTCGTGTGCTGCCGCAGACGCTGGGCGGCTACACAGTGGGCGTGCTGGTTCAGACCAACTACGGCGGGGTGCTCGAGATTGACGGCGTGCAGGTGGGGCAGAAACTTGGCAAACACGATTTCATCGACCATGTACGCAAGAGCGAGAACGTTGACGGCTCGTGCATGATGGTGGTGATAACCGACGCCCCGCTCGACTCGCGCAACCTCGAGCGGATGGCCAAGCGAGCCATGATGGGACTGGCCAAGACCGGCGGAATCGCCAGCAACGGCAGCGGTGATTATGTGATTGCGTTGAGTGTGGCCCCGGGCAACCTGATACCTGACAATCAGAAAATGCTCACCACGACGGTACTCGCCAACGGCGAGATGTCCCCGCTGTTTGCAGCCACCATCGAGGCCACGGCCGAGGCGCTGTGGAACTCGCTGTTTATGGCCGACGGCATGACCGGCCGCGGCGGCTACCACGTCGACGCCCTGCCCGTGGAGCAGGTGCTGGAAATGCTGCGCAACAGATAACCCCATACGCGACACCCAGTCGCGCATCTCACAATTATATCAGCGGTCCGGGTGGGCGGCGGCAGTTATCCCACACCAGGGTAAATCAGTCTTGCCCACAATGGGGCGCTCTTTCTTGTGACTTATCGCCAAAGGCCGATGTGTCGATTTTTATGGTCACGATAGTCAATTGTCATCTTGTGTTCTTTACCGACTTGCCATCACAAAACAGTTCATCAATTTCAACCCACCACATAATCGTATATGTATGCCGTGGTGGGGGTTAGTTGAGGAGGGCGACGGCCATGGCGGCAATGCCTTCTTCGCGGCCGGTGTAGCCGAGGCGCTCGGTGGTGGTGGCTTTTATCGAGACTTGCTCGGGTTCGCAGCCGATGCATCGTGCCACGGTTTTTTGCATCGTGGGGATGTGAGGGTTGATTTTGGGTCGCTCGGCGATGATGGTGATGTCGCAGTTGCCGAATGTATGGCCTTTCTCTTTGACGAGTTCCATGACTCGTCTGAGCAGTTTCTTGCTGTCGATGCCTTTGTACTGAGGGTCGCTGTCGGGGAAATGGTGGCCTATGTCGCCGAGAGCCGCAGCGCCGAGTATGGCGTCGCAGAGAGCATGCAGGGCGACGTCGGCGTCGCTGTGACCGAGCAGTCCGAGGGAGTGCTCAATCTGCACACCGCATAGCCACAGTTCTCGTCCTTCCACGAGCTTGTGGACATCGAAACCTTGACCGATTCTCATTGCGGAAAGTTATTTTCGTCCGAAGAGCCCCATGATGCCCTCCATGTCGAACGAGAGAGTGAACCTCAGAGTCTGGTCGAGCGGGCTGTTCTGTGCGGTGGCAATCATGTATGCTGCGTCAATCTGGATGACGTTGAGTGCGAAACCGGCACCGAGTCCGAAGTATTTACGGTTACCCTTGAACTGGTTCTCGTTGAAATAGCCTGCGCGCAGGAAGAACTGCTGGTTGTAGTTGTACTCGGCACCCACCGAGAACATGATTTCCTTCAACTCCTCCTTGAAACCGCCCGGGGCGTCGCTGAACGACTTGAAGATACCGGTGATGGAGGACATGTCTTTCCACTTCTGGAGGGCCTCCTCGTAGGCTTCGTTGTCTGGGTAGTTTGCCAGACGCGGTTTAGCGGGGACAAGCAGTTTGTTTGCCTCGGCGCTTATAGTGAGGTTGTGGTAGTCGGCCAGTGGGAAGGTGAACGAGGTACCGAGTTTGAGGTTCGCGGGCAGGAATGCGGGATCGTCACCGCCGTTGTAGCTGACCTTCGAACCGATGTTGTTGATATTGAAACCTAACGACCATTGGCACTCGTTGCGTCCTATTACCGGGAACGTGGTGAAGTAACCGCTGATGTCGGCCGAGAATGCGCTTGCGCCCTTAGTCTGGTCGGCCACGCCGGCATAGGAGCCGTATCCGAGGTCGCTGTAGATGTAGCGGAGTACGACACCCATTGAGAATTTCTCGCTCAGCTTTCGAGAATAACCAATGTCGGCCGATAGCTCGAACGGGTTGACCGAGGCCAAAGTGGAGCCGCCCTCGTCGGTGGCATTCACCTCGCCGAGAGAGAAGTATCGCATCGACGCGCTGATGGCTTGGTTGTCGTTGCTACCTATTTTCCAGTAGCCCGACATGTTTGCCAGGAAGATGTCGTTTACGAGTTTTCGTAACCACGGGGTGTACGATAACGATATGCCTGCGCGGGAGTAGGCGAAGGCGTATTTCGACGGGTTCCAGAACTGCGAGTTGACGTCAGGGTCGGTAGCCGCACCCTGGTCGCCCATCGACGCACCGCGCGCGTCGGGCGTTATGCTGAGCGAAGTCACACCGGTGGTGATGGGGTTGAAATCTTCGCTTTTTATGTCATCTTGCGCCAATGCTGCGCCTGTGGTGAGAGCCATCGCGGCCACTAAAAGTATTTTGTTGAAAGTCTTCATCGTTGTTGTTTTACAAAAATCCTCAACTATATAAACTAAATTTTATGCTTTTTATTGTAGAGTGGTCAGATTTTACATAAGTGCGAGGCTCATTATTCCAAAAGTGCCGTACACAAAAAACCGCCTCTTGGGTATATACCTGAAGCGGTTCTATTGTTGTAACGTCCTGAGATGCCTTCACGGCAGTTGGATCGTTGTAGAAGTTATTACGAAAAAGTTAGTACTATAAGTATTGTTTGAAGCTATTTCTTTATTGTTTTCGTTAGGTTTGACCACAGGATTATGAAAAGGTTTAACGTGTTGTGTTGTTTTAACCTTTGTTAACTGTTTTGGGGCTAAAAAGCATTTTTTTTACAAATTTACCGTTAAAATTTGTTGGGATAAATATTTTTTTATACTTTTGTCGCGTCCTGCAGCAAGTCATTCTTCACGCGGCCCCCAAAGGTAAATCAACGACGTGTTGAAGACGTGCATCCATCGACGTCGTGAAGCGAATGCGTTGCGGCGTGGAAAGTGATTATTGTTGAACTGGTGTAGAACATGAAGGCTTAACCGTTAAAGGCTAAATAGATATGGCTAATAAGATTATATTCAACTCGCGAGATGAATTGCTGAGTATCGACCTGTCGAGGGTGGTGTATTTCATTGCCGACGGCAATTATACCCGTGTGATTCTGGACAACAAGGTTGTTTGTACGATAGGGTTCAACCTGTCGAAGATGGAGACGACACTTAGCGAGTACTACAAAAGTCACTCGGGCCCGTCGTTCGTTCGTACCGGCAAGAGCCACATCATCAATCTTGACCGCGTGTTGCAGGTAAATATAGCCAAGACTCGCATCGTGATGGTTGGTAGCGGTGAGAACGTGTTCACTGTCGAGGCATCCCGCGATGCGGTTAAGAAACTCAAGGAACTGATGCATAAAACAAAATAAGATAAGGAAAAGATGAAATTGATTGTAGGCCGTGAAGACGGCAATCTAAGTCGATTAAGCATAAAACCTGGCAAAGACAAGAGACCTGAGGACTTTATCGAGATGAAAGTTCCGGCGTCGGTGAGTCGTGGTCAGCTTGAGATAGAGATTAATGACGAAACCGGTCAGATGACCATCATTAGCAGAAAGAACGTGATGTTTGTCAACGGCCGCGAGTGTGACCGCAAGACGGTATCTCCTAGCGACTTTGTGGAGCTCGGTTACGAGCACTGGCCGTTGCCTTTGCGAGAGATTTACGACACCTATGCCCCTAAGTTCTATGACTTGACACCGTTGCGAGCCGTGTGGAATGAATACGACAACAGCGTGAAAGAATTCAAGCTTAAGACCGCGCGCATGAACGCCTGGCGTATGGGTGTGCCCATCCTGTCGACGGTGGCTATTGCCATCTCATTGGTGTCGTGTGATGACATGACCGATAGCCAGAAGAGTGCCTTGATGTGGTTCAGAATCATACTATACACAGTGATGATTGTTGTCAACATCGTGTTCTTTGTTATAGGAATGAACCGTTCGAAGAAGAACATCATCGACGAGGAAGAGCGTCGAGTCCGCTTCCAGCGTCGCTATGTGTGCCCGGCGTGCGGCCACTTTATGGGTCAGCAGCCCTACGACATTATCTCGCAGAATAAGCAGTGCAGCTGGTGCCGCGCCAAGTACGGCCGTCGCTAAAGGCTCTTTAAAAGTTATAGAAAAAAGAATCTCTCACATTGTGGAGATTCTTTTTTTATTTGTTGCTTGTTGGCCGAATCCGGTCTTACTAGTTCCCGTCTTTTTCCCTTGCCCTTAAACGCTTAAAGCTGATGTCGAGCCGGTGCGGGTCGAGGTCGTTGTCCTCGTCGACAATGTCGCTGCCGTTACGTCGCAGTTCCTCGCGCAGCAGTGCGTCGTGATTGTTTCGGGAATAGTACTGCATGCGGCGGTAACGAGGTCTACACAAGAATTTCTCAATCAGCAGGGCAATGCCGAAGTACAGAGCGACGAGCACCCACAGCATTTTGTAGTGATGTGCCACTTCGCCGAGAGTGGCGCCGTCGGTCTGCATAAGGATATATCCGTTGCACGCCCACGTTGAAGGCAGCATGTTGCCTATCGAAATCCACAGCGGCCCCATGGCATGCCTCGGCCAAGAGATACCCGAGAGGAAGATGAAAATCACCGACGTGAACACCAGCACGAGGAAAGTTGACTCGCGTTCGTTGACGAGCACTTGCAGCGACTGGCCCATAAACGACGTTGCGATAAGCATAGGCAGAATAAACATGAGAATCTGCACGGGGTCGCCGTTTTGCGGGAAGCTGAAGAATTTTGGTACGATAAACAGCACATAGATGGTCGGCAGCAGGTAAATCAGCAGATATGCGAAAGTCTTGCCCCATAGTGTGGCGACCACCGGCGCTTTCACTTCGTAAGGGTCGAAACCCTGGTGACGGATGCGTCGTTCACGGCTGCCACCCCGCAGTGTGCAAATGCCGAGCAGCATACCTTGCTGAAGCACCAGCACAAGAATAGCCGGCAGAATGGCGCTTGCGATGCCCATGCCGGTGTTGCCGATGGGCACCTGCCTGCTCTCAATGATTGTGCTGCTGGAGTTTGCCGCTGTAGCTCCGACCTCGGTGTCGATCGAGAGTCCAGACGCTTTCACTTTCTTGCTCTGCAACTCTCCGCACATGTGTTGCTGTACGTTGGACATGGCGCTGAGCACTTGCTTGTAGCGCATGAGCACGCTCATGTCACAATAGGCGATGACGTGTCCCTGCCGTCCGCGGTTCACCTCTTTCGAGAACTCACTCGGGAAATGTATGATGGCGTAAGCGTCCTTGTTGTTCAGGATGGTTCTGGCCTCGGCGATTGTTGGCGCATAGTATTCGACCCTGATTTCGGACGTGGCATCGAGGTCGCGCGTAAACTCACGGCTGAGTGCCGAGCGCGAGTCGTCGACGACAACCACCGGCACGTTGTGCAGCGTTTCGGTGTTGTAAATCAGCGAGTAGAGAATGGGGTAGAACAATGCCAGCACCACGAAGAAAATCAACACTGCCACATCGTGGAACGACAGGAAAATCTCCTTGGTGAACACCGCCGCGAGAGACTTGAGCCAATATGTTATACTTTTAAACAATGTGTCGTTGTTTTTTTGTTCGTTAGTGTTAAGCAAGATAAACCGGGTCGGCGCATTCACGCTTGAGTCGCCAGATTACAGTCCACGGCAGTAGCGTGAAGCCAATGAGCGCGGCATAGTACCAACGTGAGTAGTAAAAGTCGATTCCGTTCAGAGCCTGGTCGACGCTAAGAAGGAAATAGTATCTCACGGGAACCATGTAGCCGAGTTTCGACAGCCAGGGATACATCGCCTCTACGGGCAATGAGAATCCACAGATCGAGAACGACAGCACACCCACGAGCGAGCATATAGTGGTGCCGGCGCGGAAGTTGGGCACCAGCGACATTATTGTCAGCGCGAACGCCTGGTTGGCGAGCACAAACAACGGCATGGCCAGAATCATGTGCCAGGGGTTGCAGTTCAGCGGCAACTGGTACTCGTGATACATGAGCCACTGGATAGTCCATCCCACGAAGGTGAAAATGATGGTCTGCGGCAGGAGTTTTCCCGTTACGGCGAGACCTATCGACCCGCCGGCGTTGGTGAGCCAGTCGCGCGACGTGCCGTATTTGAGTTCGATGCCTATCGAGAACGCCGTAATCAGGAAGATGAGCAGCGCCAGGATAGTGGGTATGAACGATATGTTCAGGTAGTAGCTGTAGTTGAGCCACGGGTTTCCTGGCATATGCGTGTTGACAACTATGGGCTGTAGGCTGGCGCTGACGGTGTTTTCGTCGGCGCCCAATGTTGTCATGACATTCTTGACAATTGCTCCGTTGGCCAGCACCGAAATTGTCTTGAAACCCTTGAACTGCATCGAAGCCGGAGCGTAATAAGCGTAGTTGATGTAGTAACTCAGTGTGGGTTTGTTGCCGGCGAGCGCGTTTTCGCTCAAGTTGGCGGGAATGTAGAAGAAACCGAGTATCTCACCCCGCTGCACGGCGTTCTTGGCATCGGTGAAGTTCTTGTATTGCTTGGTTACTTTCACCTGTTCGAACGTGGCGAGGTTGCGCGTGAGTTGCCGCGACATGTTGGAGTTGTCGAGGTCGACCACGCCCACGGGCGCGTGTCCCGCCATACCTCCCTTCATGAGGTCGAGCATACACCAAGCGCAGACGATGGGCGCAATCACCATCATGATGAGGTAGATGCGTCGGCGAATCAAAGTGACGAGCCCACGTCTTACGGTTGCTACTATGTAGTCGAAAATACCCACGTTTAAGTGTTAAGTGTTAGGTGTTGAGCTATGTGGCTTTTATTTCAGCAGAACCGACATGCCCGGGCGGAAGTCTTTGATAGCTTCGACGGGTCGCATTTTCACCTCGAAAGTTTTGCTGTCGAAGTCGTTGTATGCCTTTGTAGCGCTCCAGGCTGCGTAAGAACCGCGGTCGTGGATGTAGAACACCTTCATTACCGCCTCTTTAAAGCCCAAAGCAGGGATGGTCACTTTCACCTCTTTGTCCATGGGTAGGTCGGCGAGTTTCTCCTCACGGACGCTGAACGACACCCACATGTCGTCGAGCACCGAGATTGACATCAGCGGAGTGCCTATCGACACCAGCTCGCCCACATGGGGATAGATTTCGCTCACCTCGCCGTCGCAAGGCGCGAGCAGGAACTGGTCTTCGAGCAGCGACTCGACTTCCCGCACTGTTCCCTGGGCGGCGTTTGCCATGTCGCTTGCAGAGCGCCGGTCTTCTACCTGTGCACCGTTGAGCGCCATGTCGAGTTGCGACTGTGCTGTCTTCACCTGTGCCGAAGCAGCCTCGTAGGCGGCCTTCGCCTCGTCGCGTTTCTGCTCCGAGATCACACCTTCTTTATAAAGGTTCTCCATGCGCTCGTAGGTCTTTTGTGTGATTTCCTCGGCGGCCTGGGCTTGACGCACCATATTGGTGGCGGTGCTGATGAGCTCGGCGCGCGTACCGCGGTTGGCCTTCTGGCTCTGCGACTGAGCCGCGCCAGCCATCGACCGCGCTTGGCTCAGTTTAGCGTCGACGGTTGAAGAATAGATACTTACGAGGGTGTCGCCCTTGTGCACGAAGTCGCCCTCGTGGACATAGAATTTCACGACCCTGCCGGGCAGCTTTCCGCTCACCCTCACTTGCTCGCAGTCGGCCTGTCCCTGAGTTACCACGTCGGGCTCTTTGGTTAGCAGCACGCCAATGATTGCCACTGCCGCTACAAGCACTACGAAAATGGCGATGGAGATGAGCAGACCCCGCTCACGCTTTTTTACCACCACGCGGTGCAAATCCTGACTATCGTTGAGTTGTTCTTCCACGACAGGCGTCACCACCTGTTTCACTTCTTTTTTACCATTATTGTTTTCTGCCATGGTTGTAAAATATTTATAGGAGTGAATTGTTTCGTTATTTGATTTCCATGTTTCCGAGCACCTTCGAGAGGTAGACCTGGCACATCATCACGTCGATTTCGGCGTCGATTTTCTCGCTGTTGGCTTGTAGCCATGCCGTTTGGGCCGTGAGAATGTCGTCGGTTGTGGCTACACCCTCACGGAAGGCGATATTGGCAGCACGCAGGTTCTCGTCGGCTTTGGTGAGATTGGCGCGCGTCATTTCGAGAGTCTTGTACGACTCCTGATAGCGGAACGATGCCTGGTTGACCTGCAGCGCCACTTTCTCTTTCGCGTTGTCGAGTTCTACTCGTTTGAGTCTGGCTTCCACCTGTGCGGCTTTGTATTTGTTGCTTAGTCCGCCCCAGTGCCACAGCGGAATTTTCACCACTGCTCCCACCGAGAACATTCCGCCGAAACGGTTCTTGAATCCGTTGTAGGTGTTGGGGTTGGTGATATTGTAGGCTGCTATTGCCGCTACCGACGGCAGCATCTCGCTGCGCACCACTTTTGCTTTCTGGTCGTAGATGTCGCCTGCTATTTCGAGCGCTTTGAGGTCATGTCGGCTTGCGTACACACGGTTGAGGTCGATTTCGGGCTGTCGTGACGGCAACGCCCAGCTGTCGGTGTTTTCGTCGGCGAGGGTGAAGTCGTCGTTTATTGGCATTCCGCATAGTTGTGCCAGCGCCATCTTGGCGAGCGACACGCCGTTGTTCACCTTGGTGAGAGCCACTTGCGCCTCGTTGACCTTCACGTCGACGGTGAGTTGGTTCGACTTTGTGGCCACACCCTGTTTAACCATCTTCGCGACATCGGCGTCGAGAGCCTCGACTAGATCGAGGTAACTGGCTGCCAGACGCTGTTTGGATTTGAGCGACACCACCAGCCAGTATGCTTGGTCGACACTGTACACCACGTCTTCCACCTTGCTGTTGTGCAACGATACTGCTAAGTCTTCGGCGTAGCGCGTGATTTCGTTCATGGCCTTGATTTTGCCGCCCATGTACAGTGGTTGCGTCACCGTGAGTGACCCGAGGATGATGTGATGGATGTTGTAGGTCATCGCACTCTTAGGTAACAGTGCCACCTGTTGCGGTATGGGCTGACCGTTTACGACCACGGGCTCACCGGTCATGGGGTTTTTCACCACATTGAATTGATAGGACTGAGTAGCCAGGTCGAAATTTTTCACAGGCAGCAGCGCGTCCTCCTCGATGAGGGAGAGTTTGCGGCCGTTGTAGAGATATGCCCCGGTGAAGTCGACACTGGGCAGATAGGCCGCGTGGGCCTCTTTTCGCTGGTATCCGGCCTGCTCGATTTTAAGGTCGCTTTGCAGCAGCTCCTTGTTGTTTCTTATTGCCATGTGTCGGCACGAGTCGAGCGAGATCTCGGCCTGTGCCGTTGCCGTGCAAGCGATGACTAAACTTAGTATGATTAACGCTTTTCTTATCATAATCACTGATGTGCTAAAGTGTTTCGGATTGCAAAATTATATATAATTAGGTAAACGAGCAAGAGTGAGATGAAAAATGGACACCTTTAGTCTTTTTTGGAACATTATTATCAAAATTTGTTTCAAAATTGTTCAATTTTTTTGGGGGGATAGGATGATATAGGATGTTATAGGATGCTATAGGGGCTGCAACGGTGTTGCAGCATAGGTGACGCTTTGTTGTGGGACAGTGGTTGGGGGCGCTTCGCGCATGGAAGATGTGGGATGTAATATGGAGGATGTAATACATGGGACAGTGGTTGGGGGTGTTTCGGCGGGTTCGTTGGGGAAGACGGGGAGTTCGGGGGTTGGTTTGGTGTCGGGGAAGTTGGTGGTGAGGATTTGGACGGGTGCGAGGGGTAGGCAGGGGGCGTCGGGGTCGTATGGGTTTTCGTTGGCGTAGAAGAAGGAGCGGGCGGTGGGCTCGGCGGGGTTGCCGGGGTCGCGGGAGATTTCGGGGGATAGGGATATAGGATGAGATAGGATGTTATAGTAGGATGTTATAGGACTTTATAGGATGCTATAGGGGAGGGTGTGTCATAATTCAGTAAAGGTCCACGCTCTTTGAAAATGAACCGCCTGAGAATGCGATAAATCTCAGGCGGCTTGTTTTTCTGTTTTTTGCCGTAATATTCGATTCTCAGGGAGATAAATCTGAACTGTGAGGCATAATATGCAAAAATGGGTCGGATTTCCGCCGTTTTGGGTGTGTTTCGCCCATTTTGCGGCCCATTTCTTGATGTTGAAGGCTATGGCGAAGAAGGCGAAGTCCATTGTGACCTTGTCTTTGCCGAAGTGTCGGAAGCGTCTATATGCCATGTTGTATTTCATCTGCCCGAACACGGCCTCGGGCTCTATGGGTCTTTTTGAGCGGTGCTCGAGCCCCTTCTCCGATGTGAGCCTCTCTCTTGCCCTTCGTTTGTATTCATTGAGTCTGTGGTTGGCTCTGATTTCTCTTGCTGGATATTCTCCTTTGTAACAACTCCCCCTCAACGGACACCCCTGGCAGCGTTGTGCCCTGTAGATTGCCAGCTCGCTTACATATCCGCTACCGCTCTTGTCATGCCTCGTGCCAACGCGCGTCATGTGCTGTCCCATCGGGCAGACGTAATAGTCATCTTCAGGGTTGTAGTAAAGGTTCTCTATCCGGAACGGGTCGTTCTTGAACGGGCGTTTCTGCTCCTTGTGGAAGTAGTTGTACTTGACATATGCTTCCACATCATTCTCTTCCATGAAACGGTAGTTCTCCTCGCTGCCGTAGCCCGAGTCGGCCACGGCCGTTGATGCCATGCGTCCGTAGCGGCGCATGAACGAGGTCAGGAACAGGGGCATCGTCAACGTGTCGGTGGGATTGGGGAACAGCCCGAAGTCGGTGATGAACTGGTTCTCGGTGGCGATCTGCAGGTTGTATCCGGGTTTGGTCTGGCCGTTGTTCATCGCGTCTTCCTTCATGCGCATGAACGTGGCATCGGGGTCGGTCTTGGACATCGAATTGCGCCCGTCCATCCGCTCCAGCTTGCTGTCGTAGTCGCCGAGCTTGTCGCCCATCTGCTCGAGCTGCCTGATCTCCTTCTCCCTCTTGCGGCGCGCCTTCTTCCCCTCTTTGCCCCCTGGCACCGGGGACTCGGCCAGCGACCGGCGCAGATCGTCGCATATCTCGCTCAGCTGCGAGGGCGTGAACTCGACGGCATCGTCTTTGCTCGCATTCTCCTGGGCTATGGCCTCGTCCACCTGAACGAGCAGAACGCGTATCTTCTCCATCAGCCTGGCGCGGTTCTTCTCCACACTGCCGCGCCATACGAAGGTGTACTTGTTCGCCTTCGACTCTATCTTCGTGCCGTCGATGTACTCGACATCAAGACTGACCAACCCCCGCTCGGCGAGCAGCAAGACAAGCTGGGTGAACACGTTGTTTATCTCTTCCTTGACGCGGTTGCGGAAGCGGTTGATCGTGATGAAGTCGGGCTGCTCGTAGCCCGCCAGCCAGATGAAGTGCACATCACGCTTGAGCGCGCGCTCTATCTTGCGGCAAGAGTAGATGTTGTTCATATAGGCGTAGATTATCACCTTGAGCATCATCCTCGGGTGGTACGCGCTGCGGCCGCGCTCATTGTACAGCCGCCTGAAGTTCTCGAGATTCAAGCCGTCAACAACGGCGTTCACAAGACGTACAGGGTCGTTCTCCGCAATATCTTTGTCGATTCTTTGCGGAAAAAGCACCGTTTGGTTGTTTATGTGCTCACGAAAGTGTATCTTTGCAGACATGTTTTATTTATTTTAATGTCACAAAGTTACACAAACTTTTTGACATGGCAAAGACTCCGCTTGGGAAAGTAGAGGCTTTGTTATATGTTTTACAACATATTATGTCAAAACACAAAAAAAGGGCGTGCCAGAATTATGACACACCCTCATAGGTGACGCTTTGTTGTGGGACAGTGGTTGGGGGGCGCTTCCGGCACTTCGGAAAAGACAAGGTCACAATGGACTTTGCCTTCTTCGCCATCGCCTTCAACATCAAGAAATGGGCGGCAAAACCGGCGAAATTAAAAACAATGAATCCCACGACCCCGCACCCAAGAATATTTCGAGTAATTTGCATAATTCGCTGTTATTTGCCGAAAAATTGTTATCTTTGTGGTCAGGAAACATCAAAAATACTTTGTAAATATGAAACAATCAGCCAATTATAGCGATGTTAACGCCAAGCTGAGCGTGTTGGTGATGGCCCATCCCGAGTTGTTGCTTACGTTGTCACACTTCGGCATCGGGCTTGGCGTTGGTGACGGTTCGATAGGGGAGGTGTGCCGCCGCCACGGAGTCTCTCCCGACTTCTTTCTTCTGATCTGCAACCTGTACGCCTTCGAGAATTTTGTACCAACAGCCGAGAGCATCGCCGCTACCGATATGAGTGGTTTGTTGCCCTATTTGCTGCGTTCTCACGCTTATTATCTTGACAAACGTCTGCCGCACATAGGGTCACACCTTGAGAAAATCGCTCAGATGCTTCCTGAACGAGCTGCAAAGGTGATTATGCGTTTTTACGAGGAGTATGTGAGTGAGGTGGACTCGCATTTCTGCTACGAGGAGGACACGGTGTTCCCGCACATCTCCCGGCTGTTGTCGGGTCATGCCGGCCGCTACCGCATCGAAGAGTACCTTCACAACCACGGCAACCTCGAAGACAAGCTCAGCGACCTGACGCAGATCATGTTCAAGTATCTGCCTACAGAGTTGACCGATGCCGATGCCATTGATATGATTTTCGACATTCTGGAACTTGGCCGCGACTTGCACAAGCACTCACTCATCGAGGAGCGTATACTGGTGCCATATGTGTCGAACCTTGAGAAACAAGTGGAGTCATGAAGCACAAGGTATTGATAATCGAGCCGTCCGATTTGATTGTCGAAGGACTTTTGAAAGTGCTTGCGGGAAATCCAAAGTTGAGATTGCTCGCTCCGCAGCGTGAGGTTACCGACCTTGAGTCGCGTCTGGCTATGACGCAGCCCGACGTGGTTATTATCAACCCCACGTTGTGCGACAACGTGCAGTTGATACGTGGCGGTACCGGTGTTCAGGTGCTGGCGCTTGTGTATCAGTATGTCCGTGTGTCGCGATTGCGTAATTTCGACGGAGTGGTCGATGTGCGCGACAGCCTGTCGACGATTGTGCAGACCGTAGTCGACGCCGCCGACAACAGCGGGCTCGACCAGCTGGAGAAGTCGAATCGTTCGGGCAGCTACGACTTGACCAAGCGTGAGACAGCGGTCCTAATAGAGGTGGCACGTGGCTTGACCAACAAAGAGATTGCCGAGCGGCTTAATGTGAGTGTGTTCACCGTAACCACCCACCGCAAGAACATCGTGAAGAAAACCGGCATCAAGAGCGTTGCCGGCCTCACCGTCTACGCCCTGCTGAACAACCTCATCGACGAGGACGATGTGAATTAAAACATTATTTCATCCCTATCTCGGAGAGAAGACCAGTCGCGCTCTAAGGTGAGGCTGGTTGTCGACGAGAATGTCGACGCGCCGGTCGAGCGGTTCGCCGCCGGTGACCACAGTCGCAGTCTGTCCGTAGAGCGTCTCGCTGACAAACGCCAGTTCGAGGCGGCTCACTTGATGGCTGTCGTGCCATTCGAGCGGGAACTGGTTGAGAATCAGGTCGAGGTAACGCAGAGTGTTCACATGCCGGTTGGAGTCGCAGTCGGAGTATCCGAATGTGTGGCTGTTCTCGGTTTGAGGCTCAAACGGCCGTTGTCGCCGTTGCGGCTCGATAGGACACTGTTTGTCGGCCACATTGTTGGCTATGTAACTCAGTTTCGAAATGTCGACGCTCTCGCGAGTAGAGAAGTTGATTACCATCCAAATGGTGCGTATAAAACCCAGAGAGTCGCCGTTGTCGTCGGTGATTTCCATGTTTCGTTGCGAGAAGTGACGGTTGTAGTCCTCGACCCATGTTGTGAGGCGGTAATGCTCGTCGACTCGCGGATAGCGGGTCATCTCCACGGTGACCCTCGACAACACCCATCCCTGGTTGTCCTCGATGAGCCGTCGGTATCCCACCCCCCAAGCGTTGGCGTGTCCGGTGGCCACTTCAATCACCCTTGCCACGAGCAGCGAGAGTGGCAGTTCGCCCTCGGGATTGCATTCGCCAGCCGCGAGGTAAAAACGCTGGGAAAATAGTTTTTTGTCGTCTGATAAAACAGTATTTGAGTCCATAGTTGCAGAATTTTCGTGCAAAATTACACTATTTTCTCAAAAAAGCAGTAATTTTGCGGCGCTTTTCGATAAATTAAATATTTAGAGACAATGTTCAATTTTTTTCGCCGCCGTCGCGAGCAGACCAAACTTTTCTACGAGACCGATGTGCATTGCCATATCCTTCCCGGTGTGGACCACGGTTCGCAAAACATAGCCGAATCGCTGGAACTGTTGCGTACCGAGATTGATATGGGCATCAAGCGTGTGGTCTGCACGTCGCACGTCACGGCCGAGACTTTCGAGAACACGCCCGAGAGCCTGACAAAAGCGTTTGAGGAACTGAAGAAGGCTGTTGCCGAAGAAGGTCTGCCGGTAGAACTTTTCTTGAGCGCCGAATACCGCATCGACGAGTACTGGCAGAAGCAGTACGCCGCCGGCCAGATTCTGCCCATGCCCGGTAAATATATCCTGCTCGAGAACTCTTTCATCCAGGAGCTAATAGGTATGGACGAAATGATGTTCGAGCTGCAGGTTAAAGGTTACAAACCCATCCTGGCGCATCCAGAGCGCTACCGCTACTACCATAGCCGTCATGATCGTTACGAAAAGCTTCACTCGTCGAACGTTGTCTTTCAGGTGAACATCCTGTCGCTGGCGGGCTATTTCGGTCCTGGTCCTCGTGAGGCGGCGCTTTGGCTCATCGACAACAACCTGTGCAACATGCTTGGCAGCGACATGCACCACATGGAGCACGCGAAGGTGATTATGGACTATATCAACAGTAAGGAATGGCGTCGTCTTATCGAGCGTCACATGCTTGACCGTCGCGTAATCAACGATTTTGTGGAATGATGAAAGAGATTTATCTTGCCGGAGGCTGTTTTTGGGGCGTTGAGCGCTTTTTCAAGCTGCTTGAGGGCGTCACCTCAACCGAGGTCGGTTATGCCAACGGCGACTCGACCCTCGACGGCGTGTCGTATGAGCAGGTGCGCACCGGCACTACCGGATATGCCGAGACCGTCCATGTAACCTACGACCCGGCTGTAATCGGACTGGACACCTTGCTGGCAATGTATTTTCTTGCCATCGACCCAGTGAGTGTCAACCGCCAGGGCGAGGACGAGGGCCCGCAGTACCGCACCGGCATCTATTATACCGACGAAGCCGACCTTGAGACCATCGACGCAAAAATGGCCGAGAACGCCGCGCTCCACTACGAGCCGTTGGCTGTTGAGGTGGCGCCGTTGAGCGTGTTCCACCGCGCCGAGGAGTATCATCAGGACTATCTGGAAAAGAACCCCAATGGCTATTGCCATCTGCCGCTGGGCCTGTTTGAGCTGGCCCGCCGCACCCGCAGCAAATAATATTACTATCCATAACAATGAAAGTATATCTCCATGTGAACAATCTCTTTGGCGAGAACACCTACGTGCTCGTGCCGGAGGGAAATGAGGGCCTGACTGTGGTCGACCCGGGTATGATGCAACAGAGTGATTTCCAGCTGTTCGACGCACTGGTGGAACGTTTCGACAAACCCGTGGAACGCGTGTTGCTCACCCATTGCCATATCGACCATGTGGCAGGAGTGGATTATCTGAAGAAGAAATACGGTGCAAAGGTGTATGCCAGCGCCGACGACTTGTATCTGCTCGAGCATCTGGCGGCGCAGATAGCGGTGTTCCACCTGCCCATCGACGTGCCCAAACTCGAGATTGACCACTTTGTGGCCGACGGTGACACAATCGAGGGTTGCGGCGAACCTGTGGCTGTGATGGCCACGCCCGGCCACTCGAAGGGCTGCGTCAGCTACCACCTTCCCGAGAGCAATCTTCTGTTCACCGGCGATACCTTGTTCGAGAACTCTCTGGGCCGCACCGACCTTCCCGGCGGCAGCCTCAAGGAGATTGTGGCCAGCATTCATCGCCTGGTCGACACCTACGCCGACGATACTATGGTCCTTCCGGGCCACGGCGACAGCACCACCATAGCCCACGAGCGTCGCTACAATCCAGCAATGTAATTGTTATGGCCGACGGGTTTCTTGAGAAGCGCGCTCAGGATTTGGAGCGGCGTAAGATGAAGGAGGCGGCACGTCGTCGTGCCCGTTGGCAGAAATCGTTGCGCCGTTATCGCGAGAGTATGCGCAACACCGGCGAGGATGCCAGCGATGCCGGGTTCGACCCCAAAGCCCCCTGAGGCACCCAAAGCCCCCGGCTGTGGTAATAGTCGAGCCAGAATTCGGGAATCACACCGTCACTGTTGAGAAACGACATTGGGACGAGCGGGAACAGGCTGTTTCCGCTCGCGTTGCAGTAACTCACCTGCACCAGTTCGCTGCAGTAGATTTTGTTGGTGTCGAGCATGAACAGGTCGTCGTAGGGCCGACCCAGAAACGACATCGCCCGCGACACGCTCTCGGCCGCGCGGCTGCGGTCGTTGAGCCGTCCCACCATCACATGGGGATTGCGGGCGGTGAAATCACGCCAAGCGCTTAATATCACTCCGCGTCGCGGCACGGCTTCCACCACTGTTACACAGCCACTGGCGTCGACAAGGACGATGCCCACGTGCTCCACGGGAGGAAGCTCGCCGCGTGCCGTTACCTCGGTGATGTGGTTGTCGCTGGCGAAGTCGACGGCGAAAGCCAGGTCGCCCTCGAGCAGCAGCGTACTGTCGGCGGCCGAGAAGAATCTCGGAGTGGCGTTCAGGCTGCTGAACAGGCTCAGTATCAATATGAAAACTGCTGTCGCTCTCATTGTGGCTGTTGAAAATCGCCTGCAAAATTACAAAAAAACGCTGTCCTATGGTTGGCGAATGAATGGAATTTTGTATATTTGCGCCATAAAACAGCTAAAAGATGAAAACATACCTTGTGACCGGAGCGGCCGGATTTATTGGCTGCAATTTTGTGAAATACCTCCTCAAAGCCCACGGAGGCGAGTGTAAAATCATCGTGCTCGACGCGTTGACCTACGCTGGCAACCTCGAGTCGCTCGCCGACGAGGTCGACACCGGACGCGTCACCTTCGTCAAGGGCGACATAGGCGACGCAACACTCGTGGAGCGGCTCCTGCGCGAACACGATGTCGACTATATCGTCAACTTCGCCGCTGAGAGCCATGTGGACCGCAGCATCACCGGCCCGAGGGTGTTTGTCGAAACCAATGTGCTCGGCACACAGAACATGCTCGATTGCGCGCGCGTGGTGTGGCGACAAGCCGATGGCACTTATCCCGCGGGAAAGAAATACCTGCAGGTGTCGACCGACGAAGTGTACGGCTCGCTCACAAAGGACTACGACGAGCCGCGACCGCTCGTGCTCGACGATGAGATGCGGCCGCTGGCCGAGGGTCGCACCGATATGAAGACCTACGGCGACCATTATTTCGAGGAGACCACTCCGGTGAGCCCGCGCTCGCCATACTCAGCGAGCAAGACTGCGGCCGACCTGCTTGTGCTGGCCTATCACGAAACCTACGGTCTGCCGGTAAACATCACCCGCTGCAGCAACAATTACGGTCCGTACCACTTCCCCGAAAAGCTCATTCCGCTGCTGATCAACAACATCCTGCAGGGGAAAAAACTACCCGTCTACGGCCGCGGCGAGAACGTTCGCGACTGGCTGTATGTCGAGGACCATTGCCGCGCCATCGACCTGGTGCTGGCCAAAGGTGAGGTAGGGGAGGTTTACAACGTCGGCGGTTACAACGAGGAGAGCAACATCAACATTGTTCGCCTGGTAATCGCCACCGTGGCTCGGCTCATGCGCGAGAACCCGGAGTACCGCAAGGTCCTCGAGTGCGACCTGTCGGTAATCAACGACGACCTTATCACCTTTGTCACCGACCGTCCCGGCCACGACATGCGTTACGCCATCAATCCGTCGAAAATCGTACGTGCCTTAGGCTGGTTCCCCACCACGCCTTTCACTGAGGGCATTGAGAAAACCGTCCGCTGGAATCTTGAGCATCGCGATTGGGTGAAACGAGTCACCAGCGGCGAGTATCAGCAGTATTACGAGAGTCAGTATAACCGTTGAGTGTTTTTACTAACATAAAAGAACGTTGGCGTCGCTTCCGTCAGTGGCAGCGTACACCTGTGCAGTCACCTCCGCTCGATGTCGACGAACAGCATGTGTGCCTCAACTGCGAGGAGAGTTATGACGGGCATTATTGTCCTCGTTGCGGACAATCGAGCGAGGTGTCGCGATTCAACTACAAGACTGCCGCTCGTGGTTTTATGGACGTCTGGGGAATGGGAAGCCACGGCTTGTTCAACTCCATATATCATTTGATCGCCCGTCCTGGATATATGATTGCCGACTATCTGCGTGGCCGCCGGCAGCCGTATTTTCCGCCGTTCAAGATGTTTTTTGTCCTTACGGCGATTGCTATTCTTGTTGCACATTGGTTCAATATCGATAATCATACCGCTCTTGTAAGAGGTCTTGAGAATGCTAAGGGATCGGGAGATGCCGCAGATGCGATGAATATGTTTTTAGCGTTGCTTAATAAGGTCCAAGCAATAATGGATTACAACGTGGCGGTGACTCGCGTGGCATTGGTGTTGTTTTGCACCATGCTTTTTCGCGTGATGTTCCGCAATTCGCCGCGCATGGGCAAACTTACGGTTTCAGAGCATTTCTATGCGTTGATTATGATTAACTCACAGCAGCAGTTTATCGATATAGTACTGATGCTTACCACGTGGTCGTCGGTCGACGGTGTATTTGCCAAATGCGTGGAATATAGTTTCTTCATTGTGGCCTGCAGGCAACTCCACGGCTATGGTTGGGTGTCTACTATATTGCGCCTGATGGTGATAGGCGTCAGTAATTTAGCGATTGCATTTTTGCTGGTGATCTTGCCTCTGTTATATTTCATCGGCATTGCAGCCCATCAATAATAAAGTATTTGCTTGATACGTTATAATAAAGAAAAAAGAAAATGAAAGGAATAGTACTTGCAGGCGGTAGCGGCACCCGCCTTTATCCGGTGACGCGAGGCATCTCGAAGCAGCTTGTCCCTATTTACGACAAGCCCATGGTGTATTATCCCATCTCGGTGCTGATGCTTGCTGGAATACGCGAGATACTCATCATCTCGACGCCTCACGACCTGCCGCAGTTCGAGCGTCTGCTCGGTACGGGCGAGGAACTGGGCGTACATTTCGAGTATGCCGAACAGCCGCGTCCCGAGGGCTTGGCACAGGCATTTCTCATCGGCGAGAAGTTCCTGGCCGGCGATGACGCGTGCCTGGTGCTGGGCGACAATATTTTCTACGGCCAGGGTTTCACCGGTATGCTGATGGACGCTGTGGAACGTACCAGCCGCGAACGCATCGCCACCGTGTTTGCCTATCCCGTGAAGGACCCGCACCGCTTCGGCGTGGTGGAGGTAGACCGCAATGGCAATGCCGTGCATCTGGAGGAGAAACCCGCTAAGCCGCGTTCCAACCTTGCAGTGACCGGCCTCTATTTCTATCCGTCGAATGTGGTGAAGGTCGCTGGCGAAATCAAGCCGTCGGCTCGCGGCGAGTTGGAGATTACAACCGTCAACCAGCGTTATATGGAACGCGGACGGCTGTATGTGCAGAAACTCGGTCGCGGTTTCGCCTGGCTCGATACCGGCACACCGCAGTCGATGCTCGACGCCAGCAATTTCATTCAGACTGTCGAGGTGCAGCAGGGCGTTCAGGTGGCGGCGCTCGAGGAGATTGCCTACCGCAAGGGTTGGATTACCTCCGGCGAACTCCGTACACTCGCCACTCCGCTGAGCCGCAATGACTATGGCCAGTATCTACTTAGACTTGCCGACAATGAGCTCAAATAAGCCTCGCATAATCGACCTGCCTAAAATCCAGGACCCCCGTGGGAATCTCTCGTTTATCGAAAGCGGCGGCCATGTGCCGTTTGATGTAAAGCGTGCCTATTGGATTTACGATGTTCCAGGCGGTATGTTCCGCTTGGGTCATGCGTTCCGCCAGCAGCACGAGTTTATAGTGGCTTTGAGCGGCAGTTTCGACGTGGTGCTCAACGACGGCTCAGGCGAGAGCCGTTACCACATGGCCCGCTCCTACTACGGCCTGTATGTGCCGCCCATGACCTGGCGAAGAATCGACAACTTCTCGTCGGGTGCGGTGGTGATGGTGCTTTCGAGCGAGAAATACGACCCCGCCGATTATATCGAGGATTTCGACGAGTATATCAACCAGCTAAAACACACTGAATAAATGACCGACGGACATCTGACATCACGAGTGGACCAGTGCCAACTCATCACCCTCAGCAAGAACCATCACGCCAACGGAAACCTGAGTGTGGTCGAGGGTGACGGCAATCCGTTGCCGTTTGATATAAGGCGTGTGTATTACCTCTACGATGTGCCTGCGGGCGAGGCTCGCGGCGGACATTCTCACCGCCAGCTCGAACAGTTCCTCGTGGCCATCAGCGGCAGTTTCGATGTAATTATCGACGATGGGGTGGAGCGTCGGCGTATCACCCTCAACCGTCCCTTCATAGGCCTGCACATCGTGCCGGGGATATGGCGAGTGCTCGACAATTTCTCGGGCGGCGCCGTGGCGATGGTCATCGCTTCGCAGCCTTACGACGAGAGCGACTACGTCCGCTCCTACGATGACTTCTGCGCTCTCACCGCTTCGAAACGGTAATAACGCCTGACAACGAAAAAAGTGAAGAAAAAGGGACGTTCCTTTTTCTTCACTTTTCGCTTTTCGACCAGGTGGCGGCGACAAGCAGGCAATACTCGATAAAAAGGAGGGTGTGTCATAATTCTGGCGC
>JBGUHM010000083.1:0-74866 GCA_045112115.1 Sodaliphilus sp. | reverse complement strand
GAAAAATCAGCCGCCTGAAAAATATCGCATTCTCAGGCGGTTGATTTGCAAAGAGGGTGAGCCATAACTGAATTATGACACACCCTCGTTATGCAATCATCAGTCAGTGTTTTGATTAGTTGTTGATGATGTAGTTGTAGAGAGTACTCACGTCACCGGTGTTGACCTGTCCGTCAGCGTTGAGGTCGCAGCGGTTGAAGTACACTGAGTTGCTGTCGAGAATGGCCTCGTAGAGAGCGCTCACGTCGCCAGTGTTGACAAAGCCGTCTTGGTTGATGTCAAAGTCGGGCTCGTTGTTCTCCTCCTCTACCCACATGGTGCAGAAGGTGAAGCGGTCGGTGAACTTTGCAATGCGAGTAGCCTCGCCGGTGTTGATGTCAACCTCGTAGAGAGCGGTGTCGTACTTACCGTTGGTCTTCCAGGTCTTATCGGGAAGAGCGGCCCATACGCCGTTGTCGTTGTAGCCCATACCGCTGTTGATGTAACCGTTCCAGTACATCTTGTTGGGGTCCTTCATGCTGAAGCAAGCGCTCTGACGCTTTGCCTGCGAGCAGTAACCCGAAGCGGGATAAATCGACTCGTAGTAGGTGTAGGTCTCACCGTCTTCGTACTGGCCTTGCTTCTCCTCACGGATCATGGTACCTGTAGCGAGGTCGAACTCGCACAGGCGTGCGCCGGTAAGGTTGCCGTTGATGTCATACATCTTGCCGTCGTCGCCCTCAGCACCTGCGGTGGCGCCAGCGGTCATAGCGAAAGCGCGGCCCTCGCTGTTGATGGCGAAAGTGACGAAGTTGTCATAGTACAGACCCGGGGTAATCGGAGTCACGGTCATGGTCTCCAGGTCGATGGTGCAGATGGCATAGCCGGAGTCGCTGTCGTAGACAGTGCCGTCCTCGCCAACTTCGGGCTCATAGTCGGGGTCGTTAATAATTTCATCGGGCAGAGAGACACCGGTGAGGTAGAACAGGCCGTATATCTTACCATCCTTCGGGTTCAAGCACATACCTGCGCTCTCGAGGTTGGCCGAAGCGGGATAGTAAACGTTGGAAGGGCTGAGCAGGTCGCCAGTGACGGCGTCCCACTTGCGTACTGCGAAACGCTCGCTATCCTCCACATCGTCGCCAGCACGCGACATCACCGTGGTGAGGATGCCGTTGACGTTTACAGCGCCCGAGTTACCGTACATGAGGTTGAAGTTGCTGGCCCAAAGAGCCTTGGCGTCGTCGGTGAACGTACCCATCATGGGCTGTCCTTCGAAGAACTCGCTGATAATCACGGCGGGATCCTTCACCGGCTGGGTGAGGGTGGTGCCGTCGAGCTCCATAGCGTAGATGCCATTCTCAACGATTGAGATTCCTTTGCCGAGGTTGTAGTTCCAGCCCAGATAGGTGCTGTACCAGTGGTCGGCATGGTCATCGTAACGGTTGTTCTGATACACACCCTTGATTTTGATAGGGTCGGCGTTTGCCGAAATACAGGTGAATGCAGCGATAAGCAACATTACAAGTGTAATTTTCTTTGTCATAGAAGAATTATTTAGTTGTTAAAAAAGGTAATGAATAAAGCAATTCTATTAAGGTAAATACTTTTTTGCGGCTGCAAAGATAATGGGTTCTATTCATTATGCAAAATTTTGGTGGTTTTTTTTCTTGATTTCCATAAAAATAGGACAAATGTAACATGATTCCATGCCAAATTGGATAGTTTTCGCTCACTTGATATGATAATATGCTCTTCCGAGTTGCTTTTGAGGGTCGAATAGGGTGTGTGAGAAAACATTGCGCAGGAGAAAGCCTGGTGGTTTCCTCCTGCGCTGAATCAGGTATTTGGGAACGGGTTGTTTCTCTTGTTTATTGAGCCGTTTCGTCGGTAGCTTCGTCCTTCACGCGGATGAGTTTCACCGAACCCTGAGTGGGGAAAGTGCCGCTTAGGGTGTCGGCCACTACGCTTGCGCTCGACAGGAATTTGGCGCGAGTGCCGTCCTTGTGGCGTTTCTCGAGTTCATTGACGATGTCGATTTTCAGTTGGTCGACGTCATTTTTCTGTTCGAGATTGTCGTTCCTGTCGGCTGTCACATTGACGGTACTTGGGTCGATGAGCGCCTCAATGTCCTTGCCGTTGATCATCCACTTACCTTTCATGGTCATCGTAATCACGAGCTGACTGTCATCGGTGGTTTTTATTTCCTCGGCAAACGAGCCGTCCTCTCCCAGGGTCATAGTGATTTGTGTGGTGGAGTCGCGTTCGGTGTTACCTTGCCATTTGCCCACATAGTCCTTGCTGTTGATGTCGTCGCACGAAGTGAAGACCGCAGCCATCACCAGTGCCAATGAGAATATTAAAGCTGTTTTTTTCATCTTGTTCTTGATTTTAGTGGTGAATGACTCGGTTTATTACTTCTCGGCTTTGGCCGGTTGGGGTTCCTTTCTTCCGGAGGTCTCTTTTATCATATAGACGCAGAACACGCCGATGACAAGCAACACGGCCGAAATCATCAGCATGTACTTGTGTCCGCCGCTGGGGTTGCCGATAATCGACTGGATGAGGTGCATAAGTCCGAAGCCTGCGAGGGCGGCGACAATCTGCGGCAGGCAGATGGTACCGTTGAACAGTCCCAGATAGGTGCCCATGTGGGGATTGCCCTCGAGTGCGTTGGTCACCATGGTGAACGGCAGTGCGAGCATAGCGGCCCAAGTGCAGCCAATCATGATGAACGGCACGATGAGCAGCCACTGGTTGAATGTGAAAGGTATGATGAAGAATCCGGCGGCGCCGAGGGCGAGGCTGATGGCGTAGACGTGTTTCTTGTCGCGGAACATGGGTATCACGGCGGCCCAAGCCACAGCAGCCAACGATTGCACTCCGAAAATCACGCCGGTCCAGTCGCCAGCGGCCTGGAATTCTTTTGAATTGGAGTCGAAGTTGTTCCATACCGTGTCGGCAATGGCTCCTGTTGTGTAGCTCCACATAAACAGGAACGCTGCCCAGCAGAAGAACTGCACGAGACCCACCTGCCAGAAGGTCTTCGGGGCCTTCTTCAGCAGTGTCAGCATACCTTCGCTCTTCTCACCTTCGGGTTTCGGTTCCTGATAGAGCGCGAACTCTTCGGGCGGCATCTCCTTGACGTTGATGCAGGTGTAAACCACACAGAGCAGCAATATGAATGCCCCGATGTAGAACGACCACGTGAGGTTGGCCGGGATGCCGGAGAACACGGCGCCGTTGGCAAACTCACTCATTTTGCCCAGAGCGGGGATGGCGGCAGTTTTCGCATTGCTGAAACTGGGGTCGCTGATCATATACGCCAGCACGAATGGCAGAATCGAGCCCACCACCTGTCCGGCGTTCACGAGCAGACTCTGAATCGAGTAGGCCTTGGTTTTCTGCTCCTCGTTGACCATGTCGCCCACCATCATCTTGAACGGCTGCATGGCCATGTTGAGGCTGGTGTCGAGCAGCATCAGGATAATGGCTCCCAGCAGCATCGACACCCAGAACACGCTGGTCATGCCGCTGATGTTGGGCAGCAGGCACATCACAAGCACCGAGATGGCGGCGCCCACAATCAGGTAGGGTACGCGGCGTCCCCACTTAGTCCAAGTGTTGTCGCTCCACTTTCCCACGAAGGGTTGTACAATCAGACCCATCAACGGGGGCAGCACCCAGAAGAAGCTCAGGGATTTGGGGTCGGCGCCCATGGTCTGGAAGATACGGCTGATGTTGGCAGTTTGCAAAGCGTATGCAATCTGCACGCCGAAGAAGCCGAAACTGATATTCCACAATTTGGCTGTACTTAGATTAGGTTTAACTTTCATACGCGCATATTATTTAAATATGTATAATTTGTTTCGCTGGTTTACGGCAATCGCCCTCAGTCCTTCACTGGTATAAGCGTCGGAAAGAGGGCGATTGTGGTAGGCTTGTACTCGGAGTGGGACTTGAACCCACACAGCCGTAATGGCCAAGGGATTTTAAGTCCCTCGTGTCTACCGATTCCACCATCCGAGCCTCCCGAAATACAGCGCTTTAATGCGCCTATTCCGTTGTATTGCCGTCGCAAAGGTATACACTTTCCCGCTAACCACCAAATTTTTTTGCAAAAAAATGGTTGTATTATTACATCTGTCGGCAAAAAACAAGAAGTGATGAAAACGGATTTGCAACCAATTCATCACTTCTGCTTCACGAATAGCCTTATAGAACTATTTTTAGAGATTCTTGCTCTCGATGTCTTTGAAGTAGCGGTAGGTGCTGACCTTAAGCTCCATGCATGCGTCCTCGTCGGCCACGATGATGGCTTTGCGGTGCATCTGCAGGGCGCTCAGCGTGCACATGTGTGACACACCCCCCTCGACGGCTGCCTGCAGCGCGCGCGCCTTGGCGTATCCGTTGACGATAATCATCACCTGCTTGGCGGCCATCACGGTACCCACACCCACGGTGAGCGCGGTCTTCGGCACCTTGTTGATGTCGCCTTCGAAGAAACGGCTGTTGGCGATGATGGTGTCCTGCGTGAGGGTCTTCATGCGAGTGAGCGAAGTGAGCGACGAGCCCGGCTCATTGAAAGCGATATGTCCGTCGGGTCCCACGCCACCCATAAAGAGGTCGATGCCTCCGGCGGCCTGGATGCGGCGCTCGTACTCTTCGCATTCGGCCTCGAGGTCTGCAGCGTTACCGTTGAGAATATTCACGTTTTCGGGTTTGATGTCGATGTGTGAGAAAAAGTTGTTCCACATAAACGAGTGATAGCTCTCGGGGTGCTCTTCGGGCAGACCCACGTATTCGTCCATGTTGAATGTGATGACGTTCTGGAACGACACCTTGCCCTGGTGGTTGAGTTCGATCAGGTTGCGGTACATTCCCAGGGGCGAGCTGCCGGTGGGGCAACCCAGCACGAACGGCTTTTCGGGTGTGGGGTTCTTGCGGTTGATTTCGCCGGCCACGTATTCAGCAGCCCAGCGCGACACTTCTTCGTAATTCGGTTCAATGATAAGTCTCATTTTCAGTGTGTTTTGTTGTATAAATACTGTTAATTGGCCGCAAAGGTACGCATTTTTAACGAATAATTAGTAAAGAATAATGAATATTTTTATGCAAAGTACCGATTGCGGTAGTTTGCGGTAGTTTTCACCCGCCTCCGCACAACACACTATCAACATGCACTCATGCGCTCAACTGCAAACAATCAGATGATTATGTGCTATACAAGCATCCCCCTCGTCATGCCTGTGTCGAGGGGGATGCGTCGATTATGGGCATTATGTGTATTATCTTGCGATATACTTCTTGCCGTTGCTGTCGATTACGATGCCGCGGTAGTTGTCGTCAACGGGTTGACCCAGGACGTTGTAGCGCTGACCGTGGTTGTTCTCGTTTACAATATTGACATTGCTGACACCAGTGATGATTTCGTTGGTTTCGGCAGTGATGGGATAGATCTCATAAATGGTGCTCGGCTCGGTAACCTTTGGATTGTTCTCGCCGGAGATGTACTGCGGTGCAGGCTTCGGAGTTTCGATGGCCTTAACTATCGCTGTCAGCACATAGGCGGTATTGTCGATTAATTTCTCGCCGTCGTACATATCGAGGTTGCACGCCACGGCTCCGCTTATGTCGTATTTGTTGTGTTGTTCCGACTTGGCGGGCATGTAGAAAACACCGTCATTGTAAACCGCCCATTGAACCGAAACATACTCCTGCGGCTTGGGTGGCATGAACCAATATTCCTCTTGCGCAATGAAGTTGGCCGGACAATACATGTTGGGCGTATATGGGCTGTCATCACCCACTTCGGGTAGAGCGGCAACAGTGATCTCGGGATTAGTCTTGTTGTTAAATACACCTTCGATGCCGGTGATGGTCTTGTCCTTGTAGGCATCGACCTCTATTTTACCTGGCAGATTGATGCGCACCCAGTTGCTTTGGTCGAAATCGTTGAAATTGTCATACCTCGTCTGACCTGGCGCTGCAACATAGGGCACCTCGTCCTTATGCGCGAACCCGTTGTCGTCCTTGGCATATAGCGCCATACCGTCGGCCGTCACATACACGCACGTCAGTTCGTCGATGATGCGGTAGGTCAGACCTTCCTCGCCGTCCTCAATCACATCGGCCAGGGTGAGGGGCGTGGTGATGTGGCAGGTGTAGTCGTCCAAGGTGTGGCTCACGTTATACTCGTCGCCCACTCTGATGCCGGTCATCTCTATCATGTGTGTTCCATGGAAGCCGTCGGCCGCAACAACCTTAAACGTCGCAATCGGGCCGCTGCCCGCAGCAATGGAGTTGCCGAGGGTGATGAATCCCACCCGGTAATGGTTCGGCCCTGTACCTGATGGTTGCGAGCCTTGGATAATATGAGTGGGCGTGCGCACGGTAGAACTGAACTCAGGACGATTGCTTGAGTTCTTCACTATGCTTAACCCTTCCGGCAGTTCGAAATCGCATTGGAGCGACTTGTACGCGACCTCGTTGTCGAGCAGCAACTCGATGGTCTTTGTCTCTCCCGGCGAAATGATGAAGTCGGCAATCCACACCTTGTCGGCACGAGACAGCAGGGCGCACAGGACAAAAACGAGTTGCAGCGTAATACGTTTATTAACCATGATTCTCATTGCGCTAAGGTTTAAATTCCAAGAACGTAATCAAGCAGATTCTGAGCGTCGACGATGTCGACATCGCCGTCTTCGTTGTAGTCGCCCTTCTTGTGATTGGCCACGAACTGCAGCGCCTCATTGTCGAGCGAAATGACTTTGCCGGTCTTGGTGGTCACTTTCACGTTGCGAAGCGTGATGGCGTAGTTGTCGCTTTTTGCAGTCTGGACGGCTACGGTGGCGATATTGCCCTTGCCAGCTGCAAGTGCAGTCGTTGCCGTGGCCACGACATGCAGGCTACCGTCTTCGTTAGCCGTAGTGCTGAACGACATCACGGCGCCACGCTCACTGCCCATGATGGGATTCTCTCCTTGCGTCTCCACGTTTGCGGGCAGCGCCACATCAAACTCTATGGCCGAGAGTTCATTTTTGTTGTCGATGGCGATGGGTAAAGCCGTCACGGTGTGCGTGTAGATGATGGCGCTCTTCTGATTGAAGTTGAAACTCGCACTCGTGATGTTGTTTTCCGTGACATTACCCAGTTCCTCAAGCCCGATGATATTGTAATTACACCAACCGGGTGTATGTCGATAATTTACCTCACTTCCTTTTGGCACATAAAGATTGGGGCCTTTAGTGCCTGTATTAAAAAGAGAAGTGTTCAGGCCAATTAAATATGGAATTGGTCTTTCGTCATAGCAATAAATCTCACAACTGTGATCGACTGTTCCAAAAAGATGAGAGGACTGAGAATTATCGGAGTTATGAATACAGATATTCTTTCCGAAAATAATTTTTTTTACACGACTATTCCCCAGTTTGTTGTTTGGTGAAGTGCTTATATATAAGTCTGCATTATCTGCAAATGTCAAAGTTATGTTATCGGTAAAAACATAACCCGAAGTTGTTGTCTTTGTCCCATATAAATCGCAAGTAATTCCTGCAACTCTAAAAATCATTCCATTATGTGTGATTTCATAAGGTATAGACAAATCTTGTACGCCATAAGCCACTTTGGTTAAGACAGCAATACTTTCTTCAGTGTTGATGGCCCAACTGGGATAGCTTGAGCCCGAACCTGGATAATATAAAGTATATGTTAAGCCATCAATTGTCACATTTTCGGCCTGAATAATTTGTGTGGCTGCAAAAATCAGCATCAATGCAAATAAAATCTTTCTCATAATAATATCTGTTTTAATGTTATAGTATTAGTCTCATTTGTTCTCAAACCAATCTGCAAGCCATGTCGTAACATTCGGTGCGAAATGTCGACCAAGATCCTTTGCAACAGCTATCAGGCCGTCGCGAAGATGCTCTGTTATGCATTGGGGAAGCATTTGACCATTCTTTTTGAGTTGGTTTTTGATTTCTGCTTGAAGTTCTTCTTTATCCTCGAAATCAGCAAGCAGAATGAGCACATCGCTTGCAGTCACAACTACGATGTTGCTGTTGAAAGAGCTGTCGGCAAAACTGCCGTAACTCTCTAACTTGTCAAGGATATATAGCCTGAGCATTTTATCCTTTACAATGAATTGCATCTTTTTGTCAGACGTAGGCTTAAAAGTGCCATTTTTCAAAATCCAATAAAAAGCATCTTTAAATCGATTGTGGTCGTTTTCCTGTTGATACTCCAAATCGGTTTCGTAACGAAGACTTTTTACCCGGCTTTCGGGTATTCGTAGTTCTCTACTAATTGCATAATCCGACTTATCTCCAAGACCATTCTGCAATAGCAGGTGAAATAGCGCCACCTCATAATCCTTCTTATTCATATGGCCAAAGCGGTCAACGCACTTTTTTAAAAAAACGTCAAAGCCTTGAATGGTTTTAGGTAAAATCATTTGTTTATACACTTTTTTGTCACCATGCAGCCCTCTGGTGATTTAAATACACAAAGAAAGCGTGAACTGCTATGCCACGCTTTGCTAATTGATGGTCGTAGGAAAAACCAAGAACGCAAAAAGGTGATATGGGACAGCCCACGCCTATACAGCGTGAAACCGTCGTGCCTTTTCTCTTGCGTTCAAAATGAAAATTTCCTACGTTCTCAATTAGCAAGAATAAGCATAACGCTTTCGTTTACCTCAATGTTAAGTGCAGAATGTCGCCATTCAACGCTGCAAAGATAATGCTTTTTATTCTATACTCAAAACAATAATGCTTTTTTTTAAAAAAAGTACGAAATAACTGCGCTTTCTTGGTAGTTTCACTATATACTGCTCGGTTTTACATGACAACTTTGCATTACGTCATAAAAAACGTGCATTTGATGTAAAAATAGCGGGAAACGCATTGGGGGCTGACGATTTTTTGTTACTTTTGCAGGCGATATGGGACAGACGACAATCAACACCGGCTACTACGTGAAGCTCGGGCTTGCCACGGCAGGCTTGGGCAACCGCATACTCGCGCAGTTGCTCGACATGGTGTTCTTGTTGTTGTTTGATGGCGCTGTGTCGATGATTGTTCAAATAGCTTTATCGTCGTTTAAAAATCCGCCCACTGTTATTTATGTGTTAGCCGTGCTGTTCTGCCTGGTGCCAATACTGCTGTATCATCCGTTGTGCGAGTCGCTCAACCAGGGTCAGTCGCTGGGGAAAAAGATTGTGGGGCTGCGTGTGGTGAAGGTCGACGGTACGGCTACCACCTTCGGCTCGAGTATACTCCGCTGGGTGATGCTTTTTGTCGACGTTCTGATCACGTCGGGAATAGGCGTCGTGTGCATCATGTTCACGCAGCACTCGCAACGCATAGGCGACATGGCCGCCGGTACGACAGTGGTGAAGCTGCGCGGCAACGTGGTGCGCTCGTCCTATCTGGCGGAGTTCAACTTCATCTTACCCGATTACCGTCCGGTGTTCAGCGAAGCCGCCCGTCTGTCGATCAATCAGATTGAGATTATCTCTCGTGTGCTGTTCAACACCAGCAGCGACCGTCAGGAGTATATCGACTCACTGGCCGAGAAGGTGCACACCAGCCTGAACATCCCGCCCATGCAGAACATGGACAACGAGCGTTTTCTACGCACGATTTATAACGACGCCTACCATTTCAACGCAACCATAACAGCCTGAACCATATGAGAGAAGCGGTATTCATCAAACGAAACATCGACAAGTGGCGCGAATACGAGTCGCTCATGGGCATGCTGTCGTCGCAGACGGCCGACTATCTGCTGTTTCTCTACAACGACATCACGGCCGACCTCTCGTTCGCTCAGAGCCATTATCCCAACTCCCGCATCACCACCTTCCTCAACGGGCTGGCGGTGCAGGTACACAACGAGGTGTACAAGTCGAAGCCGCAGTCGGCGAGCCGCCTGGTGAGTTTCTGGGTTCATGAGGTGCCATATGCCGTGTGGCGTCATCGCCGCGAGCTGTTTATCTCGTTGGCTGTGTTTCTGGTGTCGATTGCCATCGGTGTGATATCGTCGTTGGGCGACGACCAGTTTGTGCGTCTCATCATGGGCGACAGTTATGTCGATATGACGATTGAAAATATCAACAAGGGCAACCCTATGGGCGTCTATGGCAGCGACGATGGCGTCATCATGTTCCTGTCGATTGCGATGAACAATGTGAAGGTGGCGTTTATGGCTTTCGCCATAGGGGTCTTTACCAGTCTTGCCACTGGAATCCTGCTGCTTTATAACGGAGTGATGGTGGGGTCGTTCCTTACCTTCTTCTACCGCCACAGCCTGCTGGCATTATCGTTTGTCACCATCATGATGCACGGCACCCTCGAGTTGCCGGCTATTGTCATTTCCGGTGGAGCGGGAATAGTGATGGGTAACGGCTGGCTTTTCCCCGGCACTTACGGGCGTATGGCGTCGTTCCGCCGCAGTGCCATGGAGGGTCTGAAAATCGCTGTCGGTGTAGTGCCTATTATTTTGCTGGCCGCGGTGATTGAGAGTTTCGTCACGCGCCACACCGAGTGGCCTTTGGCGGTGAAGCTCACTATTATCAGCCTGTCGGCCATGTTGCTTGTCTTCTATTACATAGTATTACCTATACGCGAGGGAAGGAGGGTGAAAAATGAGTCTTAACGACCAGAAAATAACTCTCTACCGCTATCGCTCCATAGGCGAGAAGGTGAACGCGGGCATCGAGTTTATACGCATCAACTCGAAGGCATTGCTGCGCCTGGCGCTGTACGCGTTGCTGCCGGTTGCCATGTTGCACGCCTTCGTGCTTTACGGCGTCTACAACCTTGACTCGGGTTTTTCGCTTGAAGAGTGGACCACGACCTTTCTGCCCTATGGCGTGGCGTTTTTCATCGCTGGCATCTTTGTGGTCACATTCACCCTCACCTTGGTGAAAGAATATCAGGACGGCGGCTCGGCCCGTTTGTCGACGATGACGATGGGGGAACTGTACCTCGGCATGCTTCGTGTGTCGTGGCGTGTGGTGCTGGCAATGTTGTTCGATGCCGTGGTGGGAGGCGTGGTCGCCATGATAGCCGTGGGCCTGGTGCTGGTGATTGTAGGTATCCCCATCGTGCCGATGGCCACGGCCATGACTTTGGGCTTCCTGGCTATGATGCCGGTGGTGTATGTGCTCTACCGTGACGGACGCGTGTCGTTTTTCGGGGCCATCGCCAAGTGGTGGAGTTTCTCGTGGAAGCAGGGCCTTCGCCTCATGGGACTGGTGTTCATGCTTGTGTTTGTACTGATACTTTTGCAGAGTGTTGTCGACCTGCCGTTCTATCTGGTGATTTCGTCGTTCGACGAACTCGTTCTCGCAACCCCTGGCCAAAGCGCCAGTGGCATGGACATCCTGTTGAGTTTTGTGCTCTACCTGTGGAATGTGCTGCGTTGTTTCTATTGTTATTTGACCTTTGTGTTCGGACTGATGGTGATTGTCTACCACTACGGCAGTGTGGCCGACTACGAGGAGGATGCCTCACTCAGAGTCGACATCCGTAAATTTGATGAATTGTAAAGATGCAGGCCATTCATGTCATAAAGGATACCATACAATGCGACACCACGGTGCTGCAGCGGTTTATGCACGACCCCGACTATTACTACGACCGCGAAATCGTGCCGAAGGCTGAGCAGAAGGTAGAAGACGACGTATACAACTGGCTTGACTACGTTATCCGTTGGCTCGACGAACTGTTGACCGACAGCTCCGAGTATGAACATCAGATGAACGATAACAGCGCCGGGCGTATTGTCCTGACAATTATTGCGATAGTGGTGGTCTTGCTGGCCCTGTATTTCCTGCTCCGCTATCTGAGAAACTCGAAGATGCTCTTCTGGCGGGAGAAGAACGAAGGACTTGACTACGAACTGGAGGAGGACACCATCTACGGCATCGACTTCGACGCCGACATCAAGAACGCGCTCGCCAGTGGCAATTGCCGCGCGGCGGTGAGGCTGATCTACTTGAAGACACTACGCAATCTTAACGATGACGGGCGCATAGTGTGGACTCCCCACACCACGCCTTCGCAATATAGCCGCGACCTGTGCGACCCGCAGTTCACTGAACTGACCGACAGCTATATCCGTGTACGCTACGGCAACCATACGGCCACGGCCGAGTTGTGCGACCACCTCAACGCATTGCGGCAATCCATCACCGCCGGCGAGAAAGGAGGTGACGAATGAAAATCAGTAAGATGTTCATCGTGGTCATCATCCTGTTTATGATTGTGCTGGTGGTTGTGGAACTGAAAATGCCGCGCAAATACGACTGGGAAACGAACTACAATCACTACGACGCCCAACCCTTCGGGTGCATGGTGATGGACAGCGTGATGAGCGCTTCCACCGGGGGGCGCTATAGTGCCTCGGGCAAGACGCTTCTCCAGCTCAAGAATGAGAACTGCCGTGAAAACGTGATTATTGCTGCCGACGTGTTGGATTTCGACTATAATGAATGCAAGGCTATCGACACGTTGCTCATGCGGGGTGTGAACATACTCCTTTCGGCTCAGACGGCCTGCGTTGAGGCCGATGAATTTCTCCATCGCTACGATATCAACATCGATTACGCCTACTACAATAATTACGGTTACGGCTACATGGATGTCAAAGAGAGATTAAAGACTGAGAGAGGAATGACGTCGACTCTTGTATGGACTGGAAAAGGTAATGGCGGCCGTCAGGAGGAGTTCTATGTGGAAACTGGAATCTGCAACAATTTTATACGCAGTTTCAGTTACAAGGACAAAAATGATAACTACGATTATTACTACGATGATGATGACAATCAGGCAGCGGTGGCTGAACCCGAGCCCGAACACGTTGACTATAAGCGTGAGGACCTCATAAAACTTGTAGAAGATGACAATGAGGAACTATGCGCTGTGATTGTGGCCGACAAGCGGTTCAAGGGGCGACTGATTGTGGTGTCCAACTCGCTGTGGTTCACCAACTACGGCTTTACCCACGACGGTAGCCGGCAACTGGCCATGCGGTGCATCAGCATGCTCGGCGACGGTCCCGTCATCCGTCTGGACACCTCGTTGCAGGACGGAAAGGCCTACGAAGAGTCGGAATCGCCGTTACGTTTTCTTATCAAGCACCGCGCTCTGCGTTGGGCGCTGTATCTTATCCTCCTGGGCATTGTGCTGTCGATGATTTTCAACTGTCGACGCCGCCAACGCGTGATACCCGTAGTGAAGAAGCCGGAAAACATGGCGGTCAAACTAATCAAGCATCTGGGAATGCTGGCTTACAAGAAACGCGACACCGGCGGACTGATTGAGAGCCGTTACCAGATGTTCGAGTACGAAATCCGCAAGCGGTTGCTGGTCGACCTCAACGGCGACAAGGAGCATGCCTACAGCACCATTGCCTGCGCCATAGGCTTGAGCGAGGAGAGCGTTCGCTCCGACCTTGACGACCTCATGCATGTGATGGCTTTGATTTCGATGAGTCAAGACATCGACACCGGCACAATGAAGCGAGTGGTGGGAACGATGGACAACATATTGTCAAAAATTGAAATAAGGTAAAACAAACAAAATATACGAAAGATGGAAACAATGCAGCCAAACAACTTACCGCAGATGCCCAGCAGCCGACTGGACCTGAGCGAATTCAACCAGAAAATGGCCATGATTCGCAATCAGATTTCGCAGGTGGTCGTGGGACAGAAACGCGCCGTGGAACTGATACTGGCGGCGATGCTTGCCGACGGGCATGTGCTCGTCGAGGGTGTGCCGGGTGTGGCGAAGACTCTGCTCACGCGGCTCATCGCTCGGCTGGTGAACGCCGATTTCAAGCGAATTCAGTTCACACCCGACCTGATGCCGAGCGACGTGCTCGGCAACAACGTGTACAACCTCAAAACGCAGGAATTCGAGTTCCACCGTGGCCCGGTGTTCTCCAACATCGTGCTTGCCGACGAGATCAACCGCTCGCCGGCGAAAACGCAAGCCGCGCTGTTCGAGGTAATGGAGGAGCGGCAATGCACCGTCGACGGTGTCAGCCGGCCCATGGAGCCGCTATATCTCGTGCTTGCCACGCAGAATCCCATCGAACAGGAAGGAACCTACCGCCTGCCGGAGGCGCAACTCGACCGTTTCCTGATGAAAATCAACATGGGCTACCCCGACCTCGAGCAAGAGGTGGAAATCATCAACCGCCACAACCACCAGTCCAATTTCGCGAAGTTGGAGAACGTACGACCGGTGCTTACTGTCGACGAGCTGCTGCGCTTGCGTTCGCTCATGGACCGTGTGATGATAGTGCCGTCGCTGGTGCAGTACATCGCGATGATTGTTCAGCAGACGCGTATGAGCCAGGCTCTTACACTCGGCGCCTCGCCGCGTGCCTCGCTCGGCATCCTTCGCGCCGCCAAGGCTGTGGCGATGATGCAGGGCCGCGACTTCGTGATTCCCGACGACATCAAGTTTGTGATGCCGCCCGTGCTTGAACATCGCTTGATTCTCACGGCCGACGCCGAGATGCAAGGCTTCACCGCCGCCAAAATCACGCAGACGCTCATCGACCGCGTGGAAGTGCCGAAGTAATTGGAACTTAATAATTGACACTTAACACTTACTCCAGGTGTATCTGACGAAACGTTTTTATATTGTTCTTGCTGTGGCGGTGATTTTGTGCGCCGCAGGCTTCTGGTTGCCTGTTTGCCTCACTTTGGGCATTGTGCTCGTTGCGGTGCTGGCACTGGCTACCGTGGCCGATACCGTCGCGCTGTACTACCGTAAGGGCGTCGATGCCTCGCGCGAGATGAGCGACCGCTTTTCCTGCGGCGACGAGAACGAGGTGCGCGTCAATCTGCTGAACAACTATGCGTTTCCTATCAAAGTCGACGTGATCGACGAGATTCCGGTGGAGTTCCAGCGGCGCGACATCGATTTCAAGGCGCAGCTGCCTCGCGGCGGTACAAAGACCATACTCTATACTCTCACGCCAAAGACTCGCGGCGAGTACAATTTCGGCCGCATACGCGTCTTCGTCAAGACTCCGCTGGCGCTTGCCGAGCGTAGAATCAGCCGCGCTGAGAGCACCGATGTGAAGGTCTACCCGTCATATCTCCAGTTGCGGCATTACCAGTTGCTGGCCATGAGCGACAACTTGACCGAGCAGGGTATCAAGCGAATACGCCGCCCTGGAAACAACACCGACTTCGAGCATATACGCGAATATGTCACCGGCGACGACTACCGTACCATCAACTGGAAAGCCACCGCGCGGCGTAATCAACTCATGGTGAACGTTTACCAGCAGGAGAAGTCGCAACAGGTGTACTGCGTGATCGACAAAGGACGCGTCATGCAGCAGGCTTTCGACGGAATGACACTGCTCGACCGGGCCATCAACGCCTCGCTAATCCTATCATATGTTTCCATCCAAAAAGAGGATAAAGCGGGAATTATCACCTTCGAGAAAGACTTCGACTCATTTGTGGCGGCCGAGCGAGGCGCGAAACAGATGCCCGCTATACTTGAGGACCTGTATAAGCAGCAGAGCACCTTCGGCGAGAGCGACTACTCGGCGCTGCTGGTCAACCTGCGTCGCCTGGTGACCAAGCGCAGCCTTATCATCCTGTACACCAATTTCCTCAACCACAGTGCGATGCTGCGGCAGCTGCCATATTTGCGGCAGATCGTCAAGAATCACTGTGTGCTCGTGGTGTTCTTCGAGGACCGCGAGATGAAATACCTCGCCGAGAAGTCGGTGAGAACCGACAGCGACTACTATACCAAGATGCTGGCCACACGCATCGAGTATGAGAAGCGATATGTAGTCTCTACCTTGATGCAGAACGGCATCTATGCCCTGTTGACACCGCCAGAGTCCCTTACCGTCAACGTTGTGAACCGTTACCTCGAAATGAAAGCCCGCCACTTGTTCTAATACCCCGGTTTCAGCGAAATATTATATGCTGATGTAAAGTATCTGTGAGGATTGCAATCATAAACAGAGGCCTATTGTTTCTGGCGGGAGGCATCTGATTTTGATGTGCTTTCAATGAAAACAAATACACATCAAACTATTGCATATGTGCTAATTATGTTGTAAATTTGTGCATTAGTATGTGGGCATTATAGCTTTTTGTCGCTGCAAAGTGCTTATTTGCAGCGTATTGGGCGATGATTCCAAGTCGGTCTGATGGCCGATTCGGGATTATGCCATAGAATGTATGGCAATGTATTTTACTTTCTTACGGGCTGGCATCCCTAATTACTAAACTGATTTGTCAATACTATATAACTATAACATAGAAAATTATGAAGAAACTATTACTTTTGTTAGCTCTCTTCGTGACTGCGGTCACGTCGCTGAACGCTGAGCAGACACTGACGGTAGCCGAAGGTGACAACCATTCAAATTATGCGCCGTTCAACGGACCTTATTGGCACCGTTTGATGTGCCGGAGCCAGGTGTTTTACCCTGCTTCCATGTTGACCGATATGGTGGAACACCAAATCCACTCCATCACGTTTTATGCCGACGCTCCTGTGCAAGCCGAGGACAACGGCATACTGGTTATCAGCCTCGGCCGAACAGAGAAGAAGAATTATTATGGCGACACCTCGTTTATCGAAGGCCTGACACCGGTAGATGCCACCATAGTCAATCACAAGATTGCAGAAGGCAATTACCAAGTGGAGGTGGTGTTCTCAACACCGTATTTCTATTCTGGCGGCGGTCTTGTGTTCGACACTCAACTGCTAGATACGGGCGAGAATTTCTGGATTACATTCTATGGCTCCCGCGACTACAACATGGGGTACTATTATTGGGGTATGGACCAACCGAGTTTTATGAACTTTCTGCCCAAAGCCACTTTCAAGTACTCTGAAGTGGACAATCAGGTGACCGTTGCCGACAATCCGGAGAAAGAGACGGTAAGTTCCTCGGCGCCTTATCCCGTCTACTTCTGGGACGTTGCCGGTTCACGCTCGCAGGTTATTTATCCCGCCGACTCGCTCACTAATTTGATTGGTTCGAAGATTACCGGTCTGCGATTCTATGTCAAGCATGACAACGGGATGTGGTTCCGCAACGGCAAGGTGACCGTCTCGCTGGGCACTACCAACCTACATAACTTCACAAAAACCTTTATTGAAGACGTGACGCCGGTAGCTGTCAATTATCCGGGCCCCACCTCCGAGATTTACGAAATCGACGTTAATTTCGACACGCCATTCGTCTATGACGGCGGCAACCTGGTGTACGACTGTGTACTCACCGAGGCGGGAGAGAAAGGCTCATATTTAACCAACTTCAGAGGAGTGGACACCGATGAAGGCCCCTATGCCTACAACTACTTCACGGCATTTAAAAGTGGCAACCTCAACTCGGATGCTAATGTCGAAATACGACAATTCCTGCCCAGAACGTCGTTCTTCTATGAGAGAGTGTTCGTCACTACCGATAAAGTGGACTTCGGCGAACTTATCCCCAGCGGCACTGCCAGTGGCCAAAAGACTATGACCGTGCTTGTTCGCAACCAAACCGACGCCGCAGTGACCCCGACGCTGAGCGGTCTGCAGGCACCATTCAGCAGCACCTACACGCCCAGGTCGATTGCCCCAGGCGAGAATTACGAGATTCCTATCACGTTTGCCCCCGATGCGGTGGGTACCTTCAACAACACAGTCACCATCACTGTGGGCGGTGAGACTTACGATGTGGCACTCACCGGCAAGGCATCACGTCAGTTGGCGATTGTGGTGTGCGACGGCACCGACAAAAACTTCCGCATGCCGCTCTACTGCTCATATGCCAACGCCAAGAACACCCACTCGCAGATGATTTATCCCGCCGAGATGCTCACGGCAGTTGCCGGCAACCAGATTCTCGGCGTCAAGTTCTTTGCCAGCGAGACGATCGATCTGTCGTCACCTACCATCCAGTTCAGCCTGAAAGAGACCACTAGGGCCAATTTCGGCAATGAGGAATCGGGATATGCCGAATTTACCGATCTCACACCGGTGTGCTCGATTAATCCCGCCAATGGCTCCACCGAACTGACGTTCATGTTCGACGAACCCTACGAATACAATGGCGGCAACCTGGCCCTGGAGGCCCGTGTGACGAAGCCGCGTTCGTATAAATATATTGAGTTCTACGGCATGAATCAGAGTGAGAATACCGGTTATTCCGTGCTTTATCTCCAGGGCCACGAGACCTTCCCCGGCGATGAGACCCCGGAGCATTTCCTGCCAAAGATGTTGCTCTATGTCTCCAACGCCAACCTGCCAGAAATACGTGGAGACATCAACGGCGACGGACAGGTCAATACCGGCGACGTGAGCGAGCTCTACAAGGCTCTGCTGTCGGGTTCCACCGACTCCAAGTATGACCTCAACGGCGACGGCAGCGTCAACACTGGCGATGTGAGCGCCCTCTACAAAATCATCCTCGGACAGTGAGCACGACAACCGTTGTATGACATAACACAGAGCTGGGTTTTTGCGACCCAGCTCTTTTTCCTATTTAGTGCATCGCGGTGCCGCCTCGTTTTACAATACATGAATCGGGTTTATATTTGGTTGGTTGAGATTATTTTTGTATTTTTGCCGCCGTAATGAAGATTGTCAAATCGAGATATATGCCGCCGTTCAAGCGTTTCTACGCCATCAACCTGATGGGGGTAATGTTTGTCCATCCTGGTGTGGAGGTGCACGACTCGCTTTTGAACCACGAGCGAATCCATACGGCTCAGATGCGCGAGCTGGGCTATCTGCCGTTCTATCTGTTCTATGTTTTGGAGTGGATGGTGCGGTTGCTGTTTCCCGGCAACGCCTACCGCAAGATTTCGTTCGAGCGCGAGGCCTACGACCATATGTTCGACAGCCAATATCTGAAGCATCGTCGGCATTACGCCTGGCTGTTCGGCCCCCAACGACGTAAAAAGAAAAAATACAGAGATATATCATGAGAAAATTTCAACGTATACTGTTCGTACTGCTGTCGGTAGCTCTCGCAGTGGGCAATGCAAGCGCTTTCGACGCTGCAAAGGCTCAGAGCGCTATCGACAACTTCGCCAGCAAGAAAATGATGAAGAACGCCTCGCTCACCATAGCTGTGGCCAGCGTTGCCGACGGCAAGATTGTGGCAAGCCACAATCCCGACCTCGCGGTAATCACCGCGTCGACGATGAAGACGGTGACCTCGACGGCGGCACTTGAGCAGCTCGGTGCCGACTTCATGTTCGAGACACCCGTGTTTCTCGAGGGCGAGGTGAAAAATGGAGTGCTTAAAGGCAACCTGTTGATAGTGGGGCAGGGCGACCCGACTCTCGGCTCGCGCTTTTTTAAGGACAACCTCGACATCGTGCCTGAGATTGTGGCGGCGCTCAAGGCGTTGGGCATCAAAAAAATCGAGGGCGACATCGTGGTCGACGAGTCGCTATATCCCTATCCGGCCTATAATGGATGGTGGGATGTGGGTGACCTGGCATGGGACTACGGTATGGGCGTTCACTCGCTCAACTACCACGACAACAGCGTCCGCCTCATCTTCGACGGCCGCAACGGAGCCATGACCAACGCCCGCTTCGACCCGCCTGTGTCGAAACTGCAGCTCATCGACAAATTGCGCGGCGGCACTACCGACAACGTGAACCTTTATGAGGAATACGCCAATCCGGCGGTGATTGTCACCGGCTCGGTGGCCGATACCACTTACTATTTCACCGTGTCGAATCCCGTGCCCAGTTCGATGCTCGTCGACAGTTTGAACAGCGCGGTGAAAGCAGCGGGAGTGAAGGTGCGTCATCGCAGCGCCAAGGGCGACGGCCAGCGTTGGCAACTGCTCGTCCACCGCTCGCCCAAGTTGAGCGACATCATCAGTTCCCTGCTCGAGCGCAGCGACAATATGTTTACCGATGCACTGCTGCGCGCTGTTGCGCTCAACAGCGGACGCAAACCCGTGCCGACCGAAGGTGTGGTGAGAGTGAACGAACTGCTGAAACGCCTCGGGGTAGACACTGAGCCGAAGTTCCAGTACGACGGCAGCGGTCTGGCTCGCGCAAACAAGGCTTCGGGAGCATTCTTCACGTCGATGCTCTCGGCGATGTCGACGCGACGTTACGGCGCACGTCAGCAGCGCTTGGTCGACCTTATGCCGCGTGTGGGCGTGAACGCACGCATCGGCTCGATACTGGGCGAGAGCGACCTCACCGGTCGCATCGCCGTGAAGAGCGGCTCAATGACCGGTGTGCAGTGCTATGTGGGCTATTTCCCTGCCGACAACCCCGAATACTGTTTCTCGGTGCTGGTGAACAACTGGCACGGCGAACGCGCTTCGCTTAAAAACGACATCGACCGCCTGCTCCTCGGTGTGTTTGGCAACTAAACAGGACTTTAAACTTAAAAGATATGTTTATGAAGAGGGTATTATTTACTTTAGTTGTTATGGCTTTTGCTGGTTGTGCCGTTGCATCCACAAATTATCCGTTTGCACTGAATGGGACATGGATTACGAGCGACAATATCAACCTCCAGGAGGCATCACTCATGACCGGAGGGTTGCTCAACGGCTGGACCGACGCTAAATACGACCTCAACGGCGACGGCAATGTCAACTCAGGCGATGTAAGCGAACTCTATAAGATTATCCTCGGCAATTGACCGTAGATTGATTTCAACACGAGGGCGTATTCAGTCTGATGAATACGCCCTCGTCGCTATACTTGACGACTAGTTAGTCCAAGAATCGTCCGTAAAACCGTTTTACGAGACGATGCCCGATTACGGGTCATTGGGTGAGAGGGGGCTGGAGACGGAGTAGGCGCAATCGGCAAGTCCGTCGCTCGGCCATACCCAAGCCGTCTGTCCGGTATTGTTCGCCACTAGCTGAACCATTTCTTTGGCCGAGGACATGGAATAGGAGCAGAAGTTGCATACCCGGAATTTCACTGTACCGTAAACTATTGTTCGGTAAACCGACAACCTATTACTGTTAGGGCCCGACCAACTGTTGGCGTAGGATCTTGCATACTCGAGATTGTCGTAACTGCCAAGCACCACGTAGTATACTTTGCGATGCGATGTGGTTGCTGCTGTGGCTGCCGGCTTGGCGCTCGAGCATGTGGCGTATGACGAATTCACATAGCCTTGCCTGCCTTGGTATTCCACATTATACCATTTGCCCTGCTGGCCTAATAATTTTGCGCCGTCACCGCCTGTGTAGAGCACTCCCACGATGCTGGAATGGCTTGTGGGCTGCTCGCGGATATTCAGGAAACCGTCGGACGCAATAGAGTATACCATTTGTTGATTCCCGTCGTCATGATTGTGCGTAGCCCTTACCTCGGTCTTGGGGGTGTCTTTCTGTTCGCTGTCATCCTTGTTGAGAACCATAAAGATGATGAAGCCTATTATGGCCAGCAACGTGAGCGCCGATAGGATGATGGTTGTAATCATCAAGCCTTTGCCGCCGCTTTTCTTCTGATCGGGCTGCTGCGGCTGAGCATATTGAGGCGGTTGGACTTCTTGCGGTTGCTGGTATGGTTGGTTCTGCTGAACTGGCTGCCGCATATTGGTTCTTTCGTTGTCGTAATTCATAATTGCTTTGATGATTATTAAAACATTACCGAGGAGCGTCATTGGCAAAACGCCCCTCGGTATAGTCTATTGAATTGTTATTCGTTGCTGGCCGTTTCGGCTGCGTCGGTTGCGGGAAGGTCTTTTTTGGTACCCTTCATCGACATCCAGATGAACACGGCTATCAGAGCGATATAAATCACGAGGCTGAGCCAGTTGCTGGAGGTGTCGCCGAGAGGACTGTCATACTCGAATCCTGCAAACTTCATAATCGCGCTAACCACGCCCATCAGGGCACCGCCGGCGATGAAACCGCTGGCGATGAGCGTTCCTTTCTCCATACGTGCCTTGTTGAGGGCTTTATCCTTGCTGCGGGTGCTTACAAACCAGCTGATCAAGCCACCCACGAGCAGCGGGGTGTTGAGCTCGAGCGGAATGAACATACCCAACGAGAACGCCAGTGCTGGAACACCGAGCCAGTTGAGCAGCACGGCGAGAATGGCGCCCATGATATAGAGCATCCAGGGTGTCTGTCCGCCGTTCATCAGCGGGTCGATCACGGCTGCCATGGCGTTGGCTTGCGGAGCCACGAGTGCCTGGTCGCCGGTGAAGCCGTAAGCCTCGTTCAGAATCATCATGACACCGCCCACGGTGGCCGCGCTAACGATTGTACCGACCGCTTTCCATGTCTGTTGCTTGGCGGGCGTGGTGCCGAGCCAGTAACCTATCTTCATATCGGTGACCATACCGCCGGCCATCGACAACGCGGTACACACCACGCCGCCAATCACCATTGCGGCAACGATACCTTGGGTGCCTTTAAGACCGACAGCCACAAACACGCCGCTGGCGATAATCAGCGTCATCATCGTCATACCGCTCACGGGGTTGCTGCCCACGATGGCGATGGCATTGGCCGCCACGGTGGTGAACAGGAAGGCAATCACTACAACGACGATAAAGGCAACGACGGTCTGCAGCGGGTCGTGAATCACGCCCACTAAGAAGAAGACGAAGGTCACTACCAATGCTGCGGCAAGTGAGAATACCAGCGCCTTCATGGAAATGTCGCGTTGGGTGCGGACGGGCTTCTCCACCTCGTTTCCGCGCTTGAACGACTTGCCGGCGAGTCCCACGGCGTCCTTGATTACGCCCCACGACTTGATGATGCCAATGATACCGCTCATGGCGATACCGCCGATGCCGATAAAGCGTGCGCCGCCCTTGAAAATCTCCTCGGGTGCGACATCCATTCCTGCGAAATCGGGATTGGTCATGCCCATCAGTGGCACTACAATCCACCAGATGAAGGCACTACCGGCGAAGATGATGAAACTGTACTTCAGGCCCACGATGAATCCCAGACCGAGCACTGCCGAGCCAGTGTTGATTTTGAACAGCATCTTGGTGCTGCCGGCAAGGTTGTGCAAGGCGGGGATAGCGGTGGTCGAGAGCACTTCTTTCCACCAGCCGAATGTCGACAGCAGGAAGTCGTACACACCACCGATGAGGCCGGCGAGAAGCAACGGGACTGCCTGCTTGCCGCCTTTCTCGCCCGAAATGAGCACCTGAGTGGTGGCGGTGGCCTCCGGGAACGGGAACTTGCCGTGCATGTCCTTCACGAAATACTTGCGGAAGGGGATAAAGAACAGGATGCCGAGCAAGCCGCCGAGCAGCGAACTGAGGAACACCTTCACGAAATCGACCGTGAGGTTCGGGTCGTTGGGGTATTTCGCCTGCAGAATGTAGATTGCCGGCAGAGTGAAAATAGCACCCGCGACGACGATGCCGCTCGAGGCACCAATCGACTGGATAATCACGTTCTCGCCCAATGAATTCTTGCGATGCACGGCGCTGGCGATACCGGCGGCGATGATGGCGATGGGAATGGCGGCCTCGAAGACCTGTCCCACCTTCAGCCCGAGATATGCGGCGGCGGCACTGAAAATCAGCGCCATCACCAATCCCAGAATCACCGAGTACGGGGTGATTTCACGGGGCCGTGTCGACGCGGGCATTACCGGCACATACTCCTCTCCGGGGGCAAGTTCGGTAAACGCGTTGTCGGGCAGCTTTGCCGAGACTTGTTCTTGCACTTCGGCCTCGACGGGTGCGCCCTGGTTTGGTTGAATGTTGTCAGTAGGTTTACTCATAGATAAAAATATTTAATTTGGTTGATTGTTGTCAATCACATTTCGAGCGACGAACGCAGCGCCTGCGCCAGCTGGTCGGGGCACGACGTGGGTTTGGCTCCGCAGCGGATGCCCTCGAGCCGCGAAATCGCTTCCTCGACCTTCATGCCCTCGACGAGTCGCGCCACTCCCTGAGTGTTGCCGCTGCAACCGCCCACGAAATACACTTTTTTTATCACGCCGTCCTCGGTTTCGACATGAATCATCGAGGAGCATGTGCCCCAGGTGGCATAGTCGAAACTCTGACTCTTTTCGTTTTTGTTTACTCTTGTCTTCATATGTTTTTATGTCTTTTATATGATTTCAAGCAAGGCACTGCGGTCGTTCACAAGCAGACGCTGATCGCCTTCTCGTTCCACAAGGCTTATGGTCGTCAAACGCTCGAGAGCGGCGGTGAGTTGTTGCCGTGTGGCGCCGGCAAGGGCGCATAGGTCCTGCTGACGTGCGTCGACCACAATGTGACGCGAGCGGCGGGTGGTGGTGACGGCGACAAGCATAGCCAGACGTTGCTCCACGGTGCAACTCGTAAGCGAACGTAGCATGGTCCGCTGCATCTGCGCTCCGTAAGAGAGCCGGTTGAGAGCGTTGAACAGCAATACTTGGTTGAGCTGGAGCATTCCGAGGTAATGGGCCTTCGCTATCTGCATTATGCCGCAGTCGCCCTCGGCTCTCACTTCGCAGCTGTAGGTGGTGTCCATTCCGAAGAGATGCTCCGGCAGCACCACGTCGGGGGCGCTCAGGCTGTGGGCGATGCTCACCTTGAGTTTCCTGCTGCGTGCGGTGACTCTTACAGCACCTGAGATGACAAACTTCAGGTGGGTGCATGGGTCACCGGCGGCGATGACGGGTTCGTCGTCGGAATACTTCAGGAAGTGGAAAGGAAATTTCTCGACCAACTGCTGCAACTGTTCGCGGGTGATGCCCTGGAACAGCGGCAGGCCCAGAATCGCCTCTACCACACTGGTGTTCGCTCTCTCTTCCATAGTGGTTATTTATTGATAATCGGGCGGTAGGCGCGCTCCGGAATCAGGCCCTGACGGAATGCCACAAGCAGGTTCTTCAAGTCGGACACCTGACTGCGAAGCTCGCGGCCCTGGTCGCTGTCCTTGACCATCATGCGACGGTTGGTCATGGCCACCAGTTGCACGGTCGACTTGATGTCCAGTCCTTCCTTGACAGCTTTCTCAATCGAGGTGAACGGCTCGTGCTGCACAAGCTGGAAACCGCGGGAGTGGTACACGAGCGTGTATCCTGCGATACCGGTCTCGGGCTGGTAGGCAGGCGAGAAACCGCCGTCAATCACCATGAGTTTTCCGCCGGCCTTGATAGGTGTTTCGCCCTTGATGGTCTTCACGGGCACATGGCCGTTGATGATGTGGCGGAACTGACCGGTCACGCCGAACTCGTCGAGAATCATATTGACCACGTTCTCGTCGTCGCGCATGCTGTAGTAATGGCCCTTGGTTTCCTTATGCGGCTCCTTGTCGTTGATGAAATAACGCTCGAAGGTCGCCATCTTGTCCTTGTCGAATGCTGGTGAGTCTTTGCCGCACCACAGGTACCACACATAGTCGAGCGCGAAATCGTGCTCTTCGGGATCCTCGGCGCCTGAATAAGCTTCGCGGATAAGACGTTCCACTTTCTCCAGCAGCGCTTTGCCGTGGTATTTCTCGCCCCGTATGGTCACGTCCTTGAGGGTGCCGTCCTCGTTCAGAGGGATGGAAGCGTGGTAAAGCAGGTTGCCGTTGATTACGGTGTAGACCGAGCCGTTGCGGAACAGGCAGGCCATATGGCGGCGCAGCTTCTCGCTGTCGACAAACGAATTGTGCAGTTTCTCCACCAGGTCGCGCTCCTCGTCGGTGAGACGGTACGGGTCGCTTGGATCGACAGTGGGCAGGTCCATGTCGTTCATCTCGTAGGTGTTTCCGTTGATGTTGATGGTGCCAGTCTCGAAGTCGATGCGGTGCAGCAGCATGCGGTCGTCCATGTCGAAGTCGGGGCGACGCTCGATGGTGGCGGCCTCGAGTTTGAACTGGATAATCGAAATGGCCTTGTGCATCTTCGCTATGAGGTTCTTCTGGCGGTCGCTGTCGTAGTTGGAGGCGCGCGGAGTGAATTGTGTACACGGGTCGCCGTCGTAATGGTCGAGCGCGAACGTGGCCAGCGGTAGCAGGTTGATGCCGTAGCCGTCCTCGAGCACCGCCTGGTTGCCGTAACGAAGCGCGATGCGTATCACGTTGGCGATGCAGCAGTCGTTGCCGGCGGCGGCTCCCATCCACAGGATGTCGTGGTTGCCCCACTGGATGTCGAAGTTATGATAGATTGAGAGACGGTCCATGATTTTGTGCGGGTTGGGACCGCGGTCGAACACGTCGCCCAGAATGTGCAGCATGTCGATGGTGAGGCGCTGGATAAGATAGCACATCGCCACAATGAAACTGTCGGCCTGGCCCGTGGAGATGATGGTGTGGACCACTACGTCGACATAAATCTGCTTGTTGGGGTCCGAAGAACTCTCGTGCAGCAACTCCTGGATAATGTAGGAGAAGTCGCGTGGCAGGGCCTTGTTCACTTTCGAGCGGGTGTATTTCGACGAAACGTCGCGGCACACTCTCACCAGACGGTTGATATTGATGAAATACCAGTCGTTAAGTTCGGTGCGGTCGGTGATTTCCTCTTTCACCAGTTCGAGTTTGCGCTCAGGATAGTAGATGAGCGTGCAGAGCTGTTTCTGCTCGTTGCGGCTCAGAGTTTCGTTGAAATTCTCGCGCACTTTGCGCTTGATGGTACCCGAAGCATTGCGCAGCACGTGCTGGAACGCCTCATACTCTCCGTGAAGGTCGGCCAGGAAGTGCTCGGTGCCTTTAGGCAGGTTGAGAATGGCCTCGAGGTTGATAATCTCGGTGCTGGCAGTAGCGCGGTTGGGAAAACTGCGTGCCAAAAGCCTCAGGTAGCGTAATTCGCTGTCGTTGAATCGTTTTTTCTTTTCCATTGTTAAGGGTTAGAAGGTATTTAGTTGTTTTCAGGGTAGTTGAGGTTTTCTTGCGAGATGCAGCTGAGCACCTCGGCAAGGAATTTGCGAGCCTCCCATCGTGCCATGGGCAGGTTGTTGAGCATGTAGTTGCCGCATTCGTGCGCGTTGGCACCCGGAATCTCACTGTCGTAGTTGGCGATAAACTCGAAGGTCTCGTTGACCAGCGGCAGGATGTCGCTCGAGTTGAGGTCGCCTGATACAACCAGATAGTTGCCGGTGCAGCATCCCATCGGTCCCCAGTAGATGATGCGGTCCTTCCATTGCGGATGGTTGCGCAGGAATGTACCGGCGAGGTGCTCGATGGTGTGCAATGCGCTCTGACTTACTGCGGGCTCGCGGTTGGGCAGCTTCATGCGTATGTCGAAAGTGGTTATTACGTCGCCCGAGGGTGTGGTGTCCTTACGCGCCACGTACACTCCTCTTAACAGGCGTGTGTGGTCGATGGTGAAACTCGCGATTTTTTCCATAATTGTCGTTATGAGTTGGTGGATTGAATTATTTGAGTGAGAGGAGCAACTGGCGAACTATGTCGAAAGTCTGCTGCGGTGCCTCTTCCCAGAAATCGTTGTATTGGGCTGAGTTGTTGTGTCCGGCGCCCGGCGAGTCGCTGATCACGCGCAGGCTCAGGAACGGGGTGCGCATGCGGTAGCACACCTGCGCTATGGCGCCGCTTTCCATGTCGACGGCCAGAACCTCAGGATATTTCTCGCGAATCTCGTTCACCTCGTCGAGCGAGTCGATGAACTTGTCGCCCGAGCAGATCAGTCCCTTACGGATGTCGGGGCGTTCGGGCAATCGTGAGAGGATGTCGTCGTCGCCGAGGAAATACTTAGGCATGCCTTGAATGCCCCAGCCCGACTCCGGTCCGCACCATGCGTCGTGGTAGGCCACTTTGTCCCCCGCCACGATGTCCATGACGTTGATTTCCGGGCTGGCTCCGCCGGCAACACCGGTGTTGATAATCAGTTCAGGACTGAAATTGTGAATCATCGTGAGCGTGCCCATAGCTGCGTTTACCTTGCCTATGCCGCACTGGTGAACTACAATTTCGTGTGAGCCCAGTTGCCCGCAGTAGAAATCAGCGTTATCAACATTCACATCGCTCATTCTCTCGAGTTTCGGCAGGAGCAGGTTCAGTTCCTTGCTCATTGCTACTATGATTCCAATGTTCATATATTTTAATTTTTTTAAAATAATAGTGGTGAAACAGGGTGTAAAAGTACAAAAAAAAACTCTAACACACGAATGTTTGGCGCTAAAACCAATTATTTGAGCTCTAAAACCGACTTTTTTGAGTTGAAAACTTGTGCTAAATGGAAAAAATAACTACATTTGACGGAAATTTTGTTGAATTTTTACAACGCATAACTATGAAAAAAGTGTTGATATTGTTGGTCGCCGCGATGATGGCGGCGACGGGTGTGGCTGCTACTGCACAGTGGCGTGCCGAGGTCGACCGACTCATGGCGGAGGGTGAGTTTGCCAAAGCCGAGAAAGTGATGAAATCGTTGCCCAAGGCCGAGCGAAAGGCCGCAGAGGTGCAAATCGACTCGCTCAAGACAATCATGGGCCGCATTCGCAAAGACTTCACGATGACACCCGAGGAGGGTATGAAGCTGATTCGTGAGCGTGTGCCCGATGTGACTCAGGCTCAGGTTGACGCCTGGAAAGCGGGACGCAAAATCGAGTATATGACAATCGATGGGCGCGAGTGGTGGTTCCGCAAGAGCGTGCGCAACCTGTGGCTGTTGGCCGACGAGTTCGCCGAGCAGCACGACAGCGACAAGGCCGAGAGTTACACCACGCGCCGCAAGTATTATCTCGAGGCGATGGCAAGTCCGGCCGACGCCAATCAATGCCGCGACACCCGTCATGTCAACATCACTTTCAGCCTCGATGTCAATGCCGACGCCATACCAGCCGGTGAGACGCTCAGAGTGTGGATGCCCTTCCCCTACGAGAATCTGAGGCAGCACAATATACGCTATGAGAGCGGAAACCGTCCCGTGACCATGAGCCAGGGAACGCGGCACCACACGGTGTACATGGAGGCAAAGGCGGTCAAGGGAGAGCCCACTCATTTTGAATACACTTTCAGCTACGATGTGGCCGAACGCCACTACAGCCAGCAGGACCTGCTGGCAATGATTGAGCCTTACGACAAGATCAGCCCTGATTATATCTATTACACCGGTAACGACGGCCCTCACATCCAGATTACCGACCGCCTGCGGGCGCTGGCACAGGAGATTGTGGGCGATGAGACCAACCCGGTGCTGCAAGCAGCGAAAATCTATCGCTGGATTTCGCTGTCGTTCCCATGGGCGGGTGCGCGCGAATACAGCACCATCGCCAATATGCCGGAGTATGTGCTGGCCAACGGACACGGCGACTGCGGACAGGTGACGTTGCTCTATATCACCCTCACGCGGGCGCTGGGAATACCTTCGCGATGGGAGAGCGGATGGATGATTCATCCCGACGAAGTGAACTGGCACGACTGGGCCGAGACTTATTTCGAGGGTGTGGGATGGGTGCCCACCGATCAGTCGTTCGGGCGGGGAGCGGTCGACACACCTATGGAGAGTTACTACGCCACAGGCATCGACCTCTACCGCATGGCCAGCAACGAGGCCGTGGGCGATCCTCTGAGCCCGCCGAAGAAATATATCCGTAGCGAGACAGTCGACTTCCAGCCTGGCGAGGTGGAGTGGAGAGGCGGCAATCTCTACTACGACACCTGGCATTCTACCCTCAAGGTAAACTCCATCACCAAGCCATAATACAGAACGGCTAATTATAGCGATTGTGGTCTACGGAACTGGGCTCCGTAGACCACAATCGGTTATATGGCTCGCTGTCTTTGACGGCTCACGCGTCGGCGAAAATCATGCCGTCGTCGAGGGTGACCTGGAGCTTGGTGTACTCGCTGTGGAAATCATTCTCCAAGCGGTCGAGATAGCGGGCGCACTCCCATTTGCACATCGGCAGGTCGTGCAGCAGGTAGTTGCCGCAGGCCTCGGGGCGTGTGGCCGGAACCTCTTTCTGTTCCAGAATCCACCGCAGGCACTCGATGGTCAACTGCCGCATGTCCTCCACGCTGTAGGTGCCGGTCATGATGATGTACATGCCCGTGAGGCACCCCATCGGCCCTACATACACTACATCGTCCTTTACCTTGCTGTTGCGGAACCATGTGGCCATCAGGTGCTCTATGCTGTGGATGGCTGCGGGTGCGACTGCCGGTTCCTTATTGGGCTCGGTGATACGGAGGTCGTAAGTCGTGAATCCTTTGTCCTCGCGTGAAACGTAGATACCCGGCTTGAGGTGGGTATGGTCGATGGTGAAACTTTGTATTACTTCCATAAATTTATTTTATTGATGATTTTTTTCGGTAGATATGAAACTTGCAAGTACTGAATGATTGGTCGACTCATGTACTTGCAAGTTCCGGTTACAATAATGGGGCGGGAATGCTTAATCCACCTGCACCACAAGATAGTTCGACAGTTCCCAGAACGATGACGGGCTGAGGATGCGCAGAACCTTCTGGCCGTTCTGGTCCACGATTTCGTAAGAGCCCTTCGGGTGTTTCGACATCACTTTGGCTTTTTTGCTGTGGAGCGCAATCTGGTTGAGTGTGCGCTTGTCGGCCTTGGTGAAATAGGCTTTCGAAAAGTCGCCTTCCATGATTTTGGTCTTGCGCAGGAAGCCGCCCTCGATGATTTTGTGCTGCTTGAGCTCCTTGTTCGAACCCACAACGTAGTAGCACTCGTTCATGGCGTTGGTGAGGCGCTCGTTCTCGGCCACTGCCTGCTGGTGCTGGTTGCTCACGGTGGTGTTTTCGGTCTTGAGCGAGTCCACCTTGACGTTGAGCGTGCGGATTTCGGCATGTGCCGACTCGAGCTGTGTCACGAGGTCGTCGATCATCGTCTGCTGGTCTTTGAGTTGCTTGCGCAGTGAGGTAATGGTCTCTTGAAGTTGCTCGTTCATCTTGTCCGACTTTTTGAGCCGTTGCTCAAGTTCGTCGAGTTTCTTCATGCGGCCTTTTACGTTCTGCTTGATGGCATTGATGTCGCTGCGCAGTTGGTCGCGGCGGTCAGCGCTCTCGGTGTTGGCGTCGTAGTTCGACACCACACCTTCCAGATCCTTGATTTCAGTGAGTCCTTCGTTCACTTCGGTCATGAGCGACATGAGGGTGTCGATGTCGGCTTTTGCCAGTTGCATCGAGTCTCTCAACAAATCGTTGATTGAGTCGAGGTTCTCTCCTTGCGCTACCGATGATTCCTGTTTATCCTCGCCTGAACACGAGGCAATTACCGCTGTGAATGTGAGCGTCACAATCAGTAAATAGAGTAGTTTTTTCATAAGTCAATGCATTGTTATGTTGTTTTGTTAATTGTCGGGTTGTTGCGATGCGTGATGCTGCTTGAAGGCGGCGTACTTGTCGACGTGACGTTTCTCGGCCACTGGCTTGCCGGCTACGACAAGCACAATCTCGCCCTTTGGCGGGTTGGCGCCGAAAAAGGTGACGAGCTCAACGAGCGTGCCGTTCACAGTGGTGTTGTGCAGCTTCGAAATCTCCCGGCTCACGCTGGCCTGACGGTCGGCACCGAAGGTGTCGGCCAGTTGTTCGAGGGTCTTGACGAGCCGGTTTGGCGACTCGTAGAACACCATTGTCCGTGCCTCGTCGGCGAGTTGCTCGAGACGCGTCGCACGGCCTTTTTTCACCGGAAGAAAGCCTTCGAAGACGAAACGGTCGCACGCAAGGCCGGAGTTCACCAGCGCCGGCACGAATGCCGTGGCGCCAGGCAGGGTCTCCACCTCGATGCCGCGCTCACGGCACTCACGGCTCAGCAGAAATCCTGGGTCGCTGATGGCGGGTGTCCCGGCATCGGTGACCAGCGCGATGGTCGTGCCCGATAATAGCTGGCGCGTGATGTCGTCGAGCGTGCCGTGTTCGTTGAATTTGTGATGCGAGCGCATCGGGGTGTCGATGTTGAAATGCCTGAGCAGGTTCCCGCTGGTACGGGTGTCTTCGGCAAGAATAATGTCGACATTTTGCAGCACCTCGATGGCTCGGGGTGTCATATCGGCAAGATTGCCAACCGGTGTGGGAACCATATATAGTTTGCCTGGCATCGCTACTTGATGTTGTTTATGCGAAATGGCGTCGTAGAATTTCCATGAAATCTTTGACGTTCTCGTTGTTGGAGTCAAATCCGAGGAAGTCGTAGAAATAGTCCTCGGCCTGCGAGTATGACTTCATGCCGTCAACCATATGGAACATGTTCTCCCATTCTGACTCAACATCGTTGAAGAGCTCGTGGCGGAAACGGAACGTATCGCCCAGCGTGAAGGCCTTGCGAAGGTCTTTGGCCTGCGCGGCGCCCAACTTCTCGTCCATGCGGACATTTGCGGGATGGACACTCACTGGCGGAACCATGGGAGCGGGCGCGGGTGGAGGTGTTACCGGCTGCGGCTCGATGGGGCTGAACTCATTCTCTGGTGCCTGATATTGCGGCACAATAGGACTGAACTCCTGCTCGTCGGGATGAGGTGCTGGTGGCACTATCGGTGAATATCCCGTTGTGGCGCTGTACGCCCCGGGACTTGTAGGTGCTTGAGGACGTTGGGGTGCCGGCGGTGTGAGAGGCTTCTCATAAACGTCGAATGTCGGAGCCGGAGCCGGAGTAGGAGCGGGTGTGGGTGTGGGTGTGGGTGGCTCATCGTCATACGCATCAATCACGGTGTCGTCCTGTTTGCCTTCAACTATGTCGGTGATGCGGTCGAGCTCGTCATCGTCGTCATGTGTGGCAGGCATCGGTGAGCCGGTGTTCATTGTTGCGGGCACCGTGAGCGATTCACATTCATTTGCGATGAGTCGCGCTTTACTTTTGATGGCGTCGACCACGGCCTGCGGCGTGTCGCTGTCGCGTTGCTCAAGTATGAGCATAAGTCCCTCCAGCTCAAAGACATGCGTGAGGATTTTGGCTGAGTTGATATCCATATCTACAAGATTTTATGTCCTGAAAAAACGGTTTTATTTCGCATTATTGCCCGCAAAAATAGTAAAAAGATTTTTAATAGTGCAAGTATTGGTGAAAAAAGATGTTAACAAGGCGTCAGCGGCGCGGCGGTTGAGGGCCGTAAGCCCTGTCGAGGAGGGCGTTGCAGTGGCGGGAGGTGAGGTGGGCTTGACGGTCGTAGTATGCTCGTGGGTCGTTGCACAATACGCTGTCGCGACTGTAGTCGTGCACTCGCTCTTTGCCGAGGATGTCGACCAGCAACGCCATGTCGGCAAGTGAAATCCATCTTCTGTGATATCGCGGCTGTATGATAACCATGTAGTTGGTGTGGTTCTGTTCGAGCAGTGCTTTAAGTTCCTTCAGCTTGGCTATGAGATGCGGAGTCATCAGCTCTGATTGCATCTCAGGTTTCCAGTCGCTGCTCGCTTTGATAGCGTTGATGCGGGCTGTTGTGAAGAATGCGTCGGGGTCGCGGTCGATAAGCGAGTCGAAGCTGTTGTAACGGTATTCGTTGGCGGCTTCGTAGCGCACCGCCGGGTCGGTGGTGATGATTCCCTCGTCTTCCATCTGTTTGGCGAAATACTTCGGTGCCAGACACCATCCCATCACCAGCGGATTTTTGTAGGCGTTGAAATACAGAGTGTGGAAATGCCAGCGCGACACCTCGCTTGTGATCTCCGGTGGACGAACGTGCAGGATGTCGTTGTCGAGCGGTTGTCGCCGCAGCATTTCTTCCTCGATGATAATCAGAGCGTTGTCGACATTGGTGCCGTGGCCGTTTAGGTAACGTATTTTGTCGACGATGCCGTCCACGGTTTCCATTGTGGCGTCGAAATGGAGAACCGAGGCTCCTGCCGGCAGGTATTGCCGCCACTGGTCGGCTCGGTAGTTCTGCGACATCGACGACCCGAAGATGAATGAGTCGTAACGTGCGCTGTCGTTGTGCTCAAGGTATGTCGTAATCGACACTACTCCCATATTCCGCCCGGCAGCCTGATGAGGCACGGCTCGCGATGTTTTCGGCCGCAGCACGTTGAACGGATCGCTCACGAGATATATTGCCAGGACAATCCACACGGGAAGTGCCGCAGCCAGGGATTTCAATATGAAGCGTCTTATAGTCACAGTGTTACGGTTAGAATTGGAAGTAAATATACTGTATGTCTTGTCCTTGGGCGAAATAGGCGATCAGGCCCAACAGCACCCAGTAAACGAGCCAGCGGAGCCATGCGGGGAACGGCAGATGGCGCAGAGGGAACTCGTGACGTCGGCCGAGCCATTCCACCACCACAAACGGTACAATCACCGCCAGCGATGTCAAGCCCATGGGCACCGCCGTCCAATTGCCCGTGGCAAGCACACGGCAGCAGTCGGACACCTGCGTGAAGTTGTCGAGCCGGAATATCAGGAACGCTGCAGCCATGATGGCGAAGTTGAGCACGCACAACGGAATCTCGCGCAGCGTAGCGTGTTCGCCCCGCTTTTTGACGCCGATGAACACCAAAGCCGCCACCACAAGGCCGTTGACAAGACCCCAGGTGATGAATGTCCAGTTGGCACCGTGCCACAGGCCGGAGATGGCGAACACTACCATCACGTTGAGCGCTGTGTGCCATTGGCCCCTTCGGGATCCCCCTAATGGTATATACACATAGTCGACGAGCCAGCGCATGAGCGACATGTGCCAGTGACGCCACATCTCGCGGTAGTCGCGAGAGAAATAGGGATAGCGGAAGTTGACGCTCAGACGGATGCCTAACAAACGCGCGCTGCCGATGGCGATATCGCTGTAGCCCGAGAAGTCGGCGTAAATCTGGAAGGCGAACAGCACCGCTGCGGTAACAACCGACAGCGGCTCGAGCGTCGACGGATGGTAGAGTATGGTGGTGAGTTGCGACGAGATGGTATCGGCCACAATCACTTTTTTCGCCACACCCCACAGAATCTGTCGCATTCCGGTCACCGCCTCGGCGTAGTCCCAGGTGCGGGGTTTGAGAATCTGCGGCAACAGGTTCTTCGCGCGCTCGATGGGGCCTGCCACGAGTTGAGGGAAAAAGGCGATGTAGACGGCGAAAGCGATGATGTCGCGTGTGGGGCGGATGTCGCGACGGTACACGTCGATGGTGTAGCTCACGGCCTGAAGTGTGTAGAACGAGATGCCTACCGGTAGTATCAGATGCAGCGCGGTCCAGCCGGGCTCGAAACCCAGCGAGTGGCACAGCTGCCCGGCACTGAAGGCGAAGAAGTCGTAATACTTGAACAGGGCAAGAATGCCCAGGTTTACCACAATGTTCACCGCGGCCCACAGGCGGCCGCGGGCAATGAGCAATCCCGTGCCCCAGGTGGTGAGCGTGGTGATGAGTATCAGTCCGAGAAAGCGCCAGTCCCACCAGCCGTAGAACACATAGCTGGCGGCCAGCAACAGCAGGTTCTGCCATCGCTGATTCCGCCGCAATGCCCAGTAGGCGACAAACACCAGCGGCAGGAAAATCGCGTATGTGTAGCTGTCGAACTGCACAGAATTACTCGAAGCGGTTGATTATCTCAGCTATGGCGCGGGCGTCAGGAGCCGTGATAGGGTAGGCGATGGGCAGACTCACGGCCTCGTTGGCAAGCGACGTGGTTTGCTCGAGTTTCAGGCTGCGGTAGCGGTTGTAGCACGGCTGAAGGTGGGGTGGGGTGGCATAATGGATGTCGGTGCCCACTCCGTTGTCGGCCAGATATTCACGCAGGCGGTCGCGTTCTTTGCAGCGTATCACATACTGATGCCACACCTGCCGCATGCCTTCGAGGATGGCGGGAGGGGTCACCAGCGGGGTGGTGATGGTTTCGGCATAGGCCGAGGCAATGGTCTGACGGCGCACTATCTCCTGCTCGAGATGCCGTAGCTTTACGCGGAGCATGGCGGCCTGAATCTCGTCGATGCGGCAGTTAAGTCCGCGGTAGATATTGTGGTAGCGGCGGTCGCTGCCGTAGTTGGCCAGTGCGCGAACCACTGAGGCCAACTCATCGTCGTTGGTGACAACGGCGCCGGCGTCGCCCAGCGCGCCCACGTTCTTGGTGGGGTAGAAACTGATGCCGGCGGCGTGACCGAGCGAGCCGGTGTACAGGGTGCCGTTCACTCCCGGCACGGCGGAGCATGCGCCAATAGCCTGCGCGTTGTCTTCGATGATTTTCAGATTATAGTGGCGGGCTAAGTCAATGAGTGTGCGGTCGCAGCACGGCGTACCGTAGAGGTGCACCGGCATGATGGCTTTCACACGAGGCGACAGGTGGCTCTCGAGCTGACGGGTGTCGAGGTTCATCGTCACCGGGTCGATGTCGATAAGGCACGGCTCGAGACGGTTGTCGGTAATGGCGAGCACCGAGGCCACATAGGTGTTGGCCGGAACGATGACCTTATCCTCGGGATGCAGAACACCCATCTCAATGTAGGCGCGCAGTATCAGACGCAACGCGTCGAGGCCGTTGCTCACGGCAACGCAGTGCTTCACTTGACACACCTGGGCAACCTCGCGTTCGAGTTGCTCGGTCTGCTCGCCGTGAAGATACCGTCCGCTCTCAATCACTCGGCACGCTGCCTGCTTCAACTCGTCCTCGATAGGACCGTTGGCCAATTTCAGGTCGCAAAATGGATACTGCTTCATTGGTCTTCGTTGAGTGAGTCAAGCACTTGTTTCACCTTCGTGTCGGTGACAGTGAGCTTCTGCTTGCAGAACTTCAGCAGTTGCAGCGCCTGTGAGGTGTAGGCCGTGAGGTTGTCGATGTCGCAGTCGGCCGACTGCATCTTTTTCACCAAGGCTTCGAGTTGTGTCAGCGCCTGGTTGTAGGTCATTTCCTGTTGCTCCATTATGGTCGTGGTTGATGGTTTTTGGTTGTTTGAATCTGCAAAAATAAGCAATTCTCGCCATACAGCAAAAAAAATGACCTAAAATCGGCGAGTCTTAATGATGGAGCCCACAATTTTATGATTGCTGCTGCTGACGCAGTTCGCGCAGACGACGTTTGAGTTTCGCATCGAGTGTCTTCTTCACCGTAAACGGCACCAGGTGCATCGGGATGTGGCTAATGCTTCGGTTCATCTCGCCTATGATGGCGTTGATGCGCTCGATGTCGTTGTCAATCGACGCTTTCCACTCTTTTCGTTTACCGGCCGACTTCTTCACGTTCTCGTCGTGGTTGAATTGGAGCATCTCGAAGTATTTGTTTCCCACCCAGTGGTATACGATATCCTGGAAGTTCTTGTAGTATTTCACGAAGCGCGGAACGTTATATGTGCGGTAGTAGTGGGTGATATTCTCGATGAGAAGACTCAGGATGCGCACCAACGCGCTGTTATATGTCAGGATATAGTTGGAGTATGCTATGCTTATGGTGTGGAACGAGGGCGTCTGCAGGTGGGTGAGCACTATGTTGCGCTGTTCGTCGTTGTTGTTGTAAAGTTCGAAATACGCGCGTTCCGCTTCCTCGAAATGTGAGTAACCGGTAAATTCCGGCATGCCGTCGCTGCCGGTGGCGATGAGGAAAAACAGTTTCCTCTGCAAGCGGAGGTTGTTCCAACGCTTTCTCACTTCCAGGTAGTTCTGAGTGAAGATGGAACTGATTTTCTCGATGTAGAGATACTTCGCGGAGATGTCGCTGATGCGACGACGCTCCTGGCGTGTGAGAATTGGGTCGGGCTGAGCAAGGAGGCGGTGAAACTCGAAGAGCTCGGCGTTGCCTTTCTCGCCGTATTCCTTCAAGCGAGAGTGGTATATCAGGTCCGAAATCTCTACTAAGGTGGCCCAGAAGTGCTGGTCGAGACATCGCAGCTGGACCTCGATGCGCTGGTTCGAACCGTCGAGGCACACGTTGAAGTGGATCGACCGATAGCCGCTCGGCTTGGGATTCTCGATGTAGTTGTTGATTTTACCCTTAATCTCGAAAGGCAGTTTCTGAAGGTCTTTCATCACCTTCTTGAACATATGGTCCACATCGTCCTCGGTGGTGAGTATCACGCGGCAACCGGCAATGTCCTCCATGCGCTGAACCTGCATCTCGGGAAAGCGAACGAGCTTGTTGATGATCGACTCGATGCGCTTCACACGGTAGGTGCAGATGCTGTTGCGGTCGATGCGTTGCGCAATGCGCTCGATGGCGTTGAACACCGTCGACAGTGGCTCCTTATAGGTCACACGCAGCGCCTGGAGCATCTCCAGGTCGCTCTGCGAAACATCTTTCGGATTCTGACGGATGCGCTCGCTCAAACGCTTGTAATCGCCTTTCGAATAGGTCTTTTCAATCATATGGTCCACTTTTAACGCCCGCAAAGTTACACATTTTTCTTCATCCACCAACACGCACACCCCCGATTTCCCGCACTCGCCACAACAACAACCAGCCCAACAACCAGCCCAAAGAATAGTCCAAATCCGAAAATGAAGAAAAAAGAACCGTCCCTTTTTCTTCACTTTTGTCAGGAATTCTATCTGGATTTCTGCCTTTGTCGAAAAATTGCCGTGAAGAAAAAAGAACCGTCCCTTTTTCTTCACTTTTTCCAGCCAAGCTGCTCGCCTAAAACTGGTCGAAAAGCGAAAATGAAGAAAAAAGAACCGTCCCTTTTTCTTCACTTTCGTCAGGAATTCTATCTGGATTTCTGCCTTTGTCGAAAAATTGCTGAGTTGTTCAAATCAAGTAAAGTAGCGAGCTGAAAATATGTTATCCCGAAATCAGCTGCCTTTACCGATATTTCTAGTCTTTCGACTTTAGGCAACTCTTTTAAATCCATCCCGTTGTATTTTTCTGGGACCATGCGCTTGAGAATCCTCTCGGCCTCTTCTATATCAACGCACCGCCCCTTGTCCAAGGGCGAGCAGAATAGCTTGGGTTCCTCAGCGTTGAGAACAAGTTTTTTTACTTGAGCCCGCGTTAGTTTTCTGAAAGGAACACTTTGCTCGCATATTCCTTGGTAATCAGTTTTTACTGGCAACTCATATTCATGCCAGCTGCTCCATTTATATCCATCAGGATGCTCGACTATGCCAGCCTTTACCGGGTTGTAGTGAATGTAGGCCAGGAGCGTTGCAAAATAGTCATATTCATCAACAGGTTCGCTTCGGAATCTTCCTTCAAACAGAGGGCCGGACCGTTTGCGGCGCCGATTGAAGTAACTCGCGTATTCAATGCCTAAGCGCTTGACCACATCGCTGATTGGTTCGTCAAGTTCGGCCATGAGCAGATGCAAATGGTTGCTCATTATGCAATATGCGTATATCTTGCACAGCTGGTGGTCATTGTCAGCCGGCTTGGTGAGCGAACGAAGGATTTTCTCCATTTTCAAGAAGTCGATCTCGTCCAGGAAAATGTTCTCGCGGTTGATTCCGCGAACCATCACATGGTAAATGCCTGAGGTGCTGTAAACTCTTGATTTTCGTGGCATAGCATTGTGTTTTATTTCTGTTCAGCCGCAAAGGTAAAAAGAAACCGCGGTATTACAAACAAATAATCCAAAAAAGTGAAGGAAATAGGAATCGTCTCTTTCGTCTCTACCGTCCCTTTTTCTTCACTTTTTCCAGCTGAACTGTCCGCCTAAAACTGGTCGAAAAGCGAAAGTGAAGAAAAAAGAACCGTCCCTTTTTCTTCACTTTTGGCTGGGTGAGGCGCTGTCGGGTGTTCTTGGTGGGCGTTATTTTTAATCATCCGATGGCAGGTGATGTGGTTTTCTTGCGAAAATAGGGTGGCGGGGGCGGGATTTTTGGCTGAAAATGGGAAAAGTGTGTTTTTACTGCGTTTTTTTAATGAATTAATAATAAGATAGATAATGTTTCTCCTTAAATAAAAGTGAAAAAAAATAGTGTTGAAAGTTTTATTGTGTGAGTAATTTTCATTAACTTTGCGGTCAATTAAACCAATGATACAATTAACAAAACTTTGAGATACTAATATGAATAAGCAGGTAACATTAGAGCAGGCTGTCGAGAAGGTTCACGACGGCATGACAATCATGTTCGGCGGCTTCCTGGGAGTGGGAAGCGCCACGCAAATCATCGACGCCATCGTTGAGAAGGGCGTCAAGGACTTAACCATCATTGCCAACGACACCGCTTACGACGAGGTGGCGCACGGCAAGTTAGTAACTAACCACCAGGTGAAGAAGGCCATCGTCTCGCACACCGGTACCAACAAGCAGACCGCGTTGCAGAAGAACGAGGGCACGCTCATCGTGGAGTACTCTCCGCAAGGCACTCTTGCTGAGCGTATCCGTGCGGCAGGCGCCGGTCTGGGCGGTGTTCTGACACCGACTGGTCTGGGCACCATCATTGCCGAGGGCAAGGAAATCGTGAAGGTCGACGGTAAGGACTATCTGCTGGAGAAGCCTCTGCATGCCGACATCGCATTCCTGCGCGCCAACATCGTCGACGAGTTCGGAAACATGGTGTTCCTGGGCACTACCAACAACTTCAACCCGCTGATGGCCAGCGCCGCCGACTATGTGGTGGTCGAGGCCGAGAAGTTGGTTAAGGTTGGCGAAATCAAACCTGAGTGTGTCCATGCGTCGGGCATCTATGTCGACGCCATTTATGTTGAGAAATAAGCGCCGAAGACGATATGGAATACAGAACGAAGATCAGACTGCGCATGAGCGCGAAAGACGCCCACTACGGCGGAAACCTGGTTGACGGAGCACATATGGTGCACCTCTTCGGCGATGTAGCAACCGAGTTGCTGATTATGCGCGACGGTGACGAAGGACTGTTCCGCGCCTACGACAGCATTGACTTCCTGGCACCGGTTTACGCCGGCGATTTCATCGAGGCTGAGGGATGGATCGACAAAGAGGGCAACACCTCGCGTCACATGCAGTTCGAGGCACGCAAGGTCGCCATTTCCCGTCCCGACATCTCGGCCTCGGCTGCCGACGAACTTGACGAGCCCATCGTGGTGTGCCGCGCTTCGGGCACATGTGTAACCCCTAAAGATTGCCAAAGGAAAGGATAACGAATATGGATAAACTTATCATCACCGCCGCCATTTGCGGCGCCGAGGTCACCAAGGAGCAGAATCCCAATGTGCCCTACACAGTAGAAGAGATTGTACGCGAGGCCAAGTCGGCTGTCGATGCCGGCGCCGCCATCGTTCACCTGCATGTGCGCTGGGACGACGGCACTCCCACACAGGACCGTGCCCGCTTCCAGGAGTGTGAGGAGGCCATCCTCAAGGTGTGTCCCGATGTTATCCTCATCCCGTCGACTGGAGGAGCCGTGGGCATGACTCCCGACGAGCGCCTGCAGTCGACCGACACCACACCGCTTCCCGAGATGGCTACTCTCGACTGCGGCACCTGCAATTTCGGCGACGAGATTTTCGACAACACCATGCCCACGATGCGCGCCTTCGGCAAGCGCATGATGGAGCGCGGCATCAAGCCGGAGTATGAGTGCTTTGAGATGGGTCACCTCGACACTATCCTGAAGATGGCGAAAAAAGGCGAGGCTCCCGGAGCTCCCATGCAGTTCAACTTCGTGCTGGGTGTGCCAGGCTGCACCCCCGCCACTGTAGCCAACCTGTGCTGGCTCGTCAACGGCATACCGGCTGGTTCGACATGGACCGTGACCGGTGTTGGTCGTCATGCGTTCCCCATGGCCGCTGCCGCCATCGCCATGGGTGGCAACGTGCGAGTGGGCTTTGAGGACAACCTCTATCTCGAAAAGGGTGTGCTCGCCAAGTCGAACGGCGAGCTCGTCGAGAAAGTGGTGCGTATCGCCAAGGAACTCGGCCGTCCCATCGCCACCAGCGACGAGGCCCGCGAGATTCTCGGCCTTCCTGCACGCAAAAAATAAAAATCAAATAATACAATTAACAATAAAACAACAGACAAACAAATGCAGAAACACGGAAACAGATTCGGTACACACCGAGTAATCGAACCGGTGGGCGTGCTGCCCCAGCCGGCAAACAAACTGGACAACAATATGGACGAGATCTACGACAACGAGATCTTGATCGATGTGCAAACTCTTAACATCGACTCCGCGTCGTTCACCGACATCCACAACTACGCCAAACAGCAGGCCAAGAACCCCGACGACGAGGCCGAGGTGATGGAGGAAATTAAGAAAGAGATGTTCCTCAACGTCGAGCTCCAGGGTAAGCACCGCAACCGCCGCACAGGTTCGGGCGGTATGCTTCTGGGTACAGTCGAGAAGATTGGCGACGCACTCAAGGGCAAGATCGACCTCAAAGAAGGTGACCGCATCGCCACGCTGGTGTCGCTGTCGCTCACCCCGCTGCGCATCGACGAGATTCTGAACATCAAGGCCGACGTCGACCAAGTCGACATCAAGGGAAAGGCTATCCTCTTCGAGAGCGGTATCTATGCCAAGATTCCGGCCGACATGCCCGAGAAGTTGGCGTTGAGCGCACTCGACGTGGCTGGCGCACCGGCTCAGACCGCTAAGCTCTGTCAGTATGGCCAGAACGTTGTGGTCCTGGGTGCCGGCGGTAAGAGCGGTATGCTCTGCTGCTACGAGGCAAAGAAGCGCGTAGGTGTCACCGGCAAGGTAATCGGTCTGGCAAACAGCCCGAAGTCCACCAAGCGTATCAAAGACCTGGGATTCTGCGACGTAGTGGAAAGCGTTGCCGGCATGACTCCGGTTCAGGTGTATGAGCTGGTGAACAAGCTCACCGACGGCAAGATGGCCGATGTGACCATCAACTGCGTGAACGTGCCCGACTGCGAGATGACCGCTGTGCTCTGCACGCGCGACGACGGTGTGGTGTACTTCTTCTCGATGGCAACCAGCTTCACCAAGGCCGCTCTCGGTGCCGAGGGTATCGGTGCCGACACCAACATGATTATCGGCAACGGTTACACCAAGGGACACGCCGAATTCACGTTGCAGGAGCTCCGTGAGTGCCCCGAGCTGCGCAAGATTTTTGAGGAACTTTATGCATAACACCATGATGCCGTAGGGCCTGCAAGCCCTATGGCATCACTTATTCTTACCAACAAATATGGCAGAATCAAGACGAAAACAACTGTTTCCGGATGTCACCGACGAGCAGTGGAACGATTGGAAATGGCAGGTGCGCAACCGCATCGAGACTCTCGATGACCTGAAGAAATACATCACTCTCACTCCCGAAGAGGAAGAAGGCGTGAAAAAGGTGCTCTCAACACTGCGCATGGCAATCACTCCGTATTACCTGAGTCTCGTCGACCCCGACAATCCTCGTGACCCGATACGCCGCCAGTGCATACCTACCGCCGCCGAGACACATCAGGCCGCGGCCGACCTGCTCGATCCGCTGCATGAGGATGAAGACTCGCCGACACCGGGCCTTACTCACCGCTATCCCGACCGTGTGCTCTTCCTGATCACCGACATGTGCTCGATGTACTGCCGTCACTGCACACGTCGCCGTTTCGCTGGCCAGACCGACCGCGAATGCGGGTCCGACCGTATCGAGAAAGCGTTGGAATACATCGAGAAGACCGAGTGCGTGCGCGACGTGCTGCTTTCAGGTGGCGACGCGCTTATGGTGGCCGACAAGAAGCTCGACTATATCATGACGCGCCTGCGTGCCATACCCCATGTGGAAATCATCCGTCTGGGAACACGCACGCCCGTGGTGTGTCCGCAACGTGTCACGCCCGAACTCTGCGCCGTGCTCAAGAAACACCATCCGGTGTGGCTCAATACACACTTCAACCATCCCAACGAGGTTACACCCGAGTCGCGAAAGGCTTGCGAGATGCTCGCCGACGCCGGTGTGCCTCTGGGCAACCAGAGTGTGCTGCTCCGTGGCGTGAACGACTGTGTGCACGTGATGAAGCATCTGGTACACGAACTGGTGAAGATGCGTGTGCGTCCGTACTACATCTATCAGTGCGACCTCTCGATGGGTCTGGAGCACTTCCGCACTCCCGTGTCGAAGGGTATCGAAATCATCGAGGGTCTTCGTGGCCACACCTCAGGCTACTGTGTGCCCACCTTCGTGGTCGACGCACCTGGTGGCGGTGGCAAGACACCGGTCATGCCGCAGTATGTGATTTCTCAAGCTCCGGGTCGAGTGGTACTCCGCAACTTCGAGGGTGTGATTACCACTTACACCGAGCCAAACGAGTATCACAGCGACTGCGACTGCCCCGACTGCCGTGCCGCACGCGAGCGTGAACAGGTGGCTGCCGACAAGGCTATCGACGGCGTGATCTCTCTGCTGGAGGGTGAACGCATGAGCCTCGAGCCTAAGGCCTTGAAGCGTCACGAACGTAACGAGAAGCGCAACAAGCAATAATACAACCCATTGTCACGGTGGAGTGCTCAAACACTCCACCGGAGCAATGGCTTCGACGCTAAAGAGTGCCCTTCATCGATGAAATATTGAAATACGACAGTCTGTCGATTGTGGGACTGGAGAAGAATACCGGCAAGACCGAGTGCCTGAAATATGTGCTGTCACGTCTTGCCAACTGTCCCAAACGGGTTGCCGTAACTTCGATAGGCATCGACGGAGAGACAGTCGACCAAGTGACACGCACTCAGAAACCCGAAATCGTGCTCGACGAAGGCATGTATTTCGGCACCAGTGAGGCTCATTACCGCCAGAGACGTTTGGTGGCTGAACTGGTCGACGTGAGCGACGAGAGCACAAGTCTGGGGCGTGTGGTGACGGCCAAGGTGCTCCATCGAGGCAAAATCCTCCTGTCGGGACCGTCGTCGTCAGGCGGACTGCGCCGATGGATGGAGATGACTCGCAGACACGGTGTCGACCTTGCGATAGTCGACGGTGCGCTCTCGCGATTGAGTCTGGCCTCGCCTGCCGTGAGCGAATCGATGATTCTGGCCACCGGTGCCGCCTATTCGGCCAACGTAGCCACGTTGGTGCAGAAAACGGCGTTTGTGGTCGAACTCATCAACCTCGAGCAAACCGATGCCGGAACTGCCGCGACGCTCAGTCCGCTGGAGAAGGGCGTATGGATGGTCGACCGCGACGGCGCTCTGCGATACCTAGAGGCTATCACCTCGCTCTCGCAGGACATCCGTTTCGAGGGAATGGACAGCTGCGCGACACTGTATGTCGCCGGGGCTCTTGTCGACAGTTTCCTCGAGAAGGTGCGACTCAACAAAGCGCTCCGCGGTGTCGAGATTGTGGTGCGCGACTTCACGAAGATATTCGTGAGCCCGCAGCAGTACAGGCTCTTTATCAAGAGCGGCGGACAGCTACGGGTCTTGCAGAAGAGCCACCTTGTCGCCGTTACGGTGAACCCGACGTCGCCAAGCGGATATGTTCTCGACAGCGAGATGCTTTGCGGTCGCTTGAGCGAGACTATTAAATTACCAGTATATGATTTATTGAAACAGAAATGCAACTGAAAAACGTCATAGAGTCGCCTTGCGCACTGCGGTTCATGTTCGACCAACTGGACCTGCAGTCGGGCTATGCGCGCCGTTGGCTGCTCGACCGCGACTTGATGGTCGATGCCGATGAGATTTTAGCGCACTATGACGTGCTGCGACGGTTCGCGGCATTCACCGCCGAGGTGGCGCCCACTCAACTGAACACAATCCTGTTCAAGCTGCAGGGGGTGAAAGATATCCGCACAACCATAGGCAACCTCAAACGACGCGCGGTGCTCGACGACATCGAGCTCTTTGAGGTGAAGCATCTGGCACTGCTGTCGACCGATGTGTCGCGGCTGCTATTGGGCCACGGCATGTCCGACGCGGTGGCTATTCCGCCGCTCGACGAGGTGATCGACATCCTCGATCCCGACGGGCTGAAGATTTCCACCTTTTATATATATGACTCCTATTGCGAGCAGTTGCGCGACCTGCGGGCAATGATGCGCAAGCAACCCGAGCGGCAGGACGAACTGCTGCTCGAAGCAGGCGAAATCGAAGCCGGCGTGAGAGAGGAACTGAGCGCCAAACTGGCACCGTTCGCCACGTCGATTGAGAATGCCTTGACTGCACTGGCACAAATCGACGTGCTGATTGCCAAGGCATTGCAGATGAAACAGATGCAACTGTGCTTCCCGTCGCTCAGCGGCGACGGCTCGAGCCGCTACGAGGCGATGTTCCATCCGCAGGTGAAGAAAGCGCTCAACACACGCGGCCGCGAGTTCCAACCGGTAGATATCGCGTTCGGCATGAGTCCTACGCTTGTCACCGGTGCCAACATGGGCGGAAAAACCGTGGTACTCAAGACATTGGCCTTGTGCCAGTATCTGTGCCAGTACGGTTTCGGCATCCCGGCTTCCGCAGCCGTGATTGCCCCAAAAGAAGAGATATACTTCTGTATTGGCGACGAACAGTCAATCGAGAAAGGATTGTCGTCGTTCGCCGCCGAGATGAAGAGCATCGACGCTGTAATCAAGGCGTCGAGAAGCGGACGAAAAATATTGGCGTTGATCGACGAGCCGGCGCGAACCACCAACCCCACCGAGGGTACGGCTTTGGTGCAGTCGCTGCTGACGGTGCTCAGCGGAGGCGACATCTCGCTGGTGATGACAACGCACTACGATATAGAGCCGGGCGGCGCCCGTTGCCTTAGGGTAAAGGGCTTCGACAACGGCGTGATGAATTACCAGCTGGTCGAGGTCGAGGACGGCGAGGTGCCACACGAGGCACTAACCATCGCGCGTAGCCTGGGCATCGACAGCGAGTGGATCGACGAGGCCGGCCGATTGCTGGCCGCGACACATACAGCTAACGAAAGAATGAATGTTACTCAATAAAACGAATTGAAATGCAGAAAAGCAAATTAGGACTGGATTTTGAGAAGGTGGAATACGCACGCTCTCTGGCAAAAGGAATTGCACAGGATGTGCAGACTTTTGTCGAGCAGTACACCACCGTGGCCGTGGAGCGAACGCTTTGTCGACTGATGGGCATCGACGGCGTCGACGACAACGATGTGCCGCTGCCTAATGTGGTGGTCGAGGCTTTAAAGGACAAGGGGGTGCTTGGTGAAGGCGCGTTGTTCTTCATCGCCAACGCGATGATTCAGACGGGCCTCAAACCGCAGCAGATTGCCGAAAAGGTGGCTGCGGGGGAACTCGACATCACTCGCGTGGTTACCACCGACCAAAAGGAGATTGCTCAGGCGTTGCAGCCGGTAATCGACGAGAGTATGGAACGCATACGCGCACGACGCGGTCGGCGAGAGCACTATCTCGAGACGATAGGGGAGGGACCCAAACCCTACTTGTATATAATTGTGGCAACCGGCAACATCTATGAGGATGTGGTGCAGGCACAGGCTGGCGCTCGACAGGGTGCCGACGTGATTGCCGTAATCCGAACCACGGGCCAGAGTCTGCTCGACTATGTGCCTTACGGTGCCACTACCGAGGGCTTCGGCGGCACTTTCGCCACTCAGGAGAACTTCCGCATCATGCGCAAGGCTCTCGATGAGGTGGGCGAAGAGCAGGGACGATACATCAGGCTTTGTAACTACTGCTCCGGTCTCTGTATGCCCGAAATCGCCATCATGGGCGCATTCGAGGGCTTGGACGTTATGCTCAACGACGCTCTCTACGGCATCCTCTTCCGCGACATCAATATGCAGCGCACGCTCATCGACCAGTACATGAGTCGAATCATCAACGGCTTTGCCGGGGTGATTATCAACACTGGTGAGGACAACTACCTCACCACGGCCGACGCCGTGGAGGCCGCTCACACCGTGCTCGCCAGCGACCTCATCAATGAGCAGCTGGCTCTGATGGCTGGTTTGCGGGAGGAGCAGATGGGACTCGGACACGCATTCGAGATGGACCCGATGCTCGAAAACGGATTCCTCCTGGAGCTGGCACAGGCGCAGATGACTCGCGAAATATTCCCGAAGGCCACTCTGAAGTATATGCCTCCCACCAAGTTCATGACCGGTAACATTTTCCGCGGTCATATCCAGGACGCGTTGTTCAACATGATCGGCATCTGGACACACCAAGGCATACAGCTGCTGGGTATGCCCACCGAGGCCATCCACACACCGTTTATGAGCGACCGTTACCTCTCGATCGAGAACGCCAAGTATATCTTCAACAACATGAAGAGCATTGGCGAGGAAATGGAGTTTGTGGAAGGCGGTATATGCCGCAATCGCGTGAAAGAAGTGCTCGGCAACACCATACAACTGCTCGAGGACATAACCAAGGAAGGTCTGTTCACCGCGCTCGAGAAAGGTATCTTCGGCGATGTGAAGCGTCCAAAGAACGGTGGCAAGGGACTTGCCGGCGTTACTATGAAGGGAGAAAATTATCTTAACCCGTTTGTGGAACTCATGAAGGGCAAACGTTAAAATCTTACGACTATGAGTGAAGGACTATATTCAATGGAAGCTAAGGATTTCGACAAAACCTTAGACTTGACAAAGATAAAGCCATACGGCGACACTATGAACGACGGCAAGGTCCAGCTGAGTTTCACGCTGCCGGTGCCTTGTGGAGCCGAGGCCGTCGAGGCCGCCAAACAGATGTTGCGCAAGATGGGGCTGGAGAATCCCAGCGTCGTGTTCTATCAGGAACTAACGCCAGGTTTCACCTTCTTCAACTGCTACGGCAGCTGCACACACACTGTTGACTATTCAACCATCTATGTGCCCAAGGTCGAATCGAACACCATGGACATGTATGAGACCGACGAATATATTAAGGAGAACATCGGCCGTAAGATTGTCATTGTAGGTGCATCGACAGGTACCGACGCACATACAGTGGGCATCGACGCCATCATGAACATGAAGGGATACGCCGGACACTACGGACTTGAGCGCTACGACATGATTGAGGCCTACAACCTCGGCTCGCAGGTGCCTAACGAGGAGTTCATCGCGCGAGGCATCGAACTTAAGGCCGACGCTCTGATTATCTCTCAGACTGTCACGCAAAAAGACGTGCACATCAAGAACCTCACAAACTTCATCGAACTTATGGAGGCCGAGGGGTTGCGCGACAAGATGATTTGCTGCTGCGGTGGCGCTCGCATCACACACGAGCTGGCCAAGGAGCTGGGATTCGACGCGGGATTCGGAATGAACACCTATGCCGACGATGTCGCTTCCTTTGTCGTTCAGGAGATGGTCAAACGCGGAATGAAATGAGATCATAATAACACAATATTATTAACATCATAAACCGTAATTTGTTATGGATAAACATGAAATGAGAGAAGTCATCGCTAAACGCGCGGCTAAAGAGCTGCACGATGGTGACGTGGTCAACCTGGGTATCGGTATCCCGACGCTGATTCCCAACTATCTGCCAGAGGGCGTGTCGGTGGTTTTGCAGACCGAGAACGGTGCCATGGGCATGGGGCCCACACCAGCCGAAGGCGAAGAGGACAAGAACCTGATTAACGCCGGTGGCGGTTTCATCACGCTTAACCCCGGTGCCAGCACTTTCGACTCGGCTACCTCGTTCGGTATCATACGTGGCGGTCACGTGGGGGTGTCGTTCCTCGGTGCCTTGCAGGTCGATGAGAAAGGTAATCTCGCCAACTGGATTATTCCCGGAAAGATGGCTCCCGGTATGGGCGGCGCTATGGACCTCGTTGTGGGTGCCAACCGCGTGATTCTCACTATGGAGCACACCCAGAAGGGTAACCACAAAATCTTGAAGGAGTGCACTCTTCCGCTTACCGCTGCCGGTCAGGTGAACATGATCATCACCGAGATGGGTGTGATGGACATTACTCCCGAAGGTATCGTGCTCCGCGAGATTCATCCAGAGTTCACCGTCGAGCAGGTGCAGGAGGCCACTGGAGCCACTCTGATTATCGACCCGAATCTCAAACCGATGGACATCTAAGCTGATATGGACTACAATTTTCTGAAAATTGAGAACCGCGGTGCAATCACCATCCTGAAGATTTCGGCTCCGAAGTCGCTGAACGCCCTCAACTCCAAACTGCTGAAGGAACTGGGCGACTTCGTCGACACGCTCGACACCGAGGCCACTCGCGTTCTAATCGTCACCGGCGACGGCGACCGTTCGTTTGTGGCAGGGGCCGACATCAGCGAGATGGCTCATCTCGACGAGGCTCAGGGCTACGAGTTCGGACGGCTCGGCGCGCAGGTGTTCCGCCGCTTGGAACTGCTCCCCATCCCCGTGATTGCCGCAATCAACGGCTTCGCACTCGGCGGTGGTTGCGAGCTGGCGATGGCGTGCGACATACGCATCGCTTCGAGCAAGGCCAAATTCGGACAGCCAGAGGTGGGACTGGGTATCATTCCCGGTTTCTCCGGCACTTACCGTCTGCCCAAACTCATCGGACAGGGATATGCCAAGGAGATGATCTACACCGGCAAGGTGATTCGCGCAGCCGAGGCTCTGCGCATCGGTTTGGTCAACGCAGTTTACGAGCCTGAGGAACTGATGGACAACGCTATGGCAATGGCCGAGAAGATTCTCGCCAACGCTCCTGTTGCCATCGCTCTCGCTAAGCAGAGCATCAACGAGAACTACGACCTCGACGCCGACGCTGGAATCGGTCTCGAGAACCGTCTCTTCGGTAAATGCTTCGCCACCGACGACCAAAAGGAGGGCATGGGCGCTTTCCTTGAGAAGCGTGACGCTAATTTCACTGGTAAATAACTGATTATTAACAATAACACCGAAAACAAAACATGAAAATTTGTGTAATTGGAACCGGAACAATGGCTAAGGGTATCGTCAAGGCGTTCGCCGCCAAGATGCCTGTGGTCATGAAGAGCCGTACCGACGCCAGCCTTGAGAAGGCTATGGCTTCAATCTCCAAAGGCTACAACAAGCTCGTGGAGAAAGGAAAAATCACCAAGGAGGCAATGGATGCCATTCTGGCTAACATCACCACAACAACCGACTACGCTTCGTTCGCCGATGCCGACCTCGTAATCGAGGCAGCTGTCGAGAACATGCAGCTCAAGAAGGAAGTGTTCATGGAGCTTGACAAAATCTGCAAGCCAGAGACTATCTTCGCAACCAACTCGTCGTCGCTGTCAATCACCGAGATTGCTGCGGTAACGAGCAGGCCGGCACAGTTCATCGGTTGCCACTTCTTCAATCCCGCCGACCGCATGGCTCTCGTGGAGGTGATTCGCGGACAGCTCACCAGCGACGAGACAGCAAAGACCATCATCGACCTGACCAGTTCTATCGGCAAGACTCCCGTGCCCGTCAACGAAGCTCCGGGCTTTGTGGTCAACCGCATCCTCATCCCGATGATCAACGAGGCTGTGGGTATTCTCGCCGACGGTATCGCAAGCGCCGAGGATATCGACAACTGTATGAAACTGGGTGCCAACCACCCGATGGGACCGCTGGCTCTCGCCGACCTGATTGGCAACGATGTGAACCTCGCCATCATGGAGGTGCTCTACAACGAGTTCGGCGACCCGAAATACCGTCCTCATCCGTTGCTGCGCAAGATGGTGCGGGCTGGTTTGCTGGGCCGTAAGACTGGTGAAGGATTCTACAAATATTAATCATGTGCGCCTCGCGTAGCGGGGTGTGACAAACAACCGACAACAAATAATAAAGATATGGATTTTAGCTATTCAAAGACAGAACAGCTGTTCTTGCAAATGATTCGTTCGTTTGCCGAGAATGAAGTAAAGCCTTTGGCTGCCGAAGTCGATGAGCAGGAGCGTTTCCCTCTCGAAACCGTCGAGAAAATGGGTAAACTCGGTCTCATGGGTATCCCCGTTCCAAAGCAGTACGGCGGAGCCGGTGGTACAGTACAGATGTACATCATGGCAGTCGAGGAACTTTCGAGAGTGTGCGCCACCACTGGCGTCGTCCTCTCGGCTCACACATCTCTCTGTGCCGCTCCCATTCTCGAGCACGGCACCGAGGAGCAGAAAATGAAATACCTGCCGAAACTCGCTTCTGGTGAATGGATTGGAGCTTTCGGTCTTACTGAGCCCAACGCGGGTACCGACGCCGCCATGCAGCAGACTATGGCTGTCGACGCTGGCGACAAGTGGATTCTCAACGGCTCAAAAATCTTCATTACCAACGCTTCCTATGCCAACGTGTTCATCGTCATGGCGATGACCGATAAGTCGAAGGGTACCAAGGGCATCTCGGCTTTTATCGTCGAGAAAGGTATGCCTGGGTTCTCCATCGGTAAGAAGGAGTTGAAGATGGGTATACGCGGTAGTGCTACTTGCGAGCTCATTTTCGAAAACTGCGAAGTGCCTAAGGAGAATCTTCTCGGTGCGCCCGGTAAGGGGTTCGGCATCGCCATGAAGACCCTCGACGGTGGACGTATCGGTATCGCTTCTCAGGCTCTCGGCATCGCACAAGGTGCCATGGACGAGACTGTGAAGTACACCAAGGAGCGCAAGCAGTTCGGACGTGCTATCGCAAAGTTCCAGAACACACAGTTCCAGATGGCCGACCTCAAGACGAAGGTAGAGGCTGCTCGTTTGCTCGTACGCAGCGCTGCCTGGAAGAAGGACATGGGATTGCCCTACAGCGCCGACGCTGCCATGGCTAAGCTATTTGCCGCCGAAACAGCAATGGAAGTGACAACCAAAGCCGTGCAGTTCCATGGCGGCTATGGTTATACTCGTGATTATCCCGTGGAACGCATGATGCGCGACGCCAAGATCACCGAGATTTACGAAGGTACGTCCGAGGTTCAGCGCATGGTGATTGCCGGTCAATTATTTAAATAATCAAGGAGGACGCTGATATGAATATTATAGTTTGTGTAAAACAAGTTCCCGATACCACTGAAATCAAGATCGACCCCGTAAAGGGCACCTTGATTCGTGATGGAGTACCAAGCATTATGAACCCCGACGACAAGGGAGGACTCGAGCTGGCTCTGCGGCTCAAGGACGAGTGCGGTGCTCATGTTACAGTAATATCCATGGGGCCGCCTCAGGCCGATGTGATTCTCCGTGAGGCTTTCGCTATGGGAGCCGACCGCGCCATTCTGCTGAGCGACCGCAAGTTCGCAGGAGCCGACACCTTGGCAACCAGTTACGCGCTCTCCGGTTTGTGCCGCACCCTTGACTACGACCTGATTATCGCAGGCCGTCAGGCCATCGACGGCGACACCGCACAGGTGGGACCCGAGCTGGCCGAGCATCTCGACCTGCCGCAGATTACCTATGTCGCCGACGCTAAGCGGCTCGACAATGGTAACCTGCTCGTGCACAAGGAGAATGAGGACAGCGTGCAAGTGCTGGAGGTAGAGGGCAAGTGCCTTCTCACCGTACTGGCTTCGGCTTTCGAGCCGCGTTACATGAGTGTCAGCGGCATCGTTGAGGCCTACGACAAGGAAGTGGAAGTATGGGGCGCCGACAAAATCGACGTCGAAGAGGGTAAGCTTGGCCTGGCCGGTTCGCCCACTAAGGTCTTCCGCTCTTTCCCCAAGGCTATGAAAGAGCCAGGGGAGGTACACGAAGTAAGCGAGGAAGAAGCCGTTGAGCTTATTGTGAACAAACTCAAAGAGAAACACATCATCTAAAAGTTAAAAAAGCTATGGAAAAGAAAGATTATAAGAACGTATTCGTTTTTGCTGAGCAGCGCGAAGGGGTAATACAACCGGTTGCTTTTGAACTTTTGGGCAAGGCGCGTGATCTTGCCGATGTGCTTGAGGAGAAAGTGGTCGCCATGCTTCTTGGATGTGGCGTGAAAGACCAGGCCCGCACTCTCATCGAGTACGGTGCTGACGAAGTGATTGTGGTCGATACGCCCGAACTCAAGGACTTCCTTTCGGAACAGTATTCCCAGGCTGTTTCGCAGATTATTCTCGACCGTAAGCCACATATCGTGCTCTACGGCGCTACAACCATCGGACGTGACCTTGCTCCGCGTTTGGCTGCACGGCTCAAGACCGGTCTTACCGCCGACTGCACCAAACTCGAGATTCTCGAGGTGAAAGATGAGCCGAAGGAGTTCTGCATGACCCGTCCCGCTTTCGGTGGCAACCTTATGGCTACCATTATCTGCCCGAACAACCGTCCGCAGATGTCGACGGTGCGCCCGGGTGTGATGCAGAAGCGGGAGCGCGACGCAGCGCGTGAGGGTGTAGTCACCGACTTCGCACCCAAGTTCGACACCTCCAAGTTCAAAGTGAAAGTGGTGGAGACCATCAAGGCCGACAAGGGCGTGGCCGACATCGCAGAGGCTAAGATTCTTGTCTCGGGTGGACGTGGCGTTCACAACAAGGAAGGATTCGACAAACTCCAGGCTCTCGCCGACGTCCTCGGTGGACAAGTGGCTTCGTCACGTGCAATGGTCGACAACGGCGTGATGCCGCATGAGTGCCAAGTGGGTCAAACAGGTAAGACTGTGCGCCCCAACCTCTACATGGCTTGCGGTATCAGCGGCGCCATCCAGCACTTGGCCGGTATGGAGGAAAGCGACCTGATTATCGCCGTGAACAAAGACAAGTTCGCGCCGATCTTCACCGTGGCCGACCTCGGTATCGTGGGCGACCTCCACAAGATTGTACCCATGCTCACCGAGCGCCTGAAAAAAGAAATCGCAAAATAAGCGTTTGCTTACCGTATTATTCAGCGTGCCGCGGCCATTCGTCGCGGCACGCTTCATTTCAACCCTATTCCCCCAAAAACCAATCCAAGCTTAAAGCATCATAATTGCTGTTGTCGCGCACCCCCATCACCCCTACCTTTACAAAAAAACCCAAAGAACCCAACCACTGTCCCACATAGTCACAAACATAGTCACAACAAGTGTCCCAACATAGTCACGACAAGTGTCCCAACATAGTCGCAAAACCAGTGTCCCATGTATTACATCTTCCATCCTCCATATTACATCTTTCAAGCGCGCAGCGCCCCCCATCCGTAGAAATCTGTGAAATCTGTTGTTGAAATCACCTGTGTTCGTATAATTTTTTGAAATAATTGTCAGTTTAATGGCATGTTTTATGGGATTTTCATTACATTTGCAGGTTGAAGTGTGTTTGCCCTTACCCGAAACCACAGTGCGCTATCGCATAATGCAAAACATAAACTAACGATATAAAAAGGAAAGATTATGAAAAAGATTACTCTACTGATTGCCGCATGGATTGTCGCTTTGACAGCCGCGGCACAAGGTTGGCCGGCCAACTACGGTGGCGTGATGATGCAGGGCTTCTTCTGGGATAGCTATCTGCCTATGCCCTTTACAGGACCGAACGGCACCGAAGAGCACTCGGTGAACCGCCAGCCAGTCGACCCCAACCTCACTTGGGCCACAATCTATGGCGCAGGATGGGGTGAGGGCAACGACGAGTGGCCTGTGCCCATCACCACGTGGGCGGGACTCATTGCCAACCGGCAGTACATAGCGCCGTACATCGACTTGCTGTGGCTGCCGCAGAGCGGTGCGTCCATCTCGCCAGCATATTTTGCTATGGACCATTACGAAAAGCGGCCCTGGTACGGCAGTAGCGACCCTACCGGACAGACGGGAAACGCCTGGGTTTTCAATAACGGAGACCTCATCAATCATCCTGATTGCAACGGCTTCGTGCCTTACTATTGGTATAACCACGGACGCGACGGACTCACAAGCTATTTCGGCACGGAGGCTCAGCTCAAGCAGCTCATCAGCGAGTACAAAGCTGACGGTTGCGGCGCCATCGAGGATGTCGTGGTCAACCATAAGGGGTTCGTGGGTGACTTTTGGGTCGACGAGACCTACACCGCTCGCGATGGAAGTACTCGCAGCACCAACTGGTCGAGAGCCGACCTGGTGACCGGTAACGGAGGCACAGGTGCCGACGACGGTGAATATGGCGGTTGGGTGCAGGAACTGGCTCATACCAGCTCAAACGTGCAGGAGAACGTGATGAACTATCTGAATTTCCTCAAGAACGACTTGGGTTATGTGGGGTTCCGTTTCGATTTTGCACGTGGCATATCGGCAAAGCACTTCTACCAGTATAACGAGGCAACGACGCCCACTTTCAGCGTGGGTGAGTTTTGGGACTATGACCTCGGAATTTTGGGCGGGTTCATCGATAATACCGACGACGGCTCCGGACCGATGACGGCGGCGTTCGACTTCCCGCTGCACAACAAAATCAAAGAGGCGTTCAACGACGACAGCGGCCACAGTTTCCGCGTGCTCGACAATGCCGGTCTGATTGCTGTCAAGGGCAAAAAGCGCTACGCCGTCACTTTCATCGAAAACCACGATACATTCAAGTGGCTGCCCACCGACAACAGCGCGCCTAACTACCAGCACCGCGTGAGCCATCAGGTGATGGAAGCCAATGCCTTCATTCTGGCCATGCCCGGAACACCATGTCTGTTCTATCCCCATTTCATGAAAGACTGGAACAAGTCGACAGGATGGCACTCGCAGTTTGTGAAGCTGATTCACGCGCGCCGGGCTGCTGGAGTGACCAACGAGGCTGCCGTTTGGGCCGCACAGATGATAGGCAACTACGGCATAGCTTGGCACATCACCGGCAACAAGGGGGACGTGTATTTCGCCTTGGGTACCGAGGCCGTCAATCAAGGTGCACCTTCGGGTTTCACCGAGATATGGCGTAGCCAGGAAGGGAAGGCCATCTACTGCATCAGCAACGACGTGCTCGACGACTACAACGCCATGAGCGCTCCGGGATACAAGAAACCGAATCTGGTGAACGGCTATCCAGTAATCGACAAGCGGAGCGGCGCCTATGGAGGCAATTCGCTCACCGTCAACGTGAAGCCGTCAAGCGAAGGATGCACATTGGTCTACACTACCACGGGTATTGACCCCACGGCAAGCAGTCCGCGCATCACTGCAAGCGAGGGCGAGGACATCACCCTTACCGAGAGCGCAACTCTCAAGGTGGGAGTGCTCGTCGACAACAAGGTCGTGAAAGGCTCGGTCGTGATTCGTGAATATGTGGTAGGGCAACCCTCGGGAGGAAACAACACCATCACTATCTACGTGCGTGCAACCGACAACCCGAACTTCTACCTCTGGACCGAGGACGAGCACCTAAACAAGATTGCCGATGTCAACGGCGCTTGGCCGGGTGCTGCCGGTACAGGACAGAAGACCGTAGGCGGTATAACTTGGTGGTACAAGACCATCGCCAAGCCGGCAAGCGGAAACCTCAACCTCATTCTCAACTGGAACGGCAGCGGCGAGCAACGTGCCGCGCACGGAATACAGAACGACACGTTCTACGCTCTTTATGACAACAAACCCACCGAAGTGACTGAAAGCTACATGCAGGCGCTCAATAATCCTTCGGTAACCATCGACCAGCCAACGGGCGAGTATAACGGTAGCGTAGTGGCTAATCTCACCGCAAGCAACAGCGACGCACTCGTTTATTACACCACCGACGGCTCCGACCCGACTACGTCCAGCGCACATGCCACCGGCAGCACCAGTGTAACTTTCGACAGCGACGGAGCACACATGCTGCGCGCGGCTGTCTACCACAACGGACAGATGATTAACAAGGTGGCACGCACCTACTGGATAAGCGGCTCAAACGTCTCCAGCTGGACGCAGACCACCCCCGCAGCCACTGGCATCAGCGTCTATGTCAAGGGAATGGACGAGCCTAATCTCTATGCTTGGACTGGCTCAACAAAACACAACGGTAACTGGCCAGGTGCCCAGATGACGGAGATTCGCAAGGTGAACAATGTGGAGTACTATTACAAGCACTTCAATGTCAACGAGATGGACATTATTTTAAATCCTGGTGGTGATACCAATAAAACCTCTACCATCTCCTTGAGTTCTCCTGGCAGTTACTTCTTCAACTATACAGGTACAAGCAGCTCTTATTCCGATATCTCAACTTCGAGCGGAAACGTAAGTGTCGCAACATCTCAACTGTTCAACGACCAAAACCAATACCTATATATATTAGTGCGTAACACTGCAGACGCAAATTCAGCGCCTTACTTCAACGCTTGGCAAGGAACTCCAGATGGTAATAATCTCGCTTCCGATGGCAGTGTAAATGTGGGTGGACAAAAGTGGTGGTATAAGAAATTCACCTCTCGACCGGCTGGAATAAACATCAAGACTGATGGCAGTTGGGACCATCAGTCGGGCAATATTACCGATTTCGGCAATACTGGAGTGTATTACTACTCATGGAGTTCTGATGGTGCTAAGTACCAGAACGCTCCGAACGAGACAACCACCTATTCGCAGTACTCAACTACCACAACACGCACCAACAACTATTCGACGGAGTATGTGAAAAGTTCGGCCGCAGGTGGTAGCAATACCGCGCAGTTCCCGTCGTGCGCAACTCCGCTCGGCGACGACTACTATTACTTCTATTGGGAGAACAGCGTGCCTTATCAGATGCCTTACACATGGGTGTGGAACGGCACTACCGTATACAGTGGGTCGTGCTGGCCGGGTGAGGCTCTGGTGACTCCCGTAGGCACTGCCACCAACGGTAACACCATCTACCGATGGGCTTACAAGAAACTCGAAGATGAGTCGATGCCCGCCAACGTCATTTTCAGCGATAACGGCGACGACAACACCAAGACCGGCGACCTGGCGTTCCAGAACGGCGGATACTACCGCGGTGGCGACTACATAGGCAATGTGGATGGCAACAACAGTAAATCCTACCGCCTCTCGGCTCTCATCGCCAACTCCAATGCCGTCGTTGGACAGAAATACGCCATCGAGAACGACCTCTATGTGGGGTATGTCGATTATGCTACCAATGCCCTGTTTGTGCGTGATGTCGACGGTGAGGCCGTGAATATCTCGGTACCCGCAACAGGGGAGGAGCACTACGACGAACCGAGCAACTACGACCAAGCTAACTGGATGCAGATTGTCTTCTCCGACGGTACTCTGCCACAGGGCTTGGAAGGCAAGATTATTCTGGGCAACACGCTGTACGGCACTCTCGACAGCAAGGTGAATCCGCAGATGACCACCGACTACGACCCGATGATGCTGCAGGTGAAGATGCCTCCGAGGCACTTGGTCAACGAGTACTATATCGTGAACTTCTACGACGAGAGCGACCGTGGTGGTAAGTTCTTCGTCGACCCGAAGCCTAACGAGTATGTGAAGGTCAAGAGCGTGATGTACGACCCGCAGGACCAGAGTTTCTATGTACATCCCAGCCACAATGTAGGCATCGGAGCCGACGAGAGCGTGCGCATTCCCGTGACCGTCGGTGACTACTGGAGCAGTGCCACCGGTGAGACGTGGGAACAGGTGGTCGATAAGATGACCCGTGACAACACCTACGGCCTCAGCGAGGTCTATGCCATCGTCAAGGTGAACAACAGCGGTTCCGGTGCTCCGGCCGCGGGCGGACGAACCGTGAAATCGACTTCAACTCCGTCCTATACGCTCTCGCTCACAAGCGCTTCGTCGCAAGTAGTTACTTCGGTCGACAAAATCGTACCGAAGAAAACCGGCGCCAAGGATGTGCTCTCGGTGAAGTACTACAACATGATGGGTGTGGCGGCTAACGCTCCGTTCGATGGCGTGAACATCAAGGTCACCATCTACACCGACGGCTCAACCGATACCCAGAAACTAATCAAATAGCCCGTAGGCACTGTAAGTAACGAGGGGCTGAACCGTATTGGTTCAGCCCCTCGTGATATGGTAGGGATAAGTGTTCGTTAGTCAGAGAGGTCGACGGCGCGGTACTCTTTCTTGCCGGTGGCGGTTACGCCGGTGATGGTCATCACCTTGTCACCGTCACGGTCGCGCATGATGCGGTTGTAGATGTCCTCTACGTCGTCTTGCGAGTTCACCTCGCGGCCGTTGATCTTGGTGATAATATAACCGTTCTTGATGCCGGCACTCTTGAATTTGCCGTTGGTCAAGCCGGTGACCTTAACACCGCTTGAGACACCCAGGTCTTCCTTGTCACTGTCGCTCAGCGGCAGGAATGCGCAGCCCAGCGAGGTGAATTCGGTCTTTGTGCTCATTGAGGTGGTGCCTTGGTCGTTCTTCAAGGTGACGGTCGTGCTCTTGAGTTTATTGTCGCGGTAGTACTTGACTTCCACCTTGTCGCCGGGACGGAGCTTGCTCATCTGCTCAAGCATCTGTGCGCCGTTCTTGATGTCGTGGCCGTTGAGTTTGACAATCACGTCGCCAACGCGGATGCCGGCTTCCTTGGCCGAGCTGCCGTTGTTCACCTTATTTACATATACGCCCTCGGTAGTGGCCGAGATGCCCTCTTCGCGGGCCTTGTCGGCGTCAAGTTCGGTGAACTGGATACCGAGCACTGCGCGCTGTACGCTACCGTACTGCTGGATGTCGGTGACAATCTTCTTCACCACGAGCGAGGGAATGGCGAACGAGTATCCCGAGAAGCTGCCGGTCTGGCTGTAAATCATGGTGTTGATTCCGATGAGCTCACCGTTGGTGTTGACCAGTGCGCCGCCACTGTTGCCGGGGTTCACTGCAGCGTCGTGCTGGATAAACGATTCAAGGCCCATGTTGCCCTTGTTGAGGCCGCGTGCCTTGGCGCTGACGATACCCGCAGTGACGGTGGAGTTCAGACCGAAGGGGTTGCCAACGGCTACCACCCATTCACCTACCTTCACGTTGTCGCTATTGCCGAACGGGATGTAGGTCAGGCCTTTGGCGTTGATTTTCAACAGCGCTACATCGGTATTGGGGTCGGTGCCGACAAGGGTTGCGTTGAACTTGCGGTTGTCGTTGAGCGTGACCTCGAGCTTTTCGGCTCCATCAATCACGTGGTTGTTGGTGACGATGTAACCGTCGTTGCTGATAATCACACCAGAGCCGAGGCCCTTGGCCTTTGGCTCCTGCTCCTGTTGTTGTCCGCGGCGGGAACTGCCCTGACCAAAGAAGAAGTCCCAGAAGTCGAGCAGGTCGTCCTGCTGTCGTGCTGAGGCAAACGACTTGATGCTCACCACACCATTGATGGTGCTTTCGGCTGCTTTGGTGAAATCGACCGGTGCTGCGGTCGACGCTACTGTCACAGTGTTCTTGTCTTGTTGCTCAATCACATTACTGTTAGCCTTGGTCGAAGGCACGTACACATCTCTGTTCACGCCGCCCGAAGCCAGCAGTGTGACACTCGACCCGCCTATTGCGGCCAGGAAGAGAATGAGAGCTAATCTTAAGTTCTGTTTCATAATATCAAATGGGTTTAACTGTTAAATTTTTTCGTCGATTTAATATTTCAGTTGTTAAAATTAACGTTTAAACTGCTGCGAAATTACACAAACAGTACCAAAAAAATGTGTTTTGGGCCGTCTTTTAACCAAAATTTAAACCAATAAGCGTGTTTTTAGCTTTTTTTTAAGAAACAATAGTGTCGGTAAGTGCGTATGCAAGCACTTCATTTATGGTGTCGACGTAGTGGAACGTGAGACCTTTCAGATAAATCTCATTGATCTCATCGATGTCTTTCTTGTTGGCACGGCAGAGCACAATATCGGTTACTCCGGCACGCTTGGCTGCAAGTATCTTCTCCTTGATGCCGCCCACAGGAAGGACCTTGCCTCGAAGGGTGATCTCGCCCGTCATGGCCAGACGAGGTCTTACCTTGCGGCCGGTAAACGATGACGCCAGCGATGTGACCATTGTTACGCCAGCCGAGGGACCGTCCTTGGGTATGGCGCCTTCGGGAACGTGTACATGTACATTGTGTTTGTCGAAGGTTTCGGGAGCGATGCCCAGTTCTGCGCAGTGTGCCTTGATATATTCGAGCGCAATCACCGCCGACTCTTTCATCACGTCGCCTAGATTGCCTGTGAGTGTCAATTTGTCGCCCTTTCCCTGCGACAGCGACGACTCGATATAGAGAATCTCGCCGCCCACAGCGGTCCATGCCAATCCCATGACCACACCAGCGAAGTCGTTGCCTTCATACTGCTCGCGGTCGAACTTTCTCGCTCCAAGGTATTCCTGCAGGTCGCCAACGGCAACGCTTTTCGGAAAGTCGTTTTCGTCTTTAACTTTGCGCAAGGCGATTTTTCGCAATACCTGTGCGATTTTCTTCTCGAGCTCACGCACTCCGCTCTCGCGGGTGTATCCGTCGATGATGGAGGCGAGAGTTGACTTGGGGAAGGTGATTTCACGTTTGTTGAAACCGTTGGCCTCAAGTTGTTTGGGGACAAGGTGCTTGCGAGCTATCTCAATCTTCTCCTCCATGATATAGCTGTTGATCTCGATAGTTTCCATCCTGTCGAGTAACGGCGGTGAGATGGTGGAAGTGTTGTTGGCGGTGGCGATGAAGAGCACCTTGGTCAGGTCGTAGTCGGTGTCGATATAGTTGTCGTGGAAATGTCCGTTCTGCTCCGGGTCGAGCACTTCGAGAAGTGCTGCGGCGGGGTCGCCTTTGAAGTCTTGACCAACCTTGTCGATTTCGTCAAGTACGATAACGGGATTCGACGTTCCGCACTTGACCAGAGCGTCGATGATGCGTCCGGGCATCGCGCCTATGTAGGTGCGACGGTGTCCGCGTATCTCGGCCTCGTCGTGGAGACCGCCGAGCGAGATTCTGGCATATTTGCGCCCGAGGGCTTCGGCCACCGAGCGGCCTAACGACGTTTTTCCCACTCCTGGAGGGCCGTATAAGCATATGATGGGAGCCTTGAGATCGCCGCGGAGTTTGAGCACGGCGAGGTGCTCGAGTATGCGGTTCTTCACGTTCTCGAGTCCGTAGTGGTCGCTGTTGAGTTTGTTCTCAACGCGTTTGAGGTTGAAAGCGTCTTTTGAGTAGATGCCCCATGGTAGCGACAGCAGAGTGTCGAGGTAGGAGTACTGCACCGAGTAGTCAGGCGACTGTGTGTTGAGGCGCTCCAACTTCGCAAGTTCCTTCTCGAACACCGCGGCGGTGGTTTCGTCCCATTTCATCTTCTTGGCTCGCTCCTGGAGCTTTTCGAAGTCGTCGCCGTCGTTGCCCAGCTCGTGCTGGATGGCGCGAATCTGTTGCTGGAGGAAATGCTCACGCTGCTGTTGCGTGAGGTCCTCGCGTGTCTTCGACTGGATGCTGGCTTTCAACTCGGCCAACTGTGCCTCTTTCTGGATGAACCCGTGCAGACGGTAGCCACGCGTCATGATTTCCTGCTCCTCAAGCAATGCCTGTTTCTTGTGGTAGTCGAAGGGCAGATTGCACGCCAGAAAGTCAATGAGGTAGACAGGGTCGTCGATGTTGCGGATGGCGAAAGCAAGTTCCACCCCGCCGTTCTCATAGCTGTTGAGCATATTTAGCGTGGTGTCGCGTATGGCGCTCACAAGCACCTTGAATTCTTTGTCGTTTTTGGCAGGCATGTAAATGCCTCTCGGACTCACGTGCCCTTTATACATAGGTGTGTCGCTGGTAATCTCGTCGAGGTTGACCGCAACACGACCCTGCAGAATCACATTCACAGTGTCGTCGGGCAGTTGCAACACCTTTATTACAGTTGCAAGGGTGCCCACTGGATAGAGGTCGTTGATGGTGGGGTCGTCGTTGTTGCTGTCGATTTGACATATCACGGCCACCGGTTTCTTCTTCTTCTCAGCTTCACGTATCACGTTGAGCGACTTTTTCCTACCCACAGCGATGGGCAGTGTCATTCCGGGGAACAGCACTGTGTTTCGGGTGGTAAGGATAAGCGTCTCGTCGTGTTTAAGCGTCTCGAGGCTCTCGTCGTCGAAGTTCACGTCTTTCACCTCGGTGATGATAGGCACCACGTGTGCGCTCCCAGCCTTGTAGTTATCGTCGTTGTCGAAAATCATAATCGCTATATATAAATGTGTTTATTCCAAGTTCACTATCGTCACGCCGGCGCCGCCGAGCTGAACGTGCTCGTCGTGGTAGCTCTTCACCGCGTCAACGGTGTTGAGATACTGCCGTATGGCCTCTCTCAAGGCACCAGTGCCGGTGCCGTGGAGTATGCGCAGGCGGTGATAGTCAAACTGTATTGCATCATCGATGAAATATGTGACAGCTTGTAGAGCCTCGTCGGCACGGCACCCGCGCAAGTCGATTTCGGTCTTGAAGCGCAGTTGCCGTTCACGTATTTCATCGGCGGTCGCCCGGCTGATGGCCGGCTTCTGTGTTGTTGTCGGCTGTCGCAAGGTTGGCTCGATTCTTGTAGTCTCGACCCTGGTCTTGATATTGCCGAACGCTACCACCGCGTACTTTTCGTCGATAGAAATAATCGTGCCAACGGTGGTTGAGCCTTTCAACACGACATTTGCGCCGATTTCGAGTGTCGCTTTGGCAGGTTTTTTCGCCATCTTGGGCTTTTTTGCTGGTTGGGGCGTGCGCTGACGGATGGGTTTGAACTCCGCGATGTCCTCATTGTCGCTCTGCTGGTTCAGTCGCTCCTTGAACTCGTCGAGTTGACGCCTGATCTCGCGGGTTTTCTCTTTCTCGGCCTGCGTCTCTTTGATTTCTTTGATGGTCTGCTCGATTCGGGCATTGCTCTGGGCAAGAATCTCTTTCGCTTCGGTCTTTGCTCCTTTGATGATGGCGCGGTGCTCCAGGTTTAGTTGCTCGAGACGAGTGTTGTAGCTCTCGATGGTCTGTTCTATTTTTTTCTCTTTCAACCTGATTTCATGGCGTTTGCGCTCCCAATATTTGCGATCGCGCACAATGTCGAGCAGATACCGGTCGAGGTTGATGTAGTCGCTGCCGGCAATCTCGCTCGCGCTGGCAATCACCTTTTCGGGCAATCCCATCTTTCGAGCAATCTCGATGGCGAACGAACTGCCAGGATAACCTATCGACAATTGGAACAGGGGAGTCATGGCCTGGCGGTCGTAGAGCATGGCGCCGTTGACTATGCCTTCGGTGTCCTGAGCGAAGTTCTTGAGGTTGTGGTAATGCGTGGTGACTACACCGAACACATGCCTGTCGTTTAGCTGCTCGAGAATGGCCTGGGCTATTGCTCCGCCTATCTGTGGCTCGGTGCCGCTACCCATTTCGTCGATGAGCACCAGAGAGTTGCGTGTGCCTCTCTGAAGGAATGTCTTCATGTTACGAAGGTGACTGCTGTAGGTGCTGAGGTCGTCCTCGATCGACTGCTGGTCGCCAATGTCGACCATGATGTCGCGGAACACACCCATGTGTGAGTTCTCGTACACTGTCGGTAGGATGCCGCATTGGGTCATATACTGTACCACACCCACAGTCTTCAGGCAGATACTCTTTCCGCCGGCGTTAGGGCCGGAGATGAGAACGATACGTTGGGTATCGTTGAGCATGATGTCCAGCGGAACTACCTCTTTCCCTTGCGCACGTAAGGCGAGCAGAAGGGTAGGGTGAACAGCATGGTACCATTCAACCGACGGCTCATCGTGGAGATTGGGCAAGGTGCCGCCAACATCGTTGGCAAACAGCGCTTTGGCTCGCGCGAAGTCGAGTTCGCCGAGAATGGCGATATTGTCGAGAATCTCATCGATATGCGGTCTGATCTGGTCGGTGAGTTCAGTGAGTATTCTCGCAATCTCTCGTTTCTCTTCGCCTTGAGCTTCGCGTATGCGGTTATTAGTCTCGACAATCTCCTCGGGCTCGATGAAGAGCGTCTTTCCCGTGGCGCTCTCGTCGTGCACGATGCCGCGGAGTTTGCGCTTGTGCATGGGCGCTACGGGTACCACGAGACGGCCGTCACGCATGCTCGGAGCGGTGTCCTTGTCGAGGATGCCGTCGGCTTTGCCGCGGGCAATAACACGCTGCATGATTCCCGACACACTGGCCATAGCCGAAGCTATGGCGCGACGCAACTCATGCAGCAGCGGCGAGGCCGTGTCCTTGACCTCACCGGTGCGGTCGACCACGTTGTCGATGTCGTGTGCCAGACCGTCAAGCGGCGAGAGTCCGGCGGCGAGTCCGGCCAGCGAAGGGTAGGGGATGGCTCCGTCGTCGCCTACACGGAAAAAGCGGGCGATGGCGCCGACTGTCGATAGCGACCGACGCAGGTTGAACATAGCGGTCACAGGCATGAAAGTGCCGGGGGCTTGCGCCTGCTTTAACTCCTGCCGTAAGTCGAAGTAATAGCTCAAGGGGAACTCGCGTCCCGAGGCGATAATCGACTGGAACTCACTCACCTGCTGAAGTCTGTCACGAATCAGCTGAAAGTGCGTCTCAAAAGCCATTTCTTCGCAGCATTTGCATCCCATGGGACTCAGGCAACGCTGCGCAATCTCATGTCGTATGGTGGTGAAACCGATGGTGTTTTCGAAATTCTCAGGGTAAATCATATCTTTAGCAAAATGCAAAGGTACGAAAAAAATCAAATAATGCGGGATGTAATATCTAAAAATGTAAAATGTGTGTGAAATCATCGAACAAATCATCGAACAAATTAGTGCAATGGTGTGCAATGAGAAAAATACTAACAAATTCAAAAAAAAATTGCAGGATAAAATTTAAATACTTACCTTTGCATGATTTTACAGTCAATAACGGGTTGGTTACGACCTGTTTTATGAACTATAAAAGTTTTTCGGTGTTTCTTAATAATTTGAGCGTCAATATGTTATATAACGCTCGAAGCGCCAAAGGAATGCCCATAAACGCTCAAAAAAGTAATTGAAAAAAGAATTAGAAAATAATGAAAACGGTTTGAGTTGGTATGCTATGCGTGCTACGTTTCGTCGTGAGATGACTGCTCGCAACCTGTTCGAAGCGCAGAATGTGGAAACGTTCATACCTATGCGTGAGGTTGTGAGAATTTCTCGCGGCCGACGTGTGCTCACTGAGGAACCAGCAATCCACAATCTTATTTTCGTTCGATGGCATCGCGACGACTTGCAGTCGTTTAAGCGACGTGTGCCATATTTGCAATACCTCACCCGCCGTGAGGGGGGACGAAGCGTGCCTATCGTGATTGGTGACCGTGAGATGAATTCGTTCATCTCTGTCACGCGCCACGGAAGGGGCGATGTAGAGTATTACGATGCGTCGTTGCCCGAATTGAGCAACGGAACAAGAGTGCGTATCACTGGCGGAATGCTTGATGGCGTTGAGGGTAAGTATGTAAAAATCAAGGGTAAGCGTAATCGCCGTGTGGTTATTTCCATCGACAACGTTCTGGCTGTTGCCACGGCGCAGATTACAGCCGACATGTTGGAAGTTTTAGAGTAGTCTGGTTTATGGTGAGCAGTAGATTTATCGTATTGATTGGCACTTTCGTAGTAGCTTTGCTTCTGGCATTATACGCCGAGAAGTGGATTATAGGATTGGCTTACAGGAGACACTATTTCGACAGTCACAGCGAGCGTAAGATTCACAAAGGCGATGTACCGCGTTTGGGTGGCATTATTTTCTTCCCGGTGTCGGTGTTGGTGCTCATCGCAGCGGCGATCTTCTCTATTCACGTTCAGGATATAACAATCTTACCGGCGGAGATTAGCAAGGGCTTGGGAGTTATTGGCGCAATGTTCATCATGTTCATCATTGGTCTGGTGGACGATTTTAAGGGTGTGCGCTATATGAAGAAATTCATGGGCCAGATTCTTGCGGGACTGTTGTTGTGCCTGTCTGGGTTGTGGATTAACGATCTGCATGGCTTGTTTATGTTGCACGCTCTTTCACCTTGGGTGGGTTGGCCATTAACTATTTTCGCCATCATCTTTGTGATTAATGCAATCAACTTTATCGATGGTATCGATGGCCTGGCCGGAAGCATAAGCAGCTTGGGACTGTGCTATTACGCCTACTTCAGCTATGCTTCGGGCAACTGGCTGTTCTCTATGTTGTCCATGGTGATGCTGGCATGCGTACTGCCGTATCTGTACTATAACCTTACCGGCAGTTCGAAGAAGAAAACCAAGATCTTTATGGGAGATACCGGCTCCACCATATTGGGGCTGGTGCTCGCGTCGTTGGGAATACTGCTCACGGGGACGGAGTTCGGGCACAATCCGAAGACAGTCCACTGCTCACTGCCACTGATGATTGGTTTGGCGCCTTTGGTCTATCCGTGCTACGATACGGTGCGGGTGGTCGTTCACCGCGTTCGTATGGGCAACAGCCCGTTCAAGGCCGACAAGAACCACTTCCACCACAAGCTCCTGGCCATAGGCATGAATCAACGTAAGGCATTGATTACAATAAACTGCATATCAATTACGTTAATAATTATAATGGTATTGGCAAGCTTTATTATGAACATCAACTTGGTGCTTCTGATATCGCTTGTGTTGTGGTTTATCTTCAACTTGATACTTACCAAACTGATTAACAATAAAACAACAATAACAAACAATGAAGAAAATTAGAAATCTACTGATGGTGCTCGCGGCGGGATTGCTGCTGGGCGCTTGTAGTACGCCGCAATTGGGGTACTTCCAGGATTTAGAGTCGGGACAGGTGTTCCAGATGCAGAATGTTCCCGCAATCAAGATTGAGCCCGGAGACAAGTTGTCGATATTTGTCAACAGCAAGAATCCTGAGTTGGCTTATCTTTTTAATCTGAATATCGTGGGGCGATATAACTCTTCGTCATCGAATGAAACGTTGCGTACCAATCAGATCTCAAGCTATACAGTGGATGAAAACGGCGATATCGATTTCCCGATTTTAGGTAAAATGCATATTGCAGGAATGAATCGGGCTGAGGTATCCGATTTTATTAAACAACGTTTGATTGAGGGGCAACATCTCAAAGATGCAACGGTAACCGTGAACTTTCTTGACCTTTATTTCGAGGTTATGGGTGAGGTGAGCCATCCAGGCCGTTTCCAGATTGACCATGACCACATTACTCTAATCGATGCATTGAGTCGTAGTGGCGATCTTACCATTTACGGCAAACGCGATAATGTACTACTTATTCGCGACGAGGGCGGTCAGCAAAAGATTTTCAGGGTTGATTTACGCAATGCAAAGGAACTTTATTCGTCTCCAGCTTATTATATCAAGCAGAATGATATCGTGTATGTTGAACCAAACAGCACCAAAGCAAATCAGTCGACCGTAAACGGAAATACTTTACGCACTCCTACCTTCTGGATGTCAGTGACTTCGCTCATTTCTTCTTTGTGTGTTATTATATTCAAGTAAAAAATGGCAGATTCAAATAACAACAATAACGGCTATTACGGCAACGGCAATGAGAGTGTCTCTTTGTCTAGTTTCAGCATGCAGGATCTGTTGCTGATGATTGTTCGAAAGTGGTACTGGTTCCTTTTTTCATTGGCCTTTTTCCTTGGACTTGCTGTTCTATATCTTTTAGTGACACCGCCAACATATACACGCAAGATGTCTGTGCTTGTGAAAGATCGTGATAACTCTACTTTGGCTAGTGAGTTCAGTTCGTTCTCTAGTGTAGGCCCTGGTGCTAGACGAGCAAATATTCACAATGAGATGCTTACAATTAAATCGCCTGAATATGTTAAATCGGTGGTAGACTCATTACGCTTGGACATGAACTATTCTATCAAGGGAACTTTCCATGATAAGGTACTTTATGGTAAAAACTTACCTATACAAGTCGTCATGGCTGATGTCACACCCACACAGCGAGCTTCGATGTCAGTAACAATGCTTAAGAATGGATATGTTGAGTTGGGCAACTTTTTTATTAAAGACGATTTGGCTTTATCTGGCTCTGAATCGAAGGTCTTAGACAAAGTTGTAAAGACTCAGTTAGGAGCCTTAGTTAACACCCCTATAGGGAAAGTGAGAGTTAGTCCAAGTGTTAACTATCAAGGAGACTATGGGAAAACAATCAACGTTACGCATTCAACTACCAAAGTTGCAATCGCTAATTGTGTAAGGGCAATTTCTGTAGAACTTACTGATGATAAATCGTCAGTTATCGACATCAGTTACACCGACCAGTCAGTTGAACGAGCAGAGGATATCTTGCGTGAATTGTTCACCGTATATAACTCCAATTACGTTAGACAGATTGAGGAGCAGGCTACTGCTACTATTAAATTTATCGATAGTGAGCTGCAGTTTATTGAGAGCAACCTTGACGATGTCGACAGCAAAGTGTCGAGCTATAAGAGCGACCATCAGATGCCGGATCTTACCATCGCCTCAAATATTTATATGAACAAGGCAGAGCAAACGAGCAATGAGTTGCTTACTTTGAAGAACCAGCTCTATATGGCCAAGTATATTAAGGGACAACTATCAGGAGAAGCTAATAAACACAAAGTATTGCCTGCTAACTCCGGAATTGACAATGTTATGGTATCACAGCAGATAATGGCGTATAATGAGAAGTTGATGCAACGCGGCAATCTTGTGGCAAACAGTAGTGTTAATAACCCGTATGTGGTTGACCTCGATCAGCAACTGGCTTCAATGCGCCAAGCAATTCAGGCCGCACTTGACAATGTGATAGTAACTCTTCAGGACCATATTACAGCTCTCCAAGGAAGTGCAAGCAATACTGAAAATAAATTAGTATCGAACCCCAAGTTGGAAAAAGATTTATTGAGTGTGGAGAGAAAACAAAAGGTGCGTGAACAGCAGTACATGTTCCTTCTTCAGAAGAAAGAAGAAAATCAGTTGTCCAAAGCTTTCACAACACCTAATTCCAGAAAACTATCTGATCCCAGTGGCTCCAATACTCCCACTAAGCCAGTGAAGATGAATATTTTAGTACTAGCAACTATGGCCGGATTGCTACTTCCGGTTATAATATTGCTTATAATCAATACTGTGCGTACCACAGTTCGGGGACGCAAAGATCTTGATGTGCTTTCAATACCGTTCATTGGCGAGATTCCGTTGTCGTATCGCAAGTACAATGGCCTGCTGTCAATTTTCAACCGTCGCAAAGAAAAACGAGAAATTGTTGTCAAGGATCAGAGCGGCAATGTCATCAACGAGGCCTTCCGCGTCGTCCGAACCAATTTGGAGTTCATTTCTGGTCGAGAGGGAAAAAACAAGGTTGTCATGTTTACTTCTTCCAACCCAGGGTCTGGTAAGACTTTCATCTCTGCAAACCTTGCCGCCAGTTTCGCTGTCAAAGGCAAGCATGTTGCGCATATTGACCTTGATATGCGAAAGGCATCTTCATCGTCGCTGGTGGGATCGCCGAAGAAGGGTGTTACCGACTACCTGAGTGAGCGAGTTGATGACATCGACTCTCTGTTGGTGAAAGGTACTATCAACCCGAACTTGGACTTTTTGCCGGTGGGTACCATTCCCCCGAATCCCACAGAGTTGCTGTTTGGAAACCGCTTCGAGGAACTTATAAAAGTGATGCGAGAGCGTTATGACCTCATTCTCATTGACTGTCCTCCTGTGGAAATCGTGGCCGATGCAACCATCATCAACAAGTTCTGCGACATCACGATCTATGTGATTCGTTCAGGTGTCATGGAGCGCTCGATGTTAGCTGAGGTAGAAAAGTACTACACTGATGGGCGTTACAAGAATATGGCAGTGATTCTCAATGGTACCAACAAAGAGAACAGTGGCTATGGCCGTTATGGTTATACCTATGGCTACGCCAAGAGAAAATAAAATAAGAAACTACTACATTTAAGATTAAGAGACTGAAAAGAATGAAAGCTTGTTTCATGGGTTTGGGCTACATAGGCCTGCCCACTGCTATTATAGCAGCCGAGCACGGTGTCGACGTCATAGGTGTCGACATCAACCCTAAGGTGGTGGAGAAAACCAATGCCGGACAACTGCATATAGTTGAGCCAGGACTGCAAGATCTGTTGCAGGAGGTGGTGAAGAATGGCAAACTGCGTGCAGCAACCTCGCCCGAGACTGCCGACGCTTATTTCATTGTGGTGCCCACGCCGTTTAAAGGTGATCACGAGCCCGATGTATCATATGTGGAGAACGCAACCCGCATGGTTTTGCCGTTCTTGAAGAAAGGAGACCTCTACGTTATTGAGTCGACTTCTCCTGTCGGAACCACTGAAATGATGACTGAAATCATTTTCAAAGAGAGGCCCGAGCTTCAGGGTGAAATATATATCGCCTACTGTCCCGAACGCGTACTGCCTGGAAACGTGATTTACGAATTGGTGCACAACGACCGTGTGATAGGCGGTATCGATGACGCTTCGACCGACAAAGCAATAGAATTCTATTCACAGTTTGTTAAGGGCAAATTGCATCGCACCAACTCTCGCACGGCTGAGTTGTGCAAACTCACCGAGAACTCGAGCCGCGACGTGCAAATTGCGTTCGCCAACGAGCTGTCGATGATCTGCGACAAAGCAGGTATCAATGTTTGGGAACTTATCGAACTGGCCAACAAGCATCCGCGTGTCAACATCCTTCAGCCTGGTTGTGGTGTGGGAGGACACTGCATCGCGGTCGATCCGTATTTCATCACTGCCGCTTACCCCAAGCAGGCACGCATCATCTCTCAAGCACGCGAGACCAACACCTACAAGGCGTTGTGGTGTGTCGAACGCATAAAGAACGCAATGATGCGATTTGAACTCGACAATAAGCGTCCGCCGCGCGTGGCAATGATGGGACTGGCATTCAAACCCGATATCGATGACCTGCGTGAGTCGCCGGCGAAACGCATCACTACGAGCGTCATGCAGAGTTGCAACAATGCCGACATCGTGGTTGTTGAACCTAACATCTCAGAGCACAAAGTGTTCAAGCTTACCGACTATCGTGAAGCTTATGAGTGCGCCGACATTGTTGTCTTCCTCACGGCACACAAGGAGTTCAAGACTCTGCCATGGCGTGACGACAAGCGTATTCTAGATTTCTGCGGTATCTTCAAGAAGTAATAGTCCATGTTTTTAAGTATTCTCGTATATTGTCTTACGGCGGCCGTGTTGTGTTTTCTCGGCTGCCGTGCGGCACAAAAGAATGAGAATACTTTACATGCGATGAATCTTTGGCAGATTATATCGCATAACTGGGAGATAATTCTTTCGGTGCTTCTAATCGCCGCTGTGGCAGGCGCTAGGTGGCATACTGGTTACGATCATGGGATGTATCTCGATCAGTACCAGAATCTATTAAACGGCCGTTCCCATTCAATGGGGCGTGAAAGATATGAATGGGGTTTTGTGGCCATAAGTCGGTTGTTCGCATGGATGCATGTCCATCATTTCTTCTATTTCGCATTCTGGGGACTATTGCAGGCTTCATTGCTTTACTATGCTCTACGTGACAGACGTTTCCTGCTTCCTTGGGTGGGATTGAACTTGATGCTTGGCATATATTTCGTGGAGTGGTGCAACTCGATGCGACAGGCGGTTTGTGTATGTATATTTGTAGCTATGGTGCCACTTATTGAGCGACGCACTTGGCGACATTTTGCAGTCTTTGCTCTAATCGCTTTGGCTGCCATGTTGATTCATCGTTCTGCCGCTCTGCTGATACCGTTGTATCTATTGACTTTCTCGAATCCTTCCTGGGGACGTCGTAGATGGATTACTATCGGAATTTTTCTGGTATGTGTGGGTCTTGGTATATATCCGGTATGGGTACAGCCATTGCTGGAGTGGGTCGTGAAACCTCTTTTAGGGCTGTTGTCCTACAACGTTTATGATGAAAGCGGAATGTTGCAGCCCATCATTGACGGCACTTTCCGTAACATACATTTTGGGCCTGCTCGTGTGAGCTTGATCTTGGTCGATCTCTTAGTCTTATTTTATTATCCGAGAGTAAGGCGCTATTTCAGCGATGACCGTCTGCTGCACATATATTTTATACTCGCTTTTTTGGGGATGTGTCTCGAAAACCTGTTGATGAACACCTCTCATTTTATCCTTCGCCCCACTCAGTATCTCACAATTTTCGTGATGATAATGAGTGCCTATACCCTGTGTTATCTGTGGCGAAACAGCCGTCGCCTGATGGCGCTGGCAATAGCCATTCTTATTAATTCGTATATGTTCATTGCGGTTTACAAGGCAGTTTACATGCCTACCGCTGAGAATATACCATATTTATACCACTTCTTTTTCTTGCCGCAATACTGATTTGCGTAAATGATATTCTGATGTTAGTTTCAATAGTCATCCCGATATATAACGCCGAACGATACATCGAAAAGTGTGTTACATCACTTTTCGAACAGACTTACAAAGATATCGAGTATATCTTTGTGGATGATGCTAGCAACGACCGTAGTCTATCCAGGCTAGAGGCCATAATCAACCGATACGAAGAGCGAAGGGACTTTGTGCGAATTCTTCACCACAAGAAAAACCGTGGCAGTGCAATGGCGCGTTGTACAGGTTTGCTTCAAGCAAAGGGTGACTATTTGATTCAAGTCGACAGCGACGATTATGTTGCCCCGGAGTATATCGAGCGATTGGCAACTAAAGTACAAGAAGACGACTCCGATGTGGCCATTTGCGATTTTAACTATATTTATGGCAACGGCAAGGTTAAGAAGGCTGGTATAGGTCCGATGTGTCAGAATCGTGACGAATGCCTGTGTCATCTACTTTCTGGTAAATTGCATAATGGGCTTTGGAACAAACTTGTACGTCGTAGTCTTTTCTCCGACTATAAGATTACCTTTGTAAAAGGTGTCGACATGTTTGATGACAAGTCGGTAATGTATAAGATACTCTTCTTCGCCAAGAAGATATCATATATCGACGAACAGCTGTATTTCTATAATAAGACCAACCCAAATTCTATCTCATCGCAATCGAAGATATTGGCTATTAAGCCTGCTATTAAACTTAACGATATGATGGACGACTTCTTTGCGGTGAACGATATGGCAAAGGAGGATACTCAGGCAATCACTCTGGGATTGAACTATTATAAGATTAGTATCATGGGTCTCATCCTATTGTACGACAACGAGCGTATGATTGAGCGGAATATGTCGCATTTTGTCGACCGAAAGTGGCGAAAGCGCGATATTATGCGCCAGCCAACTATACCTTATTATTATAAGCTTGCGGTAATGTGCTACCACGGCCACTTTTATGTCGGAGTGCGTATACTGCGTGGTTTGCTTAGAACCTTTAAATCGTTCAAATAAGTTATGATACCTAAAATTATTCATTATTGCTGGTTCGGACGCGGCGAAATGCCCGCTCTTGCTCTCAAGTGTATAGAGTCGTGGAAACATATGTTGCCTGAATATGAAATAAAGGAATGGAATGAGGATAATTTCGACCTCGATATGTTCCCTTATACCAGAGAAGCATACGACAACCGCAAATTCGCCTTTGTAACAGATGTGGTACGACTCTACGCC